>JAAZKA010000136.1 GCA_012800055.1 Clostridiales bacterium
ACCGCCGTCGTCAAGACCGCGCTGTCGCCCTACTTCGCGCGCTCCCTCCATCCGACCGTCGCGCGCCGGCTCATCTACGACGGCGTACGGCGCGGCATCTCCCGGCGGCGTGAGATACCGCCGTTCATCATCCCCGGCCCTCCCTACACCGTCGCCGCGTCCGACCGCGACCCGGAAGTGCTCATCTCGCCCCCGATGTCCGGCGAGGACTTCTTCCGCCTCGTCCACGATTACCTCAATACCTTCCCCTGGAACGCCTTCGGGTGTCAGGATATCTCAAATAAAGTCGTTGATCTAAGCCCGTATTCAAAAAAATAAGGGGGTTTCTTTATGAGCCTGGGTACCATCCGCGCGTTCCAGCTCGACCTTGCCCGGCAGATCGAGACGCTGCCGGCTGTCTTCCGCTTCTTCGACGTTGCCGCCGCCGCGGGCTTCAATATGTGCATCCTCTACCTCGAGGACCGTATCAAAACCGCCTCCTACCCTTACTCCGCCGACATCGACTCCTACTCCCCCGCCCAGATCGCCGAGATTGTCGCCTATGCCGGGAAGCTCGGATTGGAGCTGGTGCCCGTCGTTTCAAACCTCGGACATACCGAACGCTTCCTGCGCCATCCGCAGCTTGCCCATCTCGCCGAGCTGCGCGGCAATATCGCCGGACGCTTCTCCAAGGCCGGACACGCGTCCTATAACGCCGTATGCCCGTCTCTCCCCGAGACCCCCGCCTTCTTCGACCGCTATATTACCGAGGTCGCGGCACTCTTCCCGTCGCCGTACTTTCATGTCGGGCTCGACGAGGTCTGGGATATGGGTCTGTGTGAGCTGTGCCGCCCGCGTGTCGAACGGGACGGCCTCGGCGGTATCTTCCGTGAGCATGTCCTCCATTCCCATGCGCTGCTGAAAAGTCTCGGCAAAACCATGCTCATGTGGGACGACCTGTTCGAGAGCTTCCCCGACGTCATCGAGCAGATTCCGCGCGATATCGTCATGTGTACCTGGTACTATGGCTACATCGACCGCTACCCCGACGGCCACTTCAATAACCGCCGCCGTGAGGACGTCTTTGCGAAGTATGACCGCCTCGGCATCCGCTACCTTGCGTCGACCAACGTCCGCGTCACCAATGTCGAAAGCTTCACCGCCTATGCCGACCGTTATCGCCCGCTCGGCATGTTTGCCACGCTCTGGGAACAGGAACGGATGCCGCTGACCACCTTCCACATCCTCGTTGCACAGGCCGGGCTGCTCTGGCAGGGTGTCGAGCCTGACAATCCCCCGGCACGGCTCGCGAAGGCGGTAAAACTCGTCTGCGGAGACGTCTCCGACGCGTTCGCAGAGACATGCGCGCAGGCGTTAATCTTCGAGGCGCCCGTGCCGTCTCTCGCGGATGCCGTACGGTCGCTTGAGATGCCCCACGCCGATACGCTGCAAAAAACTGCGTGGCGAACTTACCTGGCGGGACGATTGGGTGAGACATCCCCCAAGACTGCGGTGAATGACCATGCTGCGGGCAGCCTGTACGCCGACGCGCTGCGCTATACCCTCGCGCTGCCGTCTCTCAGCGCGCGTATCCATACCCTCGCCGTGCGGCTGTTTGATCTGCGTACCGGCGAGCGCGGCTGCGATACCGATGCGCTGCTGCGTGACCTCAACGACTGCGCCGCTCAGATACAGGATCTCCGCGCGGATGTGCTGTCCCTATGGGAGCGCTGCCGCGAAGGGCTTCCTCATCCCGCGCTCGATGCCCAGTACGACGCTCTTGCCCGCACCGCCGACGCACTCATCGCCGCCGCACGATCCGCACAGTTTGCCGAAGCCGGACGGCTCGATTTGCGCTTCTTCCTTCCCGACCAGCACGGCGCAGCATTCACCCGCGTCGATGTCGCCTATACGGACGGTTCCCGCGCAACTCTCGCCGAGAGTTGCTTCAAGTCCTATAACCTCGACGTCCCCTACTTTACCCGCGCGTTCCTGCTGCCTTGCGGGAAAACACCGGCGTCCGTCACGCTCAGCGTCCGGGGCTACGGCGGCTGCGGCTTTTCCTACGTCGAAGCGCGTACCTCCGACGGTGTACGCTGTCTGCCCTGCGCGATCTCTCAGGCTGACGGCCGCGTCGAGCACCCCGCATGGCTGCTCATAGACGACACCCGCCCGTGCTATCTCGGTGAGCCGGATGTCCAGCGCGCAATCCTCTACCCCGGCGTCTCCGTTGAGGAAAGCTCCGTCACCGTCAGGCTGCAAGCTGAATAAGAAAGGAGCCCCGTTATGCTTCCTTATAAAGACCCGTCGCTCTCTCCCGAGGAACGCGCCGCCGACCTCGTGCCGCGCATGACACTTGATGAAAAGCTCGCGCAGATGCGGCTTCTGTGCTCCCCCGGCGGATTCTTTCCGGGTTATGTCTTTTCCGAGGAAAAGCTCCTGCCGCTTTTAGACCGCTGCGGCGCCATGTACTGCAACGACTCCCCGCCCGCGAAGTTTATCAACGACCTGCAGGACTATATGCTCCATAAGACGCGCCTCGGGATTCCCGTCGCCATCCACGGCGAATCCCTCCACGGTGTGCTCCACCGTGATGCCACCGTCTTCCCGCAGTGTCTGGGACTCGGCGCGTCGTGGGATCCGGCGCTCATTTCCGAGATCGCCGATACGTTGGGCTCTGAAGCTCGCGCGCTCGGTATCCGCCAGACCTATGCCCCGAACCTCGACCTGTCGCGTGACCCGCGCTGGGGACGCGTCGAGGAAAATTACGGCGAGGACCCCTACCTCACCTCCCGCATGGGTGTCGCGTACGTCAAAGCGTTCCAGTCCCACGGCTGTGCATCGTCTCCGAAGCATTATGTCGCGCACGGCTCCCCCGAGAGCGGCGTCAATATCTCGCCCGTCCACGCCGGTGAACGCGAACTGCGTGAGACGATGCTCATTCCCTTCGCCCGTGCGTTCACCGAGGGCGGCGCACTGTCGGTCATGCCCGCATACTCTGAGCTCGACGGCGTCCCCGTTCACGCGTCGCGCTTCCTGATGACCGACATCCTGCGCGGCGAACTGGGGTTTAAAGGCCATGCCGTCTCCGATTGGGGCGCGATCAACATGCTCACAAGCGTCCATCACGTCGCCGGGGATGCCAAGACCGCCGGGATCATGGCGCTCACCGCCGGGATCGACGTCGAGGCTCCGTCGCTCTACGGGTTCTCCGACAACCTCCGCGATGCCGTCGTGTCCGGCGAGGTGCCGATGACACTCATCGATCAAGCCGTCGCGCGCGTGCTGTATGTCAAGTTCCGCACGGGGCTGTTCGAAGACCCATTCGTCCCCGATCATGCCGCCGTTCGAAACACGCAGTCGCTGAAGCTGTCCCGCAGAGCCGCGACCGAATCCGCCGTGCTGCTGAAGAATACCGGCATCCTCCCTCTCGCGAAAAACCCCGGACGCGTCGCCGTCATCGGCCCGAACGCGTACTATACGCAGCTCGGCGACTATACATTGGAGGAATCGGCACGACGCGGTGTTACCGTATGTCAGGCGATGACCGAACGGCTCGGCGCGGAGAACGTGCTGTGTTCGCGCGGCTCCCACATCGCCTACGACAACCCGCAGCTTCTCGACGACGCCGTCCGCAAGGCCCATGCGTCCGACGTCGCGGTCGTCGTGCTCGGCGACAATTCCTCCTACTACCACGGATGGTGGGGCGACGATGAGTCCTCCCGCCGCCCGGTCGTCACCTGCGGCGAGGGCTTCGACGTCACCGATCTCGACCTCCCCGCAGCGCAGCAAAAGCTGCTCGAGGCCGTGTATCAGACCGGCACGCCCACCGTTCTGGTGCTGATGTCCGGACGCCCACACTCCGTCACCTGGGCCGACACGCATCTCCCCGCCATCCTCGAAGTCTGGTATCCCGGTGAGCAGGGCGGACATGCCGTCTGTGACCTGCTGTTCGGCGACGTCAACCCGTCGGGCAAGCTGCCGATCTCCGTCCCGCGCTCCGTCGGGCAGCTTCCGTGCTACTATAACCGCAAGGTGTCCTCCGCGAATATCTACCACCAACCCGGCTCTCCCGAGAATCCCGGACGCGATTACGTCTTCGAAACCACCACGCCCCTTTATCCCTTCGGTTACGGGCTGTCCTATACCACGTTCGCATATGAAAATCTCACCGTTACGCCCGAGACCGAGCCGGACGGGAACATCACCGTCGCCGTCGACGTCCAAAACACAGGCGACCGGACAGGCGCGGAGGTTGTACAGCTCTATCTCACCGACTGCGTGTGCCGGATCACACCGTTCGTCAAGCAGTTGCGCGGGTTCGAGAAGGTCACGCTTGCGCCGGGTGAGACAAAACGCGTCACGTTCACCCTCGGGTTCGAGGATTTCGCGTTCATCAATGAGCAGATGCGCCCGGAGGTCGAGCCGGGAACGTTTACGGTGTCTGTAGGAGGTTTGCACGCGGAGTTTCGCGTCGTATAATGGATAAACTGGAAACCCTTCGTAAGTTCTTCGGGCATGACGCCTTCCGCGAGGGTCAGGAAACGCTCGTCGACGCGCTGCTGCAGGGCCGCGACGTCTTCGGCGTCATGCCCACCGGCGCCGGCAAATCGATCTGCTATCAGATCCCCGCGCTCATGCTCCCCGGCGTCACAATCGTCGTCTCTCCGCTGATCTCCCTGATGAAGGATCAGGTCGAGGCGCTCGTCGACGCCGGCATCCCCGCCGCGTTCCTCAACAGTTCTCTGAGTTCCGACGAGTACATGAACACCCTCTCCGACGCCCGCCGCGGTGCGTACAAGCTGCTGTACGTCGCCCCCGAGCGTCTGCTTACCGATTCCTTTTTACGCTTCTCACAGTCCGTACCGATCTCTCTCGTTGCCATCGACGAGGCGCACTGCGTCTCCCAGTGGGGGCAGGATTTCCGCCCCAGCTATCTCAAAATCGTCGAGTATAT
>JAAZKA010000137.1 GCA_012800055.1 Clostridiales bacterium
CGGGCGAACGTTCACACCCGCCATGCCCTGGCATTTTGATACGCGCGAGGTGGTCTATTCCTCCGCGACGATCTCCGCGCTCATCCGTGCCCAAAAGACCGGGCGGCTCTACTGGATCGGGAACATCACCGACCCGACACAAACGTCCGGCAACAGCCCGCGCTGGCCGCTGGTCATCTGCGAGGTCGATGAGGAGTGGGGCTGTCTGAGAAAAGAAACGCTGACCGTTATCGATACCAAACGTCCCGGCGAAGCAGACGTGCTGCAGCTGTCCAACTTCAATGTCCTCGAGGATCGCGAGACCGGCGATCTGGAGATACGGCTGACGAAACTCGGACAGTTTTCAAATACACCCGCCGTCAGCATATACGACTGCGAGACGTGGGAGTACCGGATTTGCTTGAGCTGAAAACCATTTGAGATAGGAGGAGCGTCCCTATATGAAAAAAGCAATTGCGTTCCTGTTGATATTGGCGTTGCTGGGCACACTTGCGGGCTGCAAGGGCGGCATCGGCAACGCGACGACCACAACCAAACTGCCGCCCGTCAAGCTTCCCTCCCAGACGACGATGGAATCTGATACCGCGACGACTGCGGCAACGACGACTGCCGCGACGACTACGTCGACAACAAGAGTCACCACATCCGCGACGACCGCCGAGCCGTACGAAATGTTCTCCTGCTACCGCACCTTCGGGACGCTCAACGATGCCTACAGCATTGCCGTCGGCCACCTGGGCGCATTCACGCAGGAGCCGGAGGACGTCATCGCCAAGTATATGTCCGACTACGGCTTCAGTGTCTCCTACGAGTATATCGACCTCGAGGGCAGAGATCTGTTTGTGATCATCCCGAAGTACGACGAGACGGTGCTGCACATCTACAGGCTTTCCTGGGACGGTAAGCGCGGGGAACAGGTCAACGATACGAACGATCTGATTTTCCTCTCCGCTGATGGCACGCACGGGGACTTCGAGATCGTTGCGGAGAACCCGAAGAACGTCTACACCTGCAGCCCGACCGTCGATCGTGCGACCGGGATGCTGGACCCTGCGGACGGACTGCTGGACATCTCGTTTGACCTGAGCTATCTCAATCCGTCGCTGTCGGAGGATTTCCTCTACGGTGTTTGGGGCATGGCGAGCGAAGACGGCGTTTGCATCTTCGAGTTCAACGACACCGGCCGCGTAGGGATCGACATCATCTACAACGGCGAGCAGAGTCATACGCTGTTGATCGGCACCTATGAGATTACCGAGGGCAACACTGTTGAGATGGATGTCTACGACGCGGACGGCGATGCGCAGCTTGAGCTGACCTATCATGTACTCGGCAGCTACGACGAAGACAGGGGAATCTTTTGCCTGACCCTCACACTGCTGACGAAGGGCTATGAGGACAAGGGTCTGGTCAGCGGCGTGCCGATGGACTACGAGTACCAGAGCAATGAACTGACGCTGATCCCGACGGGACTCGCCGCCGGCGGCATCGAGATCGACTGGCTGGCGTTGAAGTTCGACGGCGACTGGATCGTTGAGATCCCCTACGTCTACGGCCCGGACAACGACGCGATCGAGGCGATCAACGAGGATCTGCAGGCGATGTACGACTACTACGTACAGTTCGAGAAGGACACGGACGGCGGGTGGCTCGATTGGCGTGCCGACATCTACCTCGACGAGAGCTATCTGCAGATTGTGATGCTGTGCAACGAGTACCCGACCTACGGCACGGACGGAGATATCTACAGCTGGAACTACAACATCGCGCAGGAGGAACTGGAGGACTTTGACGACGCCATAGAAAAGCTGGATTTTGATATCGAGCGGGTCATGAGCGCGATCGAGGAAGTCAACATCGACGGAACGATCAACTGGGACGAGAGCTACATCCACGGCTTCCGTTATGTGGATGAATGGATGGCTGTGTTCTATATATCCGCGCTCGTTGAGAATCCCGATGCCGATGACTGGGCGCGGCTGTTCACCGTCATCTGCGACAACGTCGAGGATACCTACATCGCCACCCCGTACGTCGATATTGAACGCTGAAACCGGCGCAATCCGACAAAACCCTTCTCCCTGTGTCGAATCAGGGAGAAGGGTTTTCCCATATACACCATAAAACCGGCATATCCCCGGAACGATTACCATAAACACCGAACATCCGTCGGCACTTTTTATCGTGAGTCGATAATAAATGCTTGACGGACAGCATCTCCCGTGGTATACTGAACGTATTCTGATACAGGCTCACGGAGGGGATACGATATGAAACAGGCGGCGCTTGCAAGGTGGCTGCGCATTGCAGCGGGGATGGTCGCGGTGATGGGTGTCGTGGTCTGCGTACTGGCGATGCCGGGCGTGGGGTTCCATGCCGACCAGCCGCTCGAACCGACATGGTACCGGGTACTCTACAGCGTCAGCGTCTGGATACTCGCGGCACCGTGCTATATCGCGCTTGCGATTTTCCTGCGCATCGTGCGGGAGATCGGCCGCGACAATTCGTTCTGCCATGAGAACGCCGCACGGCTGCGGGTAATCGGCATCCTGGCGCTGTGCGACACGGGCGCGGCGTTCATTGCGATCATCGCGTTCTTCCTGCTGGATATCCTCGCGCTGAACTTTCTGCCGCTGGGGTTCTGTCTGATCGTTGCGGGACTGGGGATTGCGGTGGTCTCGTTCACGCTGTCGCACCTGGTAGACAAAGCCGTCGTTCTCAAAGAGGAGAACGACGGCACGATCTGAGGTGGTGCGGATGATTGTTGTCAACCTGGACGTGATGATGGCACGGCGGAAGATGAGCCTGACGGAGCTCTCCGAGCGTGTGGGGATTACGATGGCGAACCTGTCGATCCTGAAAAACGGCCGCGCGAAGGCGGTGCGATTGGAGACGCTGGAGCGGCTGTGTGCGGCGCTGGACTGCCAGCCGGGCGATCTGTTCGAGTACCGTCCGGATTAAGGCGTGCCCTTCTCAGCCGGAGGGGGCTTGCGCATGGTCAAGGGCGTCTCAAGGCGGTCGCAGGACTGTAGAAAAAGCCGTCCCCGATGTTTCAGATATCTGAAACGTCGGGGACGGCTGATAAATTTTGTATCCTACCTGCCCATGACCTTCACAAGGACGGCCTTCTGTGCGTGCAGACGGTTCTCAGCCTCGTCGAAGATTTCATTCGCGTGGGCCTCGAAGACCTTTTCGGTGATCTCTTCCTCACGATGCGCCGGCAGACAGTGCAGTACCATTGCGTCGGGCTTTGCGACCGCCATCACCGCATCGTTGATCTGGTAGCCCGCGAATGCCTGACGGCGGATCGCGGCCTCTTCCTCCTGCCCCATCGACGCCCAGACATCCGTGTACAGCACGTCTGCATCCTTTGCGGCGGTCGGGATGTCCGGTGTCATCGTGAAGCGGCTGGTGGAATACGCCCACTTGACGATCTCCGCGTCGGGCCGGTAGGCGTCCGGACACGCAATCGCGACGTCCATGCCCACCTTCAGGCACCCTACAATCAGCGAGTTCGCCATGTTGTTGCCGTCGCCGACAAAGCAGAACTTCAGACCCTTCAGAGTGTGCTTATATTCACGGATTGTCTGCAGATCTGCGAGTACCTGGCACGGATGTGCGTAGTCGGTCAGACCGTTGATGATCGGGATCGAGCCGTACTTCGCGAGATCCTCGACGTCCGCCTGCGCGAAGGTGCGGATCATGATGCCGTCGCAGTAGCGCGAGAGCACCCGCGCGGTGTCCTTGATCGGTTCGCCGCGTCCGAGCTGGATGTCGCGGTTCGAAAGGAACAGCGCGCTGCCGCCGAGCTGATACATACCGACCTCAAAGCTCACACGCGTACGGGTGGAGGACTTCGTGAAGATCATGCCGAGCGTTTTGCCCGCAAGCCTGGGATGCGCGATGCCGTGCTTCTTCTCATACTTAAGCTGGTCGGCGAGGCTCAGAATGCCGAGAATTTCATCGGTGGACAGATCGCCGAGCTTCAGCAGATGCTTCATGACGCAAGCACCTCCTTCAAGATACCGACGGCCTCCTTCAGAAGATTCATCGGGATGTTGAGCGCCGGGAGCAGCCGGACGCGGTCGTGCGCGGTCAGGACGACGACTCCGCGCTTCAGGCATTCGCCCACGACGTCGGCGGCCTTCTTATCCGTCTCGATACCGATCATCAGCCCCAACCCCGTGACCGCCTGCACATGCGGGGTGCCTTCGAGCGCGGTTTTGATGTACGCCGCTTTCTCGCGTACGTCGGAGAGCAGATTTTCGTCGATGCGCGACAGGACGCTCAGCGCGCCCGCGCAGCACACCGGGTTGCCGCCGAACGTCGAGCCGTGCTGGCCGCGCCCGAGCACATTCTCCGTACGGTCGTTGAACATCACCACGCCCAGAGGAAGTCCGCCCGCGAGACCCTTTGCCGTCGTCACGATGTCCGGATGGATGCCGTAAATCTGATAGGCGTACAGCTCTCCGGTGCGTCCGTTGCCGGTCTGGACTTCGTCGATCACCAGCAGCACGTCACGCTTGCGGCACTCCGCTTCGACCGCGCGGACATATGCCGGGTCGAGCGCAATGACGCCGCCCTCACCCTGGATGAGTTCCATCATCACCGCCGCGCACGGGACCGCGTCAAGCTGCGCTACCATCGCCGGAAGGTCATTTGCCGGGACATAGGCAAAGCCTTTGGGGAAAGGCCCGAAGTGCGTATGGAATGTGTCCTGACCGGTCGCGGCAAGCGTCGCGATTGTACGGCCGTGGAAGCTGTTGTGCAGCGTGACGATTGTCGAGCGCGTGTCGCCGTACTTGTCGTGGGCATACTTGCGCGCGGCTTTGATCGCGCCTTCATTGGCTTCCGCGCCGGAATTGCCGAAGAAGACTTTCTTCATCCCGGTGCGTGTGCACAGCATTTCCGCGAGCTGTGCGCACGGCTGTGTGTAGTAAAGATTCGATATATGTGCGAGGGTTCCCGCCTGCTTTGTGACTGCCGCGAGCCATTCCGTGTCGCCGATGCCGAGGGTGTTGACCGCGATGCCCGCGCCGAGGTCGATGTAGCGCTTGCCCGTCTCGTCGTACAGCTCCGAGCCTTTGCCCTTAGTGAATACGACGTCCGCACGTCCATAAGTATGGACGATGTATTCCGAATCCAGTTGTTTTGTATTCATAAATACCTCCGCTGCTCACTGAAACATGGTTCCGATGCCCTCGTCGGTGAGCATCTCAATGATGATGGCATGGGGAACGCGTCCGTCGACGATGAACACGCGGCGCACACCCTGACGGATGGCCTCGACACAGCATTCGACCTTTGGTATCATCCCGCCGGTGATGATGCCCTCGCGCATCAGTCCCGGCACTTCGCTGATATCCACGACCGGCATCAGAGTCGAAGCGTCCTTCGGGTCACGCATCAGACCCGCAATGTCGGTCATCGAGATCATGCTCTCGGCGCCGAGTTTCCCCGCGATGCGCGCGGCGGCGGTGTCCGCGTTGATGTTGTAGATACCGCCCGCGTTGTCCACGCCCAGCGTCGAGATGACAGGGATGTATCCCATCTCCAGCACATCCAGGATCGGCTGTGCGTTGACGTCCGTCACATCTCCGACGAAGCCGTGAACGTCGCTGTGGCGCGTGGCCTGCAGCATGTGCCCGTCCATGCCGGAAAGCCCGATCGCGCGGCCTCCCGCAAGCTGCAGCAGGTTGACAAGCGTCTTGTTGACCTTCCCCGCCAACACCATCTGCACCACGTCCATTGTCTCGGCGTCCGTTACGCGCAGCCCGTCGATGAACTCGGACTTCTTGCCGATCCTCTTGAGCAGGTCGCTGATCTCCGGCCCGCCGCCGTGCACCAGCACGACCTTCACGCCGACGAGCGACAGCAGCACCACGTCACGCATCACGGCGCTCTTGAGCTCCTCGTCGATCATCGCGTTACCGCCGTACTTGATCACGACGATCTTCCCCGCGTACTTCTGGATATAAGGCAGCGCGTGGATCAAAGTCTGCGCGCGCTCGGCATTTGTCGGCATAATGATTCGCCCTTTCACTCTATTTTCTGGTATATTCGCAGAGCCGCATCCCCGCTGTGACGCTCAACGCGCGCAAGTCTCGGGCAAGAGTCTCTTTCATATGACCCATCAGGTACGGTAATCGCCGTTGATTTTGACATACTCGTATGTCAGATCGCAGCCCCATGCGGTCGCGGTTCCGTTGCCCTCATGAAGCGTCACGAGAATGTCGATGTCATCGTCGCGGAGAATCTCGGCGGCCTTTTCCTCAGAGAAGCCTATCTCGACACTGTCACGGCAGACGAGTATTTCGCCTTTCTTCGACCGGAACGCGACATCCACGTGCGCCGCGTCGAACTCCGCACCGGAGTAGCCGAGCGCGCAGAGGACACGTCCCCAGTTGGCGTCCGCGCCGAACAGCATCGACTTGACAAGCGCCGAGCCGATGACCGACTTTGCCAGCACCTTCGCGGTCGCTTTATCGCCTGCACCGTCGACGATGCAGGTCATCAGACGCGTCGCACCCTCGCCGTCCTTCGCGAGCATCCGCGACAGCTTCGTCGTCACGGCGGCGAGCGCTTCCCGAAACACGTCGAAATCCGCGCCCTCACAGATGATCTCCGTGTTGCCGGCGAGACCGTTCGCGAGGATACAGCAGGTGTCATTGGTGGACGTGTCACCGTCGACGCTGACCATGTTGAAGGAGTCCGGTACGTCGAGGTCGAGCGCACGCTGCAGCATCGCGTGGGAGATTGCCGCGTCGGTTGTCAGGAAGATCAGCATCGTCGCCATGTTCGGATGAATCATCCCGGAGCCCTTTGCCATACCGCCAAGGCGTACGGTCTTGCCGTCGAGCGTGAATTCGACCGCGACCTCCTTCGGGACGGTGTCGGTGGTCATGATAGCCAGCTCGGCCTCGAGATGGTTGTCACCTAAACCGGCTGTCAGCTCCGTCATACCGGCGGCGATCGGCTCGAGGCTCATCGCCTGACCGATGACACCGGTCGACGCGACGATGACGTCGGACGCCGGAATGCCGGTGTGCTGCTCGACGAGCTTGCACATGCCCTGCGCAATCTCGATGCCGTTCGGGGCGCAGGTGTTCGCGTTGCCGGAGTTGCAGATGACCGCGCGCGCATAGCCGTCTTTGAGGTTTTCACGCGTGACGGTGATCGGTGCGCCGTAGACCTTATTGGTCGTATAGACTGCCGCCGCCGCTGCCCGGACGTCCGAGACGATCAGCGCGAGGTCACGCTTGGTGCGGTTTTTGCGGATGCCGCAGTGGATGCCGTTGGCCCGATATCCGGTTGCCGCGCAGACGCCGCCTTCAATGTATTTCATATGCTGTTCTCCTTATTCCGTCACAAGTCCTGCAAGCTCGTCGCAGCCGATGGCAAGGTTCATGCACTGTACCGCGGCACCCGACGCGCCTTTGCCGAGGTTGTCAAACCGTGAGGCAACGATGATGCGCTCATCGTTGCCGGCGACGATGATCTCCATATCGTCGCGTCCGGCAAAACCGCCGGCGGACAGCAAACCGTCCTCATCCGCCCGGCCGATGTGGATGAGCTTCTGACCGGCGTAATGCACCTCATACAGCATGCGGAGACTCTCGACGGTGGCGGGTTTTTGGAGCAGATCGGTGTGCAGCGCGGCGGTGACGACCATCCCGGCATAAAAGTCTGCGACAATGGGCATAAACACGGGCTTCCGGGTCAGACTGCAGACGGCGACCATCTCGGGCAGATGCTTATGTGTCTGCCCGAGCGCGTACTGCCGGGGCGCGTTATAGAGAGCCGGGCGGTCGGGATCCAGATATTGAGCAATCATCTTCTTACCGCCGCCGGAGTAACCGGTGACCGAGTGGACAGCGAGCGGATAATCCTGCGGCAGCAGTCCCGCCGCAATGAGCGGGTAGACGAGAGCGGCAAATCCGGAAGCGTGACAGCCGGGGACGGCGATGCGCCCGGACGCGCGCAGCTTCTCACGGTGCGCGGCGGACAGCTCGGGGAAGCCGTATGCCCACGTGGGATCGGTGCGGTGAGCTGTGGAGGTGTCGATGACGGTGACATCGGGGTTTGTGACATAGCCGACGGCCTCGCGCGCAGCGGCGTCGGGGAGGCACAGGAAGGTGACGTCCGACGCGTTGATGCGTTCGGCGACGGCGGCGGGATCCTTGCGCAGTTCGTCGGGGATGGGAAGCAGTTCGATGTCCCCGCGATTGGACAGCCGCTCCACGATGCGCAGTCCGGTGGTTCCCTCATGTCCGTTTATGAATACACGGGTCATCTTCGTAATACCCTCGTTTCGTTGGAGTCATCAGCCGGGAGCTGTTTGTATTGGCTCCCGGCCGTATGGTATGGATTTACTTCTTGAGCTTTTCCGCGAGACGCGCCCGTACACTGGTGGACAGGCCGAACAGGTTGATGAAGCCGGCGGAGTCGTTCTGGTTGTAAATATCGTCCTCACCGAAGGTGGCGAGTTCGGGATCGTAGAGGGAATAGGGGGACCTGGTGCCGGCATTGATGATGTTGCCCTTATAGAGCTTAAGCCGTACGTCGCCGGTGACATGTTCCTGGGTCTTGTCGACGAAGGCGTCGAAAGCCTCACGCAGCGGGCAGAACCACTGGCCGAAGTAGACAAGCTCCGCGTACCTCTGGGAGATCAGCGCTTTGTAGTGGGACGTATCGCGGTCGAGCGTCAGGGTCTCGAGCACCTGATGGGCGCGGTAGAGGATTGTGCCGCCGGGGGTCTCATAGACGCCGCGGGACTTCATGCCGACGAGGCGATTCTCGACAAGGTCGACAATTCCGATGCCGTTGGCGCCGCCGATGGCATTGAGCTTTTCAAGCAGTTCCACGGAGCCGAGCTTCTCTCCGTCGAGCGCGACCGGCACGCCCTTCTCGAAGCTGACGGTGATGTAGGTGGGCTTGTCGGGCGCCTGTTCGGGCGCGACGCCCATCTCCAGGAAGCCGGGTTTGTTGTACTGCGGCTCGTTCTCCGGGAACTCGAGGTCCATGCCCTCATGGGACAGGTGCCACAGGTTCTTATCTTTCGAGTAGTTGGTCTGACGGTTGATTTTCAGCGGGATATTGTGTGCCTCGGCGTAGTCGATTTCCTCTTCTCGGGACTTGATGTTCCAGACGCGCCACGGGGCGATGATCTGCATATCGGGCGCGAACGCCTTGATGGTCAGCTCAAAACGCACCTGATCGTTGCCCTTACCGGTACAGCCGTGGCAGATGGCGTCGGCACCCTCGGCCTTGGCAATCTCGACGATGCGGCGGGCGATGATCGGACGCGCGAACGACGTGCCCAGCAGATACTCGCCCTCATAAACGGCGCCTGCCTTGAGGGTCGGGAAGATGTAGTCCTCGACGAACTCCTTCTTCAGATCGGCGATATACAGCTTCGACGCGCCGGTCTTCTTCGCCTTCTCCTCGAGTCCGTCGAGCTCGGTGCCTTGACCGACGTCGCCGCAGACCGCGATGACTTCGCAGCCCGGGTAATTCTCATGCAGCCACGGGATGATGATCGACGTATCCAAACCGCCCGAATAGGCGAGGACTATCTTTTTGATTTCCTTTTTGTTCATAAATATACCTCCGATTGTATTAATATGTGTATTATACTCTTTCCACGGGGAAAGTCAAGAGGGTGAGAAGAAAAAGAGCACCGAAAAATCACGGGGTTTTCAGCGCTCTTTGTGGTAGTTTTGTCGGGATTATTTGCCGTTTTGTTTGTCAACGAGGAAGTATTGCATCTGCGCCGCTGAAAATTTGAAAGTCAGAACGATTTTCCGTAGAAATTCCATCATGGAATCCTGATAACACATGCCGGACAGAGTGTCGGGAGTATTGAAATACACTGTGGCGGAGTTCGATCACACCTTTCTTACCGCCCGGTATGCGCACCACGCGCCCGCGAACCCCAGGACCAGCGACACCGCCGTCAGCGGCAGGTAGGCGTCCGCAGCGTTTCCGAAGTGCGCCAGATCGGTCAGCATCCGCGCGAGATTGCCCGCGCCGGACATGGTCATTGCGATCCCCGGGAAAAGCCGTCCCAGACCCGCCGCCGCAAGCCAGCATGCCGTCGTTCCCAACAGCCACGGCACCGCGCCGCGGGAGCTGCATGTCACCCACGCAAGCGTCAGTACAAACACCAGCGCCGCCGGGGTCAGCCATGTCGTCAGACCTGTCGCGAAAACCGTGTTGATCAGCCCCGCGCTCCGCAGCAGCAGATACTGTCCCGACAGCATCCCCGACGCTGCGAGTGCGATGCCCGCGAAGATCACCCACGCCGGATTTTTCCCGTCCGACGCGGCGTAGAGTACGCAGAACGCCGCTGCGAGTCCCATCAGCGCCGGCAGTGCCGACGTCAGTGCGGGGAGCGTCCGTGTGAGGTCGCCGGGCAGTCCGCACAGCAGCGAAAATCCGACTGCAAGCGCGCCGCAGGTCACCCACGGAAGCCGGGATGTCCCCGATGGCGGCTCCGGCATCGCGGACGCATCCGGACGTTTCTGCAGCAGCAGATACAGCAGCCCGCACGCGACCACCGCAACCACGGCCTGCAGAAGCATTGCCGTCACCGATGCCGCCGCCGCTGCCGAAAGATCCCCGTTCTGCAGCCCCATGCGGAACGCGTAGGTGGAAAATGTGTCCGCTTTTTCATACACCAGCGGGTTATAGGTCAGGTAGAGTGTTTCGAAGTCCGGCGACAGACACGCACAGGTCCGGATCAGCAGTGCCGCCAGCGTTCCGGTCAGCGCGCCGGATGCACCCGACTTCCCGCGTGCCCGATATGCCGCCGCCGTCGCGGTACCTGCGAATGCCGTCAGGAACGCGATCGGCAGTCCTGCCGTCAGCAGGTATGCCAGGTCAAACGCCGCGGCATTTTGTAAAAGCGCCGGGCCGATGTACCTTGTCAGCAGCGTCATCCACACTGCGGGCGGCAGGAACGCCGGGATCAGCAGCAGTCCCGCGCAGAGAGCGAGGCGTCGGCGGTCGCGGATGAGGGCAGCGAGCTGCGCGATCAGCAGTCCCAGCGCCCCGGCTCCGACCGTGCCGACGAGCCACAGCCGCAGCGAGTTCCATAAAAGCTGCGGGAAGACCGGGTTTGCAAACAGCTTTCGGAAGTTAGCGGTGCCGACCCAATGGCTGCCGGACAACCCCTGCAGCGGGCTGTAATCCTTCCACGCGAGCACAAACGTGTACAGTGCCGGAAGCACCGCCGCGAGCGCGGCGATACACACCAGCAGTACGGCAAAGATGTCGTTCTTCGTACGTTTTCCGGTCATGGGTACGCTCCTTTCACAATGTGTCGGAGAGCTGCGGTCAAAGCCGCCGGATTATCCGGCGGCTTTGACGGGGTTATGCAAGTTCCTCGACGGAGGTCTGCTCGAAAATCTGCAGGACGGTGCGGCGGGAGGCGGTGCGGGTGCCTTCGATGGTGACGGAGGCAGTCGCGGCGGCTGCGGCGTAGCGCGCGAGGGTGGCGAAGTCGTTGTCGTCCTCGAGGGATTGTGCGATACCGGCGACCATGACGTCGCCCGCGCCGACCGGCCCCAGTACCGGAACCTTCGGAGGCTTCACGAGTACCGCGCGCGTCCCGCTCACGAAGACCGCGCCGTCGCCAGCCATGGATACGGCGACATTCTGCGCGCCCAGCTCGATGAGCTTCCGCGCGCCGGTGACAATCTCCGGCACCGTTGTCAGCTCGTGCCCCAGAACACTCGAAAGTTCGGAGATGTTGGGCTTTATGAATACCGGATGCGATCCCAGCGCCGCGCGCAGATGCACGCCGTCCGCGTCGACGATCAGCCGGACGCCCGGCTTGCTCGCGATCATCGCGCAGAGGTTCTCGTACGCGGAAAGCGGAAGGTTCGGCGGAACGGAGCCGGAAAGCACGACGATGCTGTCGCGGTGGGTGTTCTTAGCCACGCGCTCGACCAGGCGCGCGAAGTCGGCTTCGGAGACCGCAAAGCCCGGTTCGTTGATGTCCGTATGGGTACCGTCGTCGCTGATGATCTTGATATTCAGGCGCGTCTCGCCCGGAACCTCGACGAAGTCGTACTTGATGCCGGCGGCGTTGAGTTGCTCCTTGATGATGCGGCCGTAGCGCCCGGCGATGAAACCGCAGGCGATGTTGTCGCAGCCCAGTTCCTTGAGCGTTTTGGAGACGTTGATGCCCTTGCCGCCCGCATCAATGCGCGCTGAGCTTGCGCGGTTGACGCGGCCCGCGCAGAAATTCGGTACGTGCATCGTACGGTCGACCGCCGGGTTCAGCGTGACGGTAATGATCATGATACTCAATACTCCTTTAATGGTTCCAGTTTATGGGAGAAACGGTCAGAAGCCGAGGTACGCACGCTGCCCGGAGGACAGGACGTCGATGGTCAGCCCCATTGCGGCGAGCTTGCGTACGGCGACGTCGCGGTCGATGCGTTCGGGGACATTGTAGACGCCGGGAGTGAGAGTCCGCCCGATGTCCGCCAGATGCGCGGCGGTGAGCGCCTGTACCGCAAAGGACAGATCCATAATCTCCGCCGGATGCCCGTTGCCTGCTGCGAGGTTCACTAGCCTTCCCTCCGCCAGCAGGTTCAGCACGCGTCCGTCGGGGAGATAATATCCTTCGATGGACGGCTTGCGCTGCCGGACGCTTTCGGCGAGCGCGCGCAGGTCAGGTATGCTGATCTCGACGTCGAAGTGGCCGGCATTGCAGAGGATCGCCTCGTTCTTCATGCGTGCCATATGCTCTTTCCGGATGACGTCGCGGCAGCCGGTGGCGGTGACGAAGATATCCCCGACCTCGGCAGCGTTCTCCATCGGCAGTACGGTATAGCCGTCCATCGCGGCTTCGAGTGCGCGGTGCGGGTCGACCTCGGTGACGACAACCTTTGCGCCCAGAGCGTCCGCGCGCATCGCGATGCCGCGTCCACACCAGCCGTAACCCGCGACGACGACGGTCTTTGACGCAATGACGAGGTTCGTGACATGCAAAATCGACGCCCAGACCGACTGTCCGGTGCCGTAGCGGTTATCAAAGAGGTACTTGCACTTCGCGTCATTGACCGCCATCATGGGAAAAGGAAGCGTGCCGGCCTTCGCGCGGCTATGGAGGCGGTGGACGCCGGTGGTGGTCTCCTCGGTACCGGCGATGAGGTTCACGGCAAGGTCGGGGCGCTCGTCGGCGAGGATTTCAGTGAGGTCGCCGCCGTCGTCTATGATGAGATGGGGCTTGTGTGCCAGCGCGCCGAGCAGATGCTCATGGTACTGCTCCATCGTCGCGCCGGTGACGCCGCAGACATCGAAGCCCTCGGCGGCGAGGGCCGCAGCGACGTCGTCCTGGGTGGACAGCGGGTTACAGCCGGTGACCGCGACATCGGCGCCGCCCGCGCGCAGCACTTGTGCGAAGTAGGCGGTCTTGGCCTCGAGGTGGATGGAGATGGTCATGCGCAGTCCGCGGAAAGGAAGCGTCTTGCGGAACTCGCGCTCCAGCCCCGAAAGCACCGGCATCGCAGGCTTGACCCAGTCGATCTTGTCGCGTCCCGACGGCGCAAGTGTGATGTCACGGATGTTCATAGGTGTTTGACTCCCGTTCAGGTTGTATGCTCGGTATCGGTGCGATATGTGTTTGTGCCCGGTCGTTACACCGTGGTGATCTCCGCCGCGCCGTCCTTCGCCGACAGCGCTACTGCTGAAAGCGGATGCTCGTAATGTTCGATCATCCGGGCGGCGAGGACGTCCTCGACCTCCTTCTGCAGCAGACGCTGCAGGTTGCGCGCACCGAATTTCACGCTGTACGACTTTTGCGTCACGTAGTCGACAAACGCGTCGTCCCAGGTCAGCGTGATGTTCCGGTTGGCGAGCGTTTTCTGCAGGTCGCCGAGCTGGATGACGGCGATCGCGCGGAAGTTGTCCTCCGTCAGCGTGTTAAACGCGATGATCTCGTCGACGCGGTTGATGAACTCCGGCCGCAGGATCTCCGACAGCGCCTTGAGCGCGCGGTCACGTCCCTGCTCCGTCAGCGTCTTCCCGAAGCCCACGCTCCCGGAGGATGTCTTATCCGATCCGGCGTTGGACGTCATGATGATGATCGTATTCGCGAAGTTCACGGTACGCCCGTGCGCGTCGGTCACGCGTCCGTCATCGAGAATCTGCAGCAGGATGTTGAGCACGTCCGGATGGGCCTTCTCGATCTCGTCGAATAAGACCACGCTGTACGGACGCCGCCGCACCTTCTCGGTGAGCTGCCCTGCCTCGTCGTAGCCCACGTATCCGGGAGGTGCGCCGATGAGCCGTGACACCGCGTACTTCTCCATGTACTCCGACATGTCGAGCCGGATGAGCGCTTCGGGTGTATCGAACATATCCGCCGC
>JAAZKA010000138.1 GCA_012800055.1 Clostridiales bacterium
CTCGGGATTCTCAACGTAGACGTTGACGGCAGTCCCGCCGCTTGCGCGTCCGATGAAGAAGCCGAGGGTGAAGCAGAAAGCCGCCATCCCGACCGCGCAGACGATGTGGATAAAAACACGCAGGGTTCCGATTCTCGGCTTGGGCTCGTTCTTGCGCGTATTCATTCCGTTCACCTCTCCAGAGGGATTTCCCGATAGAAGCAGCTCACGTTTCCCGTGTGGCAAGCCGGACCGTCCGGACGGCACAGATACAGCAGCGTATCCCCGTCGCAGTCGATGCGTATCTGCGACACATGCAGAAAGTTGCCGGACGTCGCGCCCTTGTTCCACAGTTCCTTTCGGCTTCTTGACCAGAACCACGCGGTATGGGTTTTACGCGTCAGCTCCAGCGCCTCACGGTTGACGTACGCAAGCAAGAGTACCTGTCCGGTCGTCTCATCCTGCGCAATCGCCGGGATGAGCGCGGATTTCTCGAACGCGGCTGCGTCGATTCCCGCCGTCTCCATACACATTCTCCTCTTTGTCAGGTTTGTTTCCTCGATTGCCGGCTGCATCGTGGGACGGCGTCAGATACGCACCGGTACGCCGCGTCCTTTGAGGTATTCCTTCACCTGCGGAACGGTCAGCTCGCCGTAGTGGAACAGCGTCGCGGCGAGCGCGGCATCGCCTCCGCCTTTCACAAAACCGTCGTAGAAGTGCTCGAGCGTCCCGGCGCCGCCGGACATGATGACCGGGATGCGCACCGCCGAGACGATCTTACGCGTGATATCGAGGTCGAATCCGGACTTCGTGCCGTCGGTCTCCATTGACGTCAGCAGGATCTCGCCCGCGCCGCGCTGCTCGACCTCGCGTGCCCACTCAACCGGGTCACGCTCGACACCGATGCGCCCGCCGTTGATGACAACCTCGTACCCCGACGGATTCGCCGCACACCTGCGCGCGTCGATTGCCACGACTACGCACTGGTTCCCGTAGCGTTCCGCCGCGTGATCAATGAGGGACGGGTCACGCACCGCCGCTGAGTTGATGGATATCTTATCCGCGCCGGCGCGCAGGATTTCGTAAAAGTCTTCCACCGTCCGGATGCCGCCGCCGACGGTCATCGGTACGAACACCTCACGCGCGGTTCTTTCCACGACGTCGACAATCGTCCGGCGCTTTTCATGCGTGGCGGTAATGTCGAGGAAGACGATCTCGTCGGCGCCCTGCTGCGAGTAAAACTTCGCCAGCTCCACCGGGTCGCCCGCGTCGCGCAGGTTCTCGAAGTGGACGCCCTTGACCACGCGTCCCTCGCGGACGTCCAGACAGGGGATGATACGTTTGGCAAGCATCTGTCATTGCTCCTTTCCACAGGCAACCGCAACTGCGCGCCGCAGATCGAGTACGCCGGTGTACACGGCTTTCCCGACGATTGCCGCGTCGATGCCCATGTCCCGCAGCTGCCGGATATCCTCGAGCGTCGTTACGCCGCCGGATGCCACGATCCCGCACCTCACTTCGTCCCGCAGCGCCGCGAGGTTCATGAACGACGGTCCGCTCTGCAAGCCGTCACGCGAGATGTCGGTGAAAATAATCGTTTGCGCACCCAAGCTCTCGACACGGCGAGCAAAGTCCAGGAACGGCACGCCCGTGTCATCCAGCCAGCCGCGTGTGCGGACGCTGCCGTTCATCGCGTCGATGCCGACGGCGATGCGCTCGCCCCACTTTGCCAGCGCGTCGGTAAGGAACACGGGATTCTCCACCGCCGCCGACCCGAGCACCGCACGCGTCACGCCCATCCCGAACACCGCGTCCAGATCATCCATCGTCCGGATGCCGCCGCCCAGCTCGACGCGTGCGCCGGTCACCGTGATAACCTCGCGTACGATATCCCGATTTTTACTGCTGCCGGTCTTCGCGCCGTCGAGATCCACCATATGAATCAGTTCCGCGCCGGCATCAAGGAAGCGCCGCGCAGTCTCCACCGCGCTGTCCGCTACCGTATGCGTCGTCGCGAAATCTCCTTTGTACAGCCGGACAACTTTCTCGTCCTTCAAATCAATCGAGGGCAGTATCTGCATGCATTCGCCTCCCTATTATCATTTCCTATTGTACCACATCTGCATCGGTTTGTAAAGCGCATCTGCATCCCTGCGGATAAAAAAGTAGGCCGTCCCGTTTGCGCTCAAACGCAGCGTGAAGGCATCCCGGAAGCCGCACCGGCTCCCGGCACCGGGCAGGTTCATACGTTCACGGGCGAGATTTACGATATACGACGTCGGGATGCAGCGCATCAGTGTATAAAAATCCGCGCAATAAAAAGCGGAAGGGGAAAGTCATCCCCTTCCGCAGTGTACTCGTATCTTTCCGGCAGTCAGTTCATTTCAAGTAGCTCGATATCCTGCATCCACTTCCAGTAGGTGGTGATGTCGGGTGTGACTGTGTCCATATTGACGCGGATGGAGCTGAAGGCGATGATGTTTTGGCGCTGGTACATCGGGATTTCAACGGCCCAGTCGGCGATGATTCCAAGAGCATCGCGATAGACGCTCTTGCGGTAGCTCTGGTCACTGCTGAGACGGGCGTCAAGGATCAACTGGTCGAGCGCGGGGTCATCAATGTGGAAAAAGTTGGAGTCGGAGCCGCCGCGTCCGGCGATGCCGGAGGAGTGATAGACCTGATACATATCCGGATCGATGGTGGCCTCCCAGGCAGAGCACCACATATTCTGCGTACCGGCATAGAGCTCATCCAGCATCTCATTGGGGTTGATGGGGTCGATGATATTCAGCTCGATGCCAACAGACGCGAGAGCGTCGCGGGCGTTGGAGGCGGCCATAAA
>JAAZKA010000139.1 GCA_012800055.1 Clostridiales bacterium
CGCTTAACCGCTGCCGGGCCACCTTTATTGCCGGATCTTTTTCCACTATTTTTCCTGACATTTTTATCTCCTCCAACATCAGTATATCATATGTTCGGATGTTAGACAAGACCATTAGTCATACAGTCGATCTTTACAGTTTTCAGGATTCGTACCTGCCTGCACTCGATACGCGGATTGTGGTTCTGATCAGCGGCAGTGACGGAGTGGTTGTGGACAATCTCAATCTGTACCCGGTCTACTACCCTGCCGGTATTGCAACCGATTTGCCGACAGTAACTGACTCTCATATCAACAACATCACCGATAACGCCGCGTTAAAGGTTTCTTACGATCGTATTGTGAATGCACTGACGAGTTATAACAACGGCAAACCGACATCGGCATCCGCCATCACAAACGTGACCGTCAAAAACTGTACAATCGGAGATCCCGATCTTGCTATAGAAAAATGGGGAAGCGCAATATACTTTAACGGATATTACTTCATCTTTATGGTCGGCCTGAGCGGCGGATATACGATTGAAAACAATATCCTGTATGGCTGTGTTTCCATTTGTGACAATGCAGGTTGTAACGCTTCGAGCGAAACCTGTATCATTCGAAACAATGCTTTTTATGACAATCTCATCCTGAGCGGACAAAGACCGAACATTTTGAGCTCTTGTAGTATGTCGGTTTTCCCCACCGTAACCGGAAACACGTTTCATGCAGCCAACCGGTCGCTTACGGATACGGATGCAGAAACTTATGATTATTGTATTGGTTCGAGGGACACGAATGCTTCCAGGATTATTACGCAGGAACGGCTGCTGGAATTTTTAGACCATAATACCTTTGCCGGCGACCTGGCCGATAAGGGGATGGGAATCAGTTATGGCTCACACATTTACAACTATCCCGTGATTGAGCACCATGCCATCATTTATGCCGCAGACACCCCCGCTGCGCAGATCGGCGGGAACCGATATGCGACGCTGGCCGTAGCCTTAGCTGCGGCAGACAGCGGGGACACCATCCGGTTGATCAATGATGCGTCGATTGCGAGCACTCTGACCCTCAATGACGACCGGGCGATTACGCTCGATCTCAACGGCAAGACGCTTACATCTGAGCTTGCCACGGCAATCCTCCTTAAAAAAGGCACGCTGAACGTAGTCGACACCGCCGAGGTCAAGGGCGGCATCCATGTCCTCCATGAAGCCTTCCGTGTCGACGGCTGTGGAAACACTCTTGCAGCAGATGCAGTCTTGGACATCGGAGAGAATGTAAATATCACTTCCGAAAATGACTGCTGCGTGTTTATACGCAGCAAAGCTACGCTGAACACAAAGGGCAATCTGACCTCCTCCGGCGTTTATGGCACCATCCGAGGCGAAGGTGCATTAGAAAGCGCCGGGACAGTCATCAACATAACCGGCGGTGAAGTGCAGCATCCCGACGGAGTCGCGGTTTATATTCCGCAGGCAAATACCTTTACCGTTTCCGGCGGGACAATCACCGGCGCTACGGGTATCTATATAAAATCCGGAACTTTGAACATCACCGGCGGCAGCATCAAAGGTACGGGGCCCGATACGGCTTATCAATACTCTCACGGCATTTATGCAACCGGCGATGCGCTTGTCATCGACAGCTGCGGCTATCCCGGAGGCAATCCTGCCGTGTCCATCACCGGCGGCTCTTTTCAAAGTGAGCATGCCGCGGTCGTCGGCAGCTACGCTTATGGTGTCGGCAACGAGATACTGAAAGGCTTCATCACCGGCGGCAGGTTTGCCGCTGCACCTGATGCGGCGTATGTGGCAGCCGGTTACCGGTATTACAACGACTCAAAGCTTGTTTTGCCTGCAGCAGCCGGCATCGGCACCATCACTTATACCACGCTTGCCTCGGCGGTCAGAGCCGCGAAGTATGGAGACACGATTCATCTGCTGGCCGACAACACTGAGGCTTTGACCATATCCAAAGTGATCACCATTGCGTTGGACGGCTTCGATATCGGAGCCGTGGCGGCAGGGCCGGACTATGTGATGACTTCTGCGGCTGCAGACGTAACGTTCTCTGTTTCGCCCGGTGCTGCGCATGTTGTATCCGAAACTGTGAATACAAAAATCAGCGCGGATGTTTCACCCGAAGACGCTCAGATGATTTCCGAGGTGATCAGCCTGATCCAGCTCAACGGCGTCGGAGATGCTCTCAGCGAAACGGGCCTGAATGACATTATCGCCCAAGCCGGGGTAGCCCCCGGCGAAGAGGATGCGGCTGTCGTTGATATCAACGTGGACGTTACGGTAACCGAATCCAATTTGGCCGAAGGTACGCTCACCTTCACGGTAATTCCCTCTGCCTACGTGTATGTAAACGGTCAGCTTAAAAACGATACGCCCATCCCCGTGGGAAACAACGCTCTTGACGGCAGCGGAATTGAGGTTCTCCTTCCGCTCCCCGGAGGTTTTGAGCCTGAGGAAATCATACACATAAGCACGACTGACGGCGCACGCGAGCGATTCCTCGAACGCGGCGCATTTCCGAGAGCCTCAAAAAAGTTTGATGTTGTGGGAATCGATAACTACCGATTTGCCAAGTTGACCATCACCAATTTCAGTGTCTTTTACTTGAGTGATGAGGCAAGCTATGCGGCGAGTGTGAACGGGGTAAACTACTACACCCTGCAGGATGCCATTGACGCAGCAACGGGCGGTCAGACAATCTTTCTCCTTCAGGATTGCAGCGATGATGTCATCATAAACGAAAGCCTGGTGATTGAACGCGGCCGGTTCAACTTTGACAGAGAAAAAATAATCCTGGGGGTAAATTGCACGCTTCAAGTAAACGGCACGATGCTCATGATTTCCTACGCGGTATATCCCCATTCAAGCGAAGAGAATACAGAGTATCCCTCTTCATATCCCAAAGACGGATTGGCTTCCCCCGTTACATACACGATCACCGCAAGCTGCAATGAAGGCGGAACCATCTCCCCTGCCGGCACAACCATCGTAACAAAATTCAGCAGCAAGACATATACCATAATGCCTTATACGGGTTACAAAATATCCGATGTGCTTGTAGATGGGCTCAGCTACCGCGCAATCTCAAAATACACCTTCCCTTCCGTCACTGCCAATCACACAATAGAGGCGATATTTGAGTGCTATGGTTTAAGCAAAGTGTTTGTCGATGTCGATCAGAGCCTCTGGTACCGTGAGGGAATTGACTTTGCTCTTTTAAGAGGCCTGTTAAACGGAACCTCAGCCACGACTTTCGAGCCGAACACAGACATGACGAGAGCCATGCTGGTGACCGTTCTTTGGAGGCTTGATCAGCAGCCGCATCCGATAGCCGCCTCCCCGTTTTCAGATACAGCCAAAGGAGCCTGGTACACAGATGCTGTCATCTGGGCAGCCGAAAAGGGTCTTGTCAAGGGGTATGACGCAGACATATTCGGCCCAAACGATCCCATAACACGCGAACAGATGGCTGCAATCTTGTCAAGATATGCAAGTTACAAGGGCTATGATGTCATTGCCGCACATGAGCTGACAGCGTTTGCCGACGCCGGAGATGTTTCGGAGTGGGCACTGGCAGCAATCAAATGGGCTGTTTCGGAAGGATTGATGATTGGAAACAGTGAAACAAGCCTTGCTCCCTTAAGAAATATCACCCGCGCCCAGGTTGCCACAATTCTGATGCGCTTCATCAAAAATACCATGAAGTGATTCATAAAAACCCAAAAATACAGCAGCATAACAGCAGCTTTTGCAATGAAAAGCCTGTCGGGCAATCAACCCGACAGGCTTTGTTATTTGGATAGCGATTGAATGCTGAAAATAATTTGGTGCAGCGGGACCGCATGCCGCCAATCGCAACACTGCGTCCTTTTCGTCACACTGCCGGAGCAAGACAACCTGCAAAGTCCGGGCAGCGGCGGGCAAGCTCCGGTTTTTCCTGATTACTTTGGCAGTATAACCGTGATCTCGGTCCCCTGATTCGGCTCGCTTTGAAGCTTGATGTTGCCGTAATGGTACTGCACAGCGTGCTTGACGATGGACAATCCCAGTCCCGTGCCGCCGGAAGCTCTTGAATGGCTTTTGTCCACGCGGTAGAACCGCTCAAACACCCGGCTCTGGTACTCCGGCGGAATGCCGATGCCGGTATCCTTCACCGTAACGGAAACGGTACTCTCCTCCGATGCAACGCTTATCTTCACGCTGCCGCCTTTTTTGTTGTATTTGATGGCATTGTCGCAGAGATTGAAGACAATCTCGTACAACAGCCGCCGTACACCGTTCACCTCGGCGCTCACTCCGTCCACCGAAAGTGTGACACCCTTTTTCACCGCGGCGTCATGCAGCGTTTCGGCGGTCTTCTGTGCGACCTCCAGCATGTCCACGGCCGCACGCGGCATACCGGCGCCCTCGTCAAGCTGCGACAGACGTATAATATCTTCGATCAGCGTCACCATTCTTGCCGCTTCGGTGCGGATATGTCCGATGAAACGCGGCTTGTCCTCCGGTTTCACCATGTCCTTTTCCAGCAGCTCCGCGCTGCCTATGATGCCCTGCAGCGGAGTCTTCAGTTCATGGGACACATTGGCGGTGAACTCCCGGCGAATACGCTCCGCCGCCTCTTGTTCCGTGATGTCAAAAGAGAGGATGACCATTCCCACCGCTTCGCCGTTGGAATCGATGCGGCTCAGATCGAACTGATAGAGCCGCCCGTTTCGCTCCGCACGAAGCTCACCGAAGCCGTTCTCTTTTGTCTGACGCATCGCGTTGCTCATGTCAAGACTGCGGTCCACCGTCAGGAAATCCCGGCCTACACTGGAAATGTCAATGTCAAAGAGCTTCTGTGCGGCGTGGTTGATGCTGAGCACTGTGCCCTTTGTATCCAGCAGCACCAGCCCTTCTTTCATGCTGTCCGTAATCTGTTCAAACTCATCCCGCTGGCGCTGGAGTCTGCGAAGCTGGTCCTTGATCTCCAGATGCTGGCGATTAATCCTGCCCAAAAGCGGGGCGAGTTCCTCGTAAACATCATTTTCCAGCGGCTGATCCAGATCGAGTCCGTTGAGCGGTTCTATGATATGCTCGGACATGCGGTTGGCCAGAATCGCGGACAGGGCAATGGCGATGCTGAAAACGAGAAAGATCCAAGGCAGCTTCCCCGTCACCAACACCCCTATGGATGCCCGGCTGACGGAAATGCGCAGCACGCTTCCATCGGAAAGCCGTTTTGCGCGATACATCGTCTTTTGCATCAGCGTTGTCGAATATCGGGAGCTTTCGCCCTCGCCATCCGTCAACGCTTTCTTGATCTCACTGCGGTCTGAATGGTTCTCCATGGTCTTGGCATCGGTTTGCGTGTCATAGAGTACCGTTCCGTCCGGAGCGACCCACGTAAGTCTGTAGTTATCTGAACTCAGTTTACAAAGATAGCTTTCTCCATAATCTTCCACGGCTGCAGCCGCCAGCTCAAGCTGATCCTGCATCTGGCTTTCCTGTACACTTCCGAAATATTCATACAGGCACCCCATGATTATGACAATGCTTGACAACAACACAACGACGGAGACAAGGAAGATATTTTTGAATATCTTCTTTGTCATTCTTTTGCCTCCATTCGATAGCCCACATTGCGCACCGTTTCGATCAGTTCGCCGTAGGTACCCAGCTTCTGCCGAAGGGTTCGGATGTGCATATCCACCGTGCGCGTTTCTCCTACGTAATCCATACCCCACACTTCTTCCATAAGCTGATCGCGTGTAAAGGCTATGCCGGGACGGGAGAGAAACAGGCGAAGCATCTCAAACTCCTTGTAGGTCAGTATCACCCGCTCACCGTCCGCTGTTACGGTGCGTGCGTCCAGATTGACAGTCAAGCCTCCCGTCTTCAGAAGACGCTCCGTCTGTTTTGGCGCACAGCGGCGCAGCACGGCTTTGATACAGGAGACGAGCTCCATCACGCCGAAGGGTTTCGTGATATAGTAATCCGCACCCAGGTCAAGCCCCTGAATTTTGTCGTATTCCGCGCCCTTGGCAGTAGCCATCACGACCGGGATATCACAGAACTTGGCAGATGCCTTCATCCGGCGCAGAAGCTCTATCCCGTCCACACCGGGCAGCATCACGTCGAGCACCACAAGATCCGGCTGCTCTGTTTGCAATGCCTCCCAGAAGGAGGTTCCGTCCTCGAAGCCCCTTGCTTCAAAGCCGGTGGATTGCAGGCTGTATACCTCGATATCGCGTATGCTGGCCTCGTCTTCTACGCACCAGATCATGATCATTCCTCCTTATGCACTCCCGTTACCGAGAAAATGACCCATTTGGCAATGTTGACCGCGTGATCGCCGATCCGCTCTAAGTACTTTGCGATCATCAAAAGGTCGAGGGCGTACTCCCCGTCGGATGGTTCCTTGCCTATTTTATCGATCAGCTTTTTTCTTACCTGATCGAAGAAAGCGTCGACGATGTCGTCATCCGAGATGACATTTCTCGCCAACAGTATATCACGATTTACGAAAGCGTCCACGCTTTCCGTGACCATTTGTATCGTCGTCCGTGCCATTTCCCGCATCAGGTCGTCGTTTTCTGCGCTTCTGCCGTCCAGAAAGCAGACGATCTCCGCGATATCCTCGGCCTGGTCGCCGATGCGCTCCATGTCGGTTATCATCTTGAGGGCGGCGGAAATCAGCCGCAGATCACTTGCCACCGGCTGCTGCTTCAACAGAAGCTTCAGGCACAGAGACTCAATGTTGCGTTCCTTTTGATCAATTTCCGCATCCAGCGGAGCTACCTTCTTTGCCAGCTCCTTATCTGCGGCGGTCAGCGCCTTGGAACTGAGGGCAATGGCCTCCTCGCAAAGCGCGCCCATCTCAATCAGCTCTTTGTTCAAAAGGGCGAGCTGCTCGTCAAAACGAATTCTCATTATCCGAACCTCCCCGTAATGTAATCCTCTGTTCTCTT
Source organism: Clostridiales bacterium (assembly GCA_012800055.1). Lineage (GTDB taxonomy): Bacteria > Bacillota > Clostridia > Oscillospirales > QAMX01 > JAAZKA01. The sequence goes on from JAAZKA010000139.1 coordinate 6,962, forward strand.
ATCCTCCGGTTGTGAGAACAGCTTTTCGGTCGCTCCGTACTCCACCAGATCTCCCAGGAGGAAGAACGCCGTGTTATCCGAAATGCGCACAGCCTGCTGCATATTGTGCGTGACGATGACGATGGTATAATTCTCCTTGAGTTCTAAGGCAAGCTCCTCGATTTTGGATGTCGAAATCGGGTCGAGTGCGCTGGTCGGTTCGTCCATAAGAAGCACAGCCGGTTCCACTGCCAGTGCGCGGGCAATGCACAGACGCTGCTGCTGACCGCCGGAGAGGCCCAGTGCATTCTTCTTAAGCCTGTCCTTGACCTCATCCCAGATTGCCGCGTCCCGCAGAGAGCGCTCCACAATGTCGTTGAGTTTGGCTTTGCTTTTTACGCCGTGGGTGCGGGGGCCATAGGCCACATTGTCGTAAATACTCATGGGAAACGGGTTTGGCTTTTGAAAGACCATGCCGATCTGTCTGCGCAGCTCACTTACATCCATCGTGGGATTGAAGATATCCATTCCCCCGTACTTCACGGTGCCGGTAATCTTTACTTCGGGGATCAGGTCGTTCATGCGGTTGAGCGTTTTGATAAAGGTGGATTTTCCGCAACCGGAGGGCCCGATCAGAGCCGTGATGCTTTTCTCCGGAATCTCCATGCTGACATTTTTAAGCGCCTGCTGAGTCCCATACCAAAGGCACAGGTCTTCTGTTGTAATGATACTGCTCATAGTGCTTTCTTCCTCCTAAAGTACCTTTGGGTAAGATACGCTGCCAGATTGATCAAAAGCGTCAGCCCCATCAGTATCGCCGCAATCGCAAACGCTACGTCAAATTCGCCCTGCTCCTTTGCGTAGACATACAGCGCCACCGTCAGCGTAGCACCGGCGCTTGTAAGCCCTTTGAAAAAGCCGTTGAGAGCATGGGCAAAGCCCGCCGTGAACAGCAGGGCTGCCGATTCTCCGATAATGCGTCCAACGGAGAGGATGCAGCCGGTGATAATACCGTCTACACAACCGGGCAGAACCACCGTGCGGATGACCCGCCACTTTCCGGCACCGAGTCCGAAAGCACCTTCGCGGAAGCTCTGCGGTACCGTTTTAAGACTCTCCTGCGTGGTGCGCATAATAGTCGGAAGGTTCATGATAACAAGCGTCAGAGCGCCCGCCAACAGAGATGTCTGCATTCCGAGAAACTGACAGAAGAACAGCATCCCTACAAGACCGTATATAATGGAGGGGATGCCTGAAAGCGTTTCCGCCGCATATTCTATAACAGCTACGATCTTCTGGTTCTTCGCGTATTCCGTCAGATAAATGGCCGCGCCCACGCCCAGCGGCAGGACGACCAGCAGCGTAGCGATGACGATGTACACCGTGTTGAGAATGTCCGGCAGGATACCGATGCGCTGCGTCAGGTAGCTGGGTGAGGTCGAGAGGAGCTCCCATGTGATGTTGGGCACACCCTTTATCAGCACATAAACGATCAAAAACAGTACCAGTGCGCAGGTCAGCGACGCGCACACTGCCATCAAAGTGCGCATGAGGCCGATATATCCTCTCCGTTCGCGGGAAAGTTTCTTGTTTGGCATCATCGACCCTCCTTATTGCGCTTGAGGAAGAAGTTGAGCATCGCGTTTATCATCATGATGAACAGGTACAGCACCAGCGCTATGGAGAACAGCGCCTGCCTCTGCAGGCCGCTGGAGTAGGACATTTCGCTGGCCACCGCTGTGGTGAGAAAGCGCACGCTCTGAAACAGGCTCGGCATATTCGCCACGTTCCCCGAGACCATCATGACCGCCATCGCTTCGCCGATTGCCCGGCCTACGCCCAGCACAACTGCCGCGGCGATGCCGCTTTTTGCTGCCGGGACGGAAACCCTGAAATAGGTTTCCAGGGGAGTCGCGCCCAACGTAAGAGATGCGTCCTCGTACTCCTTCGGCACAGCCTCCAGCGCCGTGACCGAGACATTGATGATGCTCGGCAGTATCATGACAGCCAACACCACGATAGCGGCTAAGAGACTTGACCCGTCCGGCACACGAAACAGATTTCGGATCGCCGGAACAAGCACCAGCATACCCACGAGGCCGTATACCACCGACGGAATACCGGCCAGAAGGCTGACTGCCGACTCCATCACCGTCTTGATCTTCGGCGGCGCGATCTTTGCCAAATACACCGCCGTCATGAAACCGATCGGAACGCCGATCACAATGGCTCCCGCAGTGCCGTATATGCTTGTCAAAATGAAAGGAAGAATTCCGTAGGAAGGTTCTGCCGCCGTGGAAGCCCATTTTGTTCCGAATAGGAATTTGATGAGTCCTATCTCGCGTATGGCCGGAATGCCGGAGACAATCAGGTACACGGTGATCAACAGCACGCAGCCGACCGTAACCAAGCCCAGTATCAGGAATATACCGTGTACCACCGTTTCAAATGTTTTCTTCTTGCTTTTCACACATACCTCTCCATCTACGCAAAAGAGGCAGCTGCATAAAAGCCGCCTCTTTTGCGTGTTTAATTGAAGCCGCCTTTTTGCACGTTTTTATTTCGCTGCGACAGCTCCTGCGCTTGAGATGATGCTCACCGCATCTGCAGAGGTTATGTAATCGAAGAATTTTTGTGCAGTCTTGCTGAGGGCCTTGCCGCTCTTTGTCACCAGGACGAAAGGACGCTGGATTACGTAGCTGCCGTCCTTAACCGTGCTCTCGCTGGGGCTTACGCCGCCCACTTGAAGCGCCTTGACGGTGTCTTTGACCGAAGCGAGGGACGCATAGCCGATGCTGTCCGGGTTCTGGGAGACCGTGGTAATGACGTCGCCGGTGCTGGTCAGCTCCTGGCGATATTTGCAGGCGTCTTTGGTGTCGGTGATGGATTCGAATCCGTCTCTTGTGCCGCTGCCGGCTTCACGGCCGATCAGTACGATCTGGGCATCTTTTCCGCCGACTTCTTTCCAGTTGGTGATCTTGCCGGTATAGATGGAGGCGATCTGCTCCACGCTCAGGTCGGATACCGGGTTATTCGGGTTTACGATGATCGCGATGCCGTCGTAGGCAAGGATCGTTTCTGTGAGACCGCTGGACTTTTCTTCGTCTTTCAGGCCTCTGCTGGAGAGCCCGATATCGCAGCGTCCTTCCAGTACAGCCTTGATACCGGAGCCGGAACCGGTGGGGTTGTAAGTAAAGGTAACGTTTTTGTTCTTCGCCATGAAGGACTCGCCCAGCGCGCCGATGACCTTTTCCATAGAGGTGGAGCCGTCGGTCGAAACCGTGCCTCCGCTGTTCAGTGCGTCACAGCCGGCAAAGATAGCGACTGCCATGACCGCGATGAGGAGCAAACTGATGATCTTTTTCACAAATAAGATCTCCTTTCATTTTAGACTCTCTGTAGTCTACGGCTTTTATTGTACCAAGCCATTGTAAAATGAAAAAGATTTCTTATGTGAAATCTATGTCAAATTGTGAGTGCTTCTTTTCTCCGCATTTTACATTTGATTTACTTTATTTTATCACATCATTCTGCGTTTGTAAATACCCCCTGCGCTTTTTATTTGCACATGTCGGCGAGGGTTGACTTCACGGATGCCATCGGTTATACTATGAATGTCTGCCGATCCAATTCACCGTAAAAAACGGCTGCGCTGCTTGAGCGGACCGATCGCGCTGCCGACTGAGGTCATGAAAGGAAGCTGTACAATGAATCCGTTGGAGAAATACATCCGCGCGGGTCTGCCGATCGACGCCGACGCGTTCCGTGATCCGCCCGCCGAACTGTCGCCCACGTATATCTGGATCTGGAACGCGCCGCTCAACTATATGACGATCCGCCGCCAGCTTGACCAGATGCGCGAGGCGGATATCCGCTCAATCTATATCCTCCCCGAGCCGCCGGAGTTCCGTCCGCGCAGGATGGTCACGACGCTCCAGCCGCCGTATCTCTCGGCCGACTTCATGGCGTATGTCCGCTACGCCGTCGACTACGCAAAATCCCTCGGGATGGCGCTGTGGCTCTACGACGAGGGCGGTTTCCCGTCCGGCATGGCGTGCGGGCAGGTCATCCGCCGCGACCCGTCCACCGTCCGCAAACAGCTCACGCGTGAGACGCTCACGCTCACCGCCGGTGAGGAATATGCGCCGCATCCGACCGCTCTTGCCGTCTTCGAGGATGACGTACGCATGACCGCGGACGACCCGACCCGTGCGCGGACGCTCACCGAGTACCGTCTGACGCCGCTTTACAACGACGGCACCGACGCGCTTACAACCATAGACGTCGACCCGTCCGAAGCGCGCACGACGGAGCTGTTCATCGAGCTGACACACGAGACGTACAAGAAGACCCTCGGCGACGACCTCGGCGGGTATGCGTCGCTGATGTTTACCGACGAGCCGGGGCTGATGTTCCCCGCGTGGCCGTCGGAACTTGAGGATATCTACCGCGCGCGCTTCGGTTCCGAGCTGCGCGACGTCCTCCCGGCACTGTTCGGCGATGACGATAACCCGGCCGGGCAGGAGATTCGCATCCGCGTGGGGATCCTTGTCGGCGAAATATTCCGACGCAACTACTTTGAGAAGCTGCAGGCATGGTGTCATGACAACGGCATCTACGCGTCCGGCCACCTCGACCATGACAACATGCTCGACGGTGCGCGCAGCAAAGGCTACGGCAATCCGCTCGACATCCTGCGCACGTTTGACATCCCGGGCATCGACGTCATCTGGCGGCAGATCTTCCCGTATCCCGACGGCGTCTTCATGAAGGGCGGCTATCATCGGGATGACGCCGACAATGCCTTCTATCCCCGGGCCGCCGCGTCCGCCGCGCATCAGACCGGCCGCAACCTCGCGCTCTCGGAGACCTTCGCCGTCTACGGCAACGGCCTGACGTTCGACCAGATGCGCTTTGTGTGTAATTATCAATACGTCCGGGGCATCAACCTGATGAACGTCTCGCTGATCTCCTACGGGCGCGGCGATGTCCAGTTCTACGCGCTGCCCCATCCGCTGTTTCATAAAGGCATGCCCGGCTATGAAAACCTCCCGCTCATCAATGCATATCTGTCGCGCATGTCGTACCTCACGACCGTCGGGCAGCGCGCCGCCGATACCGTCCTTGTACAGCCCGTCCACGACATTCACGCGCGCGGTCAGCGTGCGCAGCGTGCCGTCCGGAGCTTCGAGGAGGCCGGGAAAGCGCTCGAGCGTGCCGGCGTCGACTTTGACGTCATCGACTACCGCGCCATCCGGGACGGCACGCTGCGTGACGGAACTCTGTACGTCGGCGGCGCAGCCTACATCCACGCCGTTCTCCCCGAGGGTGTATGGCTCCCGCCGGATGCGGAGGCGAAGATCCGCGCGCTTACGCCGCCCGTCCCGTGCATCTGCGGGCCATCCTGCGTGCGCGTCATGACCCGCACACTCCCCGACGGGACGCTGTACTTCCTGTACAACGAGAGTCTGTCCGACCTCACCGCGTCCGTCACGGTCAACGACACGCGTCCGGTCTGCCTGATGAGCTGCGAGGACGGCATGGTCTATCGCGTCGATGCCGATGTCCGCGGCGGTCAGACCGTGCTTCCCGTTAAACTCGCGTCCGGCGGGATGGCGGTCTATCTGTTCTCCGATACGCCGCGCGAGGTGTCGGACATGCCGCGTCCTGCGGTCGCCTGTCCGCTCGCCGACTTCACCGCCGCGCGTGTGTCGGAGCTGACGATCGACCCGGAGGGGATGCACACGCGTGCCGTCCGCGAACAGGAGCGGCACATCGCGCTCGGACGCTGGCCGTACAGCTTCTCCGGAAGCGTCCGTTACCGCACCACGGTAAAGCTCGACCGGCAGGCCGTCGGAACCGCGCTGCTCGACCTCGGCGAGGTCGGATACTCGGCGGCGGTTTGTGTCAACGGCATCCGTGTCGGCGCCACGGGTCTGCGGACCCCCACGCCCGACGGCTTCGGCTGCAGCGTCACCTTCGACGCTTCCTGCCTCATCCCCGGGATGAACACCATCGAGGTGGTCGTGTCGAATACGGCGGCCGATGCGTTCACATCGTTCCCGGCGCACGACTTCTGGGAAATGAAGTACCTCTCCGCCTACTACGACCGCGAACGGGCATACGAACGTGACTCCCTGGGCGGCGGACTGTACGGACGCAGTACACCCGACGGAAACCGGGTGATCCTGTACGTCGACATGTGACTCATACGGACAGAAAGCGCCCGCGCCTGTACTGCACAGACGCGGGCGCTTTGATTGCCGCAAGGTTGGAAGGAAAAGGGAAATCGTCCCTCCGCCGTGTCTCACCACCACTGACGCGTGACATCCGGGCGGCGATTTTCCGGGATGCGCATGTTTGTTTCAACACTCTGCAGAATCAGCCCGGCGTTGTAGGCAATCAGATCAAATAGCTCGTCACGCCGCGCAATCGCTCCGCCCAGCGGATCGACCGCCGTACGTCCCGACTCCGCAAGGCGCTTGCGGTACGCTTCCGCGTCGTCGACAATCGCCCGAACGCTCTCACGGAAGCCTCCTTCGAGCGGCACACCCGCAGTGAACCACTCAGCCGCCATGCGGTAGGCGTCGATGTAGCGCACCATCAACTGACACAGTTCCGAGACGACCGCCAGACCCTCGCGCAGAAATTCCGCGTCGGGTGCCGTTACGCCGAAGAGCCGCGACCGCGCCGCCGTGTTGAGTGTGACCGTCTCGGCGTACCGCGCGCGCATCTGCGGCAGATGTTCTTCCGCAGACGGGTCGTCCCAGCGTATCGGAAAGGTCACGCGGGTGCGGCGGGTGTACAGCTCGACCGAGCAGACCGTGAACACCGGGCACTCGTATCGCGCGCCGTGGATGCGGTAGACCTCGGCGAGCACGGCGCCGTCCGTGTCGCCCCACAGTCTCCGGCACGCCGTCTCGAGAAGCTCGCCGTACAGACCCTCGGGCCGGTGCGTCGTCGCGAGGATGGCGTTATAAAACGCCATGAAGTCCGTATAGTTGTCGGGAATATCTGCGTTGTAGAACGCGCTGCCGTCGGGATTCCACAGGTATTCCGCATTCATCAGCTGCGTCGGACGCTGCAGCGCGCTGCCGTTCGCGCAGACAATCAGCTCGGCGCGCTCCATCGTCTTGGTGACGACCGCCGACGGCACGAAGTATTTGTCGGAGTAGAACCCGTCGCCGCCGGAGAAGAACACGCTGCCGAACCCCGACGGGATGCTCTCATCGAGCATATCATAGCGCAGCCGGTTGTCGTCGTGGTTGTGGAACAGCTCGCGGAACAGCGGAATCACGCCGTCGCGGCACTTCATATACCGCATCACGGCGCCCCAAAAGCGTCGGCATTTCTCAAATGTCCGGTCGGTGCTTCTGACCGCGTAAGCGTATCCGGGGCTGACCGGACAGATCAGCACATCCGGCACGCTCTCCCGCAGTCCCGTGAGCAGCCGGTCGTAGAACGCCGCGAACGCGCCCGCGCAGCCGTCCTCTGCGTACAGACTGTCATTCGGGTAGCGCTTCCGGCAGCGTTCACACCGCGCAAGCCACAGCGGTTCGTGAATCTCGTCGGAATCCATGTTGTGCAGATCCAGCGTGTTGACGCCCGTCGCGAGGAGATACTGCCGCATCTCGTCGATTTTGTCATCCGTGAGCGCGTTGTCGGACAAACAGGTGCCGTAGGATCGGCCGCGGATATCCGGGTTCGGCGGATCGTAGGTGCCGATGCAGTCGTACAGCTCGCCGTCGGGGTACGGGTCACGGTTGCGGAACACCTTCCCCATGAAGACGTTCTGACCGTGGCCGCTCTGCCCGTAGCCCATGCCGTAGCCGCCGGCCATCACGCGGACGCCGCGGATTTTCGCAAGGTCGGTGAAGCGCTTCATGAACGCGTCGTAGCCCGGGAACCGTTCGTGCCGGAACCCAAACGCGTCGGCGTAGACCAGGTTGAGCTTGTACCGCGCGCAGGTGTTGAGCAGAACCGAGAGACGTTTTTCCATCGCCGGCAGCCCGTCGCCGAAGTCGTAGGACATGATGCCCGACTCCGCCCACAGCGTATTCATCACGCCGCGCCAGCGTATCTCCGGCCGGTCGCGGATGACGAACGTCTCGGGCATGTCCTCCGCGAGCTGCAGCAGCGTCATCAGGCCGTAGAAAAACCCCATCGGCTGACGGGCGGCCAGCGTCAGCGTGCCGCCGTCATGTGTCAGGATGTAGCCCTGCTCGGCAGCGTTGCGCGCAGCAAACCACGCGTCGTCCGAGGAAACAAGTGTCAGCACGGCACCGTCCGGCGTGACGGGCAGCGCGTCCCGCAGCATCGCAAGCCCCAGCTTCACCGTTTCTCCGGTCTCGGGGATGTTCATACGAATCTCCCGCAGCCCGGTCAGCGGACGGCTCTCACCGGAATGGGTGTATTCCCGAGGGGTGGGGATCGGTTTCATATCGTTGCGGCTCCTTTCCAATCAGAGTATCTTGAATATACCATAGATCCGGACATCCCGCAAGGTGAATGATTTCAGATTCGTGCAGTTTTTTCGGTTTTTTGCAAATCGCACCGCCTGCCTCTTGTACTTACGCGGAATTGTCTGAAGGATGCGCTGCCCGTCCGCCCGTCGTACCCTGGTACTCCTTGAGGAAGAACTGCGCGTTCTTGTGCATCGACAGCGCGACGCGTTCACCCGTAAAGCACAGCGCAATCGTCAGGTTGCCGACATAGCTGTCCGCGATGTGTACGCGGATGAGCAGCGTATTCTCCTGTACCCATGCGCCGCTCGAAAAGCACCGGAATGTACGGCCTGCCGGAACTCCCAGACGGTCGCCGTTGAAGTGCTTCTCGGGAAACTGCCCGGGCAGACAGCTTCCAAAACCGAAGCGCAGGGTCTTTTCCCCGCGTGGGTTGACATAATGCAGTGTCCCCCCGTCCGCGTCCGCCGTGATTGTCAGCTCGCGGATGCCCATCGGATTGTCGTCCAGGATATACCGGCGTCCGTCCACGCGCGCGGCGGTTTCGGTGCGTGTCCGTCCCGCGACCGGCGCGAGTGTCAAGCACTCCGCACGTTTGCGAAGCTTATCCCATGAACCGCCATGCGGCAGCGGCGTGTCCGACAGCTTCCTGACAACCTCACGCCACAGGATGTCGTAGATCTGCTCGTGGCTGTTTGCGACACCCTGCGTATCTCCCACGCAGGCGAACAGAAACCGCTTCCCGGGTACGCAGATCGCCAGCTGATCGCCCATGCCGACCATCGCGAACGCGTCGTCGGGCAGAATCCATATCTGATAGCCGTACCCGCAGCGCCACGGCGAGTTCAAGCCCTCGGTGTTGTTGTCAATCTGCCTCGTCGTCGCGGCTTTTACGTACGCTTCCGACAGAAGCTGACGTCCGTGTATGCGTCCGCCGTCCATCAGGAACTGAGCAAGCCTCGCGAAGTCCCGCAGCCGCGCAAGGACCGCCGAGCCTGCCCACAACTCCCCGTCCGGCCCCTCCAGACACCGCGCGTCTTTCGAAAATCCCAGCTCATCGAGCAGCGTCTCTCTGAGAAAGTCGAAGAACGGCTTCCCCGCCGCGCGTTTGACAATCGCCCCCAGCACGTAGGAGCCGCAGCTGTCGTAGCGGAACAGCGTCCCCGGCGGATGGTCGGGCTTCGCGCGGAAGTAGGACGCAAGCCACTCCGGACCCGTGAGCGCCGGGTCGTCGTACGTCGGACGGCTGTACGGCGTCGCCATCCGCAGCAGGTCGCGTACCGTCGTTTCCGCGACGTACGGATGCGCGGCGCTCCGGTACTCCGGGAAGAAGCGTACGATCGGGTCGTCGAGCGACAGCAGCCCCCGATCCGCCGCCAGTCCTATCGCGACGGATACAAAGGACTTGGTAGAAGAATACAGCCGGTGCGTCTCCTCCCCGGTGAAGGGTGCCCAGTATGCCTCGAGTGCGCGCTTCCCGTCCTTACAGAACATACAGCCGTGCAGCGTCAGCCGATGCGCCTCAATCTCATCGAGAAAGCGCATCAGCCACGCGGGGTCCATCCCGGCATCCTCCGGCCGGATGTCGGTCCAGTTGTCCGTCACGCGTCGATGACCTCCCAGTCCGCGGGCTCCTCACCGAGATCGGGCACCTCGAGCACCTTGCCCTCCTGCAGCGCCGACTGATGCGCGATGAGTCCGGGGATGTTGAAGCGGGCTGTCTGCCAGATGTTCGTCGGCGTCAGCTTGCCTTCCGCGAACGCGCGGCAGAAGTCGTTGACGAGAAACTGATGCGTCCCGTTGTGGCCGTTGGGAAGCGTCCGATAGCTTTCGGGCATCCGGGAGGTGTCCTGAATCGGCGCCGCCTCGGTGAACGCGACGCCGTTTCCGATACGCCGGACAGCGTCGGAGTAATCATTGTAGATCATCTCGCTGACGGACGCCGGCTGCAGCTCCCGCGTGACGTCGCGCATAATCACCGCGCCGGGATGCTCGGGGTCCCAGGTGGCCATGTGGTGGTGCGCAACAGAGAACTCATAGCCGCCGTCGGTGCCGTAGAACTGCGAGATATACGTCTCGGGGCTGCGCCAGCCGAC
>JAAZKA010000140.1 GCA_012800055.1 Clostridiales bacterium
CAACGATTACGTCAAGCCGTTGATCAACGCGACGATCGACTGGGATTATGTCGACGGCGCAGAGATGAGCCAGAAGCTGAGTGTGATGCTGACCTCCGGCGATCACAGCGACCTGATCCATATCTCTGCGGGCTATGGCTATAACAACTATGTCGCGCAGGGCGCGCTGCGTCCGTTGAAGGCACTCATTGACGAGTATGCTCCGGTGCTCTATGACATCGTCCCCGAAGGCGCCTGGACCGCCGTCACCTATAAGGGCGACTATTATGCCGTGGTTCCTTATAAGGACCTTGCCGCCGTCTGGAACTTCCTCTATAACGACGATATGGTACAGGAATGCGGGATGCCCTTCCCCGAGTGGACCGTCGTGTCCGACGTTGTGGAGTATTTCTATGATATGAAAGAAAAGCGCGACGAGCTGCATCCGGAATGGGCGTCCTACCCGATGTCCACCTGCTGGACCTATATCGATCAGTGGTACCGCTATGATCAGATGCAGTCCATTTGCGCCGCCCAGCTTACGGGCCTCAACTACTTCGAGGGACAGGGCGACGGCGAGACCGTGTTTAATATCTTTTCCACCAACGAATACGCCACGATCTGCAAGAACCTCAAGCAGATGGTCGACGACGGCATCTTCCCGTACGATAACCCCAACTTCGATAAGGATCATGCGATCTTCGACTCCGGCGCCATGCTGTGCAACTGGGCGATGGGATATCTTGAGGTTCGCGAAGATATGTATCCCTTTACTACCAAGCTTTCCAACTCCAAACTGGCTGTCATGAGCACAGGTTACGTACAGGCGACGCTCGCCGCGCTGCCTGCCAAGGGTGCCAACCCCGAGCGTTCGATGATGCTGCTCAACATCGTCAACACCGATAAGACACTTGCCGACTACATCCGCTTCGGTCAGGAAGGCATCGATTATAAGCGCGTCGAAGACGGCCGCATCGATCCGTACCTCGGCTCCGCCAATAAGGGCGTAGAAAGCCAGAACGACCTTTCATGGTACAACTGGTACGGCCACCATGTCGGCAACATCGTTGCCGGTTCGATTCCGACCAACAATACCGTCGCGTTCCCGGATCTCCTTGCTAATCTGAACGACAATTCCCATCAGAAATCCAACCTCGGTTTCATCATCGACAACGAGCCGATTGCCAATGAGATCGCGGCCTGCGCCAATATCATCAGCGAGTACAACGCTACCACGTATCTGCGTTCCGGCATGATCGAGAACATCGACGCTGAGGTTGCCGCTTTCAACGATAAGCTCAACGCCAACGGCGCTGAGAAGATCCTCGAGGAGGTTCAGAAGCAGCTCAACGCCTGGCGCGCCGAAATGGGCATGCCGGTCAAGGGCTAAGGCATAAAAACCGTCAAAACCATCGCGCCGGGGTTGCGGCACCCCGGCGCGACGGTTTTCTTTCGATCGTCCTTTACAGTTTCGGGAACACGGGCTTGAGCGCGGGATAGAGCGTTTGAAACGCCTGATACCGCGCGTTGTATTTTTCTGCGAGCGCGGGGTCGGGGAGGGTGGAGCCGGCGACACGGACGAGCGCGTCGGACGCGGCACGGACGGACGGATATAAACCGCTGCCGACCATCGCGAGGATCGCGGCGCCGTAGCCGGGACCCTGCTCGGTGACGACGGTGTGCAGCGGGATGCCGAGGACGTTTGCGAGAATCTTCCGCCATAAAGGACTTTTCGCGCCGCCGCCGCAGATCCGGCTCTCCCGCACCTCGACACCAAACGTGCGCATCGCCTCGAGTGAATCCCTCAGCGCGAACGCCACGCCCTCGAGCACGGCCTGGACAATCTCCGCGCGCGTGGTATTCATCGTCATGCCGACCAGTGTGCCGCGCGCGGAGGTGTCGTTGATCGGACTGCGTTCGCCCATCAGGTACGGCAGGAAGTAGACGCGGTTCTCTCCGAGCATGTCGTGCGAGACAGCGGATTGTTCACCCGCGTAGTCATCGGTGCGCAGGATATCCCCGCACAGCCACTGGTTGCAGCTCGCCGCGGAGAGCATACACGCCATCAGGTGGAAGCCGCCGTCGGCGTGCGCGAACGCGTGGATGGCGCCGGAGGGGTCTTTGCGGAACGCCGTACCGGAGACAAACAGCGTGCCGGATGTCCCGAGGGAGAGGTTGCAGCCGCCTTCGCCGACGGTGCCGGTTCCGACGGCGGCGGCGGCGTTGTCCCCGGCACCAGCCATCACGGGGATACCCGCGGGCAGACCGGTCGCGGCGGCAGCGTCGGGGGTCAGTGTCCCGATGACGTCGGCGCTTTCGTGAAGCGTGGGGAGCTGCGCGGGCATGACACCGCAGACGCGCGCCATTTCCGACGACCACGCCTTATGCTTGACGTCCAGCAGCAGCGTACCGGACGCGTCGGAGTAGTCGGAGGCATGGACACCGGTGAGACGGTAGTTGACATAATCCTTCGGCAGCAGGATATGGGCGATGCGGGAGAAGTTATCGGGCTCATGCGCGCGCATCCAGAGCAGCTTGGGGGCGGTGAATCCGGCGAACGCGATGTTCCCGGTGAGGCGGTTGAGGGTCTCGCGGCCGATAGTGTCGTTGAGGTACGCGGTTTCCTCGGAGGTACGGCCGTCGTTCCAGAGGATCGCGGGGCGGATGACGCCGCCGGACGCGTCGAGGGCAACGAGACCGTGCATCTGTCCGCCGACGGCGACGGCGCGGACGGCATGCGGGTCGATGCCGTCGGTGAGGGTGCGGAGCGCGCGGACGACGGCGTTCCACCAGTCTGCGGGATGCTGCTCCGACCAGCCGGGACGGGGGAAGGTGAGGGGGTAATCCTCGGAGGCGATGCGTACGATGACGCCCTGCCCGTCGACGAGCAGCAGCTTCACCGACGACGTGCCGAGGTCGATGCCGATATAGTAGGACATAGGCCCTCCTTTGGCGGGTGAGTCATCCGGAGATTCCCGTTTGTTTGTCTCCATTATACCCTACAGCCATGAAAAATACAAGGGTGATCGCAGATCAAAGAAAACAATATGATGCACGCCCGATACATCCCATATTCCCGACACTCAATAGTGCAGCGCGTACATATCGAAGATATCGAGCGGCTTCAGTGTGAAGCGGATGCGGCCGTCGGGGAGACGCTCGAAGGGGACGGCAGTCTCGTCGGGCAGCGCGCGGATGTCCGTGACGGTCTCGGGGATATGGAGCGTGACGCGGATGCCGTGCAATGCGAACACTTCATCGTCCAAAGGCAGCTCGGCGGGGAAATGGAGGGCGTTGAGGAGATAGCGCGCGTCGTCCGGCTGACGGTAGACGGACAGCTCGACCGCACGCGGGGCGTTGGTCTCGAGCACGGGCGCAGGATTGAGCAGCGCCATCAGCCGCCGGAAGAGCGCGTTCTGTTCGGGCTTGCGCATATGCGCAAACTGCGCGGCGGACAGCAGCACCCGCCCCTTCCCGTACACATGAGAAAGAAGCGCCGGGAAATCCGTATGCTGTCCGGGCGGGTCTGAGATCGCCGATGCAAACTTCGACGTATCTTCCGGGTCGACCAGCGGCAGCGTCACATACGCCAGCGGTTCGGCGCCGCACGCCGTCAGACGAAGCTGCGGGGCGTTGACCGACAGCGGATGCACGTCGTCGCAGTCGGGCACAAGCGCCTCATGTCCGGCCGCCGGACGTATGTAGGTTACCTTGCTCCCGAGCGTGCCGTTGATCTGCGCGCCGAGCAGCTCCCGCAGTGCGCCTCCGGGGATCTGCACGCCGTCGGTGCCGTAGACCGCAGTCTCACCCTCGACATACAGGCAGCCGCCCGCCGCCGTGTACTCCGTCAGCCGCCGGATCTCGTCTTCCGCGAGCACCAGGACATTTTCCAGCACGATCACCGGGAACTGCTCGAGCCGGTCGAGGTCATAGCGCGTCAGCACGGAGAAGGGGATGTGGTTCTCGATGAGTACGGCGCCCATCGCGTAGACGTCCGACTGGTGGCGGGAGGCGGCCGGCGCGTCCTTCACGTGCATCCCGTTGCACGCGGGGGTGATGTAGGACTCGAGGTTGGTATACAGACCGACGTCGCAGAGGAAGTCGACTTCCGGGCGCAGGTACTTCTCATAGCGCCGTTCAAACGCGTAAACGCCCTGCATCCGCTGATACACACGCGCGTTGAGGGTGCCGGACGGGTCAATGGCGTCGATGAAGCCGTAGCGTCCGTTGTTGAGAAGCGTCGAGCCCATCAGACAGCGCAGATGCGTCGGGGATTTGATGATCGTATGCTCGTTGAGCGCCGGGTCCATGACGGAGCCTAAGAACTCGAAGGGCTTATTGGCGGAGACGGAGTTGTAGAGTTTGCACTCGAACGAATGAGAATGGCGGTCCATGCTGAAGTCGCCGCCGATGAACTCGCCGAGCCGGAAGAAATCAAGACTCTCGCCCATGAAGTAGCTGGGGAGGTAGGACGAGTTGCACATGACGGTCAGCCCGGGCTTATACTCCCGCGCGGTCGAGATGATATCGCGGAAGAAGTTCTCATTCCACTCCTCGCGCTTTTTGAGCCACAGCCGCCACACCGGATCGCTCCAGTCGACGGTCTCGGGCAGCTCGTATCCGGTCTCGTCATGGAAACGTTTGCGGCAGTGGGGACAGTAACACATGATGCGCCAGAGGATCATATCGACCCACAGACCGATGAAGTCATAGTCTGCGCACAGCTCGCGCACCAGCGAGAGGACATAATCGCGGTAGGGCGAGTTCATACAGCACTCGGCGTAGCGTCCGGGCTGACCCCACTGGAACGCGAGAGTGGGCTGATCGTTCTGGTCAATGCACTGCCAGTCGGGGTGGGAAAGGGCGGCGTCGCGCGACCAGATGTTGATATAGGCGACGGGGTTGATCCCGGCTTCGCGCAGACCTTCGCTCAGCTCGCGGACGATGTCGCGGCCGCGGAGACCCTTGTGCATGTGTCCGGTCTTCGCGGGCCAGTTGCACAGCCCCGTACAGGAGTTGCAGTAAAAGTAGGCAGTGTCGACACCGGCGGTCTTCATCGCCTCGATGTAGGCACCCGAATCGAATTTCGCAAGGAAGTAATCGCTGTCCCAGTCGGGGATGTGCATGTCCACCAGACAGCGCCGGAAAGATTTGCGGTACCATTTCTCACAGTCGGCCATATCGGGATCCTTTCTCCGCCCGGACGTTGTGAAGAGAGCGGCGGTTCTCAGAGAGGGGCATCAAGAAACGAAAACGTTTACAATACGAAAATCATTCGGTTTGGGTACAGGATAGCACAGGTCCGCGGATTTGTCAAGCATCTTGCCCGGTTGACATTTTCGTGCGTTTGGGGTATACTAAGAAAAAACCGGTGAGAGGACAGTTCCATGAGTATCAGTCAAAAGCGTCTGGCGGAGACGCTCGGTGTATCCGTCGCAACCGTATCCCGCGTGCTCAACGGCAAGGAGAACGTCTCGCCGGAGACACGCGCGCGTGTGGAGAGTCTGCTGCGCGACAGCCAGTACTCCCCCGATCTGCTTGCCCGCAGCCTGAAGACACGCCGGACGCATACCATCGGCATCCTCGTGCCGGACATCACCGAGGTTTTCTTCGGCGCGGTCATCAAATCCGCCGTCCGCTTTTTAGAGACCGCAGGGTACGATACATTGCTGTGCGACTCCGACGAGAACATCCGACGGGAGCGCGCCTACCTCGACTCACTCGCGGGCAAACGCGTTGAGGGCATTCTCATCGCGTCCTTAGGCGGTGAGTGCGACGATGTGCGCGGCACCTTCGGGAAGACCATCGGATGCGGGATTCCGATCGTCCAGATCGACAACTACGTGACGACGGACTGCGGCGCGGTACTCATCGAAAACCGCCGTGCGGGTGCGATGGGCATTCGGCATCTGTATGAGCGCGGCTGCCGGAACATCGCGGTGATCGCGGGCAGCACGCGGGAATATACCGGCCGCGAACGGCTCGCCGGTTGCCGGGAGGAGGCCGCGAAGCTGGGGCTGGAGCTGAGAGTGCGCGAGGGGGACTTCAAGGAGCGCAGCGGCTACGACGCGATGCGCTCGCTGCTCGGTGAGCAGCCGCGTCCGGACGCCGTGTTCATCCACAGCTCGAAGATGTCCTACGGCGCGGTGGCGGCACTGCGGGACGCGGGTCTGCGCTACCCGGACGACCTGCTTGTGCTCACGTTCGATATCCGCGACGTCTACGGCACCTGCCAGCCGACGCTGTCGTCGGTCGTCCAGCCCGAGGCGAAGATCGGCGCGCTCGCGGCGGAGAATCTGCTCGCGGCACTCGACGGAGAACCCGCGCGGACGGTCTTCCTCGAGCCGGAGCTGCTGCTGCGCGAAAGCTGTTGACAAACCCGCGCGGGCGTGATACAATCAGGGTAGTCATGGGAGAGTATCCCCGCGCATTTGTCTTAATTTCCATTCCGCGCGCATGAGCATTCATACGCGTACAGGTGTCTCTTCGGATATGTAAACGATTACACATAGAAAGGGTGTTTGCTTATGCCCGCCTTCCGCGTATTCGCCGCCAGTATCCAGCAGGAGACCAACTCCCTGTCGGTCGCGGTGCCGACGCTGACGGACTTCGACCGGCTGACCGGTGACGCCGCGATGGCGAAGCTCTCGCTGGAACCGCTTGACAGCCCGGAGGTCACGCTGATCCCGGGCACCTACGCCCACGCGGTGCCGTCGGGGAGACTGCCGCGTGCGGTTTTCGATACGCTGCTTGGGGAGCTGCTCGAGGCGCTCCCGGCCGACCCCGACGGCATCTTCCTCTATCTGCACGGCGCGCTCGACGTCGAGCATTACGGTAGCGGCGACGCCGAGATCACCCGCGCCGTCCGGGAACGTGTCGGGCGGGATGTGAAGATCTCCGTCGCGATGGACTTCCACGCGAACGTCAGCCCCGTTCTCATCGAACATGCCGACATCGTATGCGCATACCGCACCGCGCCGCATGTCGATATGGAGGAAACGCAGCGGCGCGGCTGTACGCTGCTGCTGGAGCTTTTGCGCAGGGGGAAATCTCCCGCCGCGTGCCTGATGCACCTGCCGATGCTCTTCACCGGCGACTGCGTGATCACCGAGAACGAACCGGCCAAGTCGCTGATGATGCGTCAGGACGCCATTCAGAAGGAGACCGGCGCGCTGCAGATTACGACCTGCTTCGGTCAGCCGTGGGTGGATACGCGCTGGGTCGGCCCGAGCGTCACCGCCTACGCGGACAACCTCGAGACCGCGCGGGACGCTGCCGGACGCGTCGCGAAGCTGTGGTGGGACGCGCGCGCGGAGTTTCGGTTCCTCACGGAGACCTGTATGCCCGAGCATGCGTTCGATATTGCGCGTAAATCGGAGAAAAAGCCGGTGTTCCTGTCGGACTCCGGCGACAACACGACCGCCGGAGCTGCCGGGGACCGTGCGGGGATGCTGAACCTTGCGCTGACCGAGCAGCAGCGCATCCTGATCGCGGGTCTGACGGACGCGCCGGCGGTCGAGCAGGCGTACCGGATCGGTGCCGGCGGGCGCGCGGAGTTCACGCTCGGCGGAACGCTCGACCATACGCACGCCGATGTCTGTCAGGGCATGTTCGAGGTTGTCAGTCTCGGACAGATGCTCGGGTGGTACGGAGAGGACGCGGGACGGCGTGCGCTGTTAAGACGCGGGACGGTCGACGTGATTGTGACGGAGAACCGCTGCGCCGTAATCTCGCCGGAAATCATCCGCACGGGCGGCGCGGATGTGTTCGCATACGACGCGGTCGTGGTGAAGCTCGGCTACCTCTATCCGGCGCTCGCGGAGATTGCCCCGAGAGCGGTCTTCGTGATGACCGAGGGCGAGTCCACCGCGAGGGTCGAGACAATCCGCTATCAAAACGTGCCTCTGCCCGTCTACCCGGCAGACCCGGAAACCCGTTATGACGGAATCCCCGCGCTGCTCAAAAAATAAATGAACGGAGGAAAAGTGCTCATGACCTGGTACAAAAACTCCCCCTGGCGCAATCTCGTGGATATGCACATCCCGGACTGGAACGCGGACTTCATGACCTGCTTTTCGCCCGACGATTATGCCGACTGCATGGTTGCCGCGCAGGTCGACACCGCGCTCGTCTACGCCGGGAACTGTCTGGGTATCTGCTTCTTCCCCACGCGTGTCGGACACATGCACACGGGTCTGCACGGCCGCGACATCTTCGGGCAGACCGTCGAAGCGCTGCGGGCGCGCGGCATCCGTCCGATCACCTACTTCAACATCTGGTCGCGCTGGGCGTTCGACACCCATCCCGACTGGCGTATCCGTTCCGTCGACGGCCGCGATACGCTTCACAACGCCGACGGCAGCTTTTCGCGCTACGGACGCTGCTGCCTGTGCGCGCCGGGCTATCTGGACTATGTTGTGAGGCAGTTCGAGCAGCTGTGCGAATATGACACCGACGGCTTCTGGATCGACATGACCGGCTGGCACGGCGCGGTCTGCACCTGCAGCCACTGCCGCACGCGGTTCCTCGCGGAGACCGGCCGCGAGCTGCCCGAGACCGTCGACTTTGACAACCCGCTCTGGGTGGAGTTCCAGCGCGCGCGGGAACAATGGCTGTTTGCGTTCAACCGCACGATCCGCGAGACCGTCGACCGCTGCAGACCCGGCGCGACATGCGCGTTCCAGGCGGCGTTCTGGACATCCGGATGGCGCGGCGCGTGTACGCAGGAGTACATCAACCTCTCCGACTATCTCGCCGGCGACTTTTACGGCAACGCCCTCTCCTACTCGCGTATCTGCAAGCTCCTGAGCAACCTTTCGCCAAACCGTCCGATGGAGTTCATGATTTCGCGCTGCATGGACCTGCAGGACCATACGACGACCAAATCAGACGCGGAGCTGCGCTTCTCGGCATACGCGGCGCTTTCGCACGGTGCGGCGTTCCTGTTCATCGACGCGATCGACCCCGTCGGGACACTCGACCGGCGGCTGTATCAGCGGATGGGCGCGCTGAAGAAGGAGCTGAAGCCGTACCTGGACGTCTGGTCGCCCGCGGCGAAGCTCGTGCGTGAGGTGACGCTGTGCTACAATTTCGCGTCGATGTACGACCCGGCGCTGCACGGCAAACCAATCGAAAAATCGCCGACCTATCTTCCCGCCGGCTCGATGGGACGGTATGCCAAGAGCCTGATCGCCGCGCATCTGAGCTACGACATGTGCGGACCGAAGAACCTTGCGGACCTTGACGGCGGCGTCGCGGTACTTCCGCAGCAGTACGTACTCGAAGACGGTGAATATGCGGCGCTGGAGCGGTTTGTCGCGGACGGCGGCAGTCTGCTGGTCATCGGCGCGTCCGGTACGCGGGACATGGCGGGGCATCCTGCGGATGCACTGTCGGCGCTCACCGGCATACGGGTCACCGGGACCGCCGCGACCGACGTCTGCTACTTCTCGCCGACGGATGCCGCGCTGCCGTATTTCGAGGGTATGTCCGCCGCGTATCCGCTCTACAGCAAACACTACGCCGCGCTCGCGCAGGCGGACGCGGATACGGAGGTGCTCGCGTACCTCGATCTGCCGTACTCACACTCGCAGGAGATTTACCGCTTTGGGTCGGCGATCTCGAACCCGCCGGCGGGCGTGACGGAATATCCGGCGCTGACACGGCGAAAATACGGGAAGGGCACGGTGATGTGGCTGGCCGCGCCGATCGGAGACACCGACGCGCCGACGCAGCAGAAGATATTTACCAACCTCATCCGCTCGCTGCTGCCCGGACGGACGCTCGTGGAGACGGACGCGCCGTCGTGGATGGAGGTCATGGTGCGCCGGGACGGAGCGCGCACATACATCACGCTGTACAAGGCAATGGAGCAATACTACGACACCGCGCCGCAGACGGTCAAGCTCTCGGTGCGGCTCGACGGCGTGCGGCTCACCGACGTCGGCACGGGCGCGCAGGTACCGTGCGAAATCCGGGACGGCCGCGTCGAATGGAGCGCCGAAGGAGTCAACGACTTCAAGATGTACATACTCGAATAGTAGCAAAGCGCCCGGCTGATTGTTTCAGCCGGGCGCTTTACGCCGTCCGCTGTCCGGCACGGCAGCTTGCGCAAATCTTTAGCTGTTTTTGGTACTACACATTTTCCGCGCGGTGTGGTATACTGTATATATCAGACTGATCAAGAAGGGTGTGTATACAATGGGTAAACAACTGAGCATCGCGCTGATCGGCGGCGGGAGATTCTGCCGCGCCTTCGTACCGCTTTTTAAGGCGCATCCGGCCGTGAAGAAGGTCTATATCTGTGACCTGCGCCCGGAGCGCGCGGAGGAATTTGCGAAAACCTTCGGCGTGGAGGTCGTCCCGACGTTTGAGGAAGCACTTGCCTCTCCCGAGATCAACGCAATCGGCATCTTCACGCAGCGCGACCGTCACGGCGAGATGGCTATCCGCGCGCTCGAGGCCGGAAAGAACGTCTACAGCGCGGTGCCGTGTGCGGTGGACGTCGCGGACATCCGGGAGATCGCGCGTCTCGCCGGGAAAAAACGTCTTCTCTACTCGATGGGCGAGACCGGCTACTACCGCGCGGCGACCATGTTCTGCAGACGCGAGTACGCCGCCGGGTCGTTCGGCAGCTTCGTCTACGCCGAGTCGCAGTACAACCACGACATCCGCAACATGGAGCAGAGCTTCCGCAGCTCCGGCGGCGAGGACTGGAAGCGTTACGCGGGTATCCCGCCGTTTTTCTATCCCACGCACTCGACGTCGATGATCCTGGGCGCGCTGCCGGGCGTGTATGCGACCGAGGTCAGCGCGATGGGGTTCCGCGGAAGCCCGCGCTCCGATATCTTCGGCATCGGCGGGCAGAACATCTACAGAAACCCGTTTTCCAACACGGCGATGCTGCTGCGGCTGTCCAACGGCGGCATTGCACGCGTCAGTGAGAACCGCTGCGTCGGCTGGCGCAGCCCCG
>JAAZKA010000141.1 GCA_012800055.1 Clostridiales bacterium
GCTGGAGATGGTCTACCGCAGACAGCCCGACATCCTTGTCAACGACCGTCTCTCGTATTTCAAGGAGAATGCACGTGACTACGACTACTACACGCCGGAGATCTGTATCCTGAATCAGCCGCAGACCGTGCGCGGCAAGCCGGTCGCGTGGGAGACTTGCGCGACGATGAACCGACACTGGGGCTACTGCGCGGATGATACGGCATACAAGCCCGTCGAGACGATGGTTGCGGGGCTGATGGGCTGCGTGTCCCAGGACGGCAACCTGCTTTTGAACATCGGTCCGGAGCCGACAGGGAAATTCCCGCCGCCGGCTGCAGATCGTCTGCGGGAACTGTCCGCGTGGATGCTCTGCAACGGTGAGGCAGTCTATGGCTGCGGGAAGTCGGAGTTCCCCGCGCCCTACGGTTGCTGCTATACGCAAAAAGACCGCAGCATCTACTGCTGCTTTCTGATCCCGCCGATGGGCGACGTCATCCTCCCCGGGCTGAAGAACAAGATCGAGCGCATCGTGCACCTGCGTACCGGCAAAGAGGTGAAGCAGGTGGACTTCTGGGGCTATGAGCTGCTCAGGCCGGATGAGATACGTATCCGCCCGGGAGATGTCAAGACCTGCGACGTCCTCCGCATCGACCTGAAAGTTGAACCTATTGAGCAGTGATACAAGAAAAGCGTCCGGAATTCCGGACGCTTTTTCTTCATCTGCACTTTTGTGTCAATAAACAGGCTCAGAAGCACCGGCTGTGATGAGCCGCACGGATCGAGCACACCGGAAGATTTACAGCGCGATGACGGTCTGCTCCTCGTACGCTTTGAGCGCGGCGGTGCAGAGCGCATGTGACAGGCGGGTCTCCTCGGGGGTGAAAAGTCCGAACGCGACCTGTTCCCCGGCGTACTCGAGGCAAAACGCGGCGATCATCTGCTGCATGGCATCGCAGAAGCCGAACTCAAAGATGCCGCCGGTGACGGTCGGGAGCATCGGCTTGAAGCCAAGGTTGACGCGGCACCACGCCTGCTCCTTGCCCCAGCTCTCGGTATACCAGAACGCGCCGGGGTCGTCGGTCGAAAACCGCGCGGCGCACTGCATGCCCGTGATTGCAATGCTCCACTTATT
This sequence comes from Clostridiales bacterium, assembly GCA_012800055.1. Lineage (GTDB taxonomy): Bacteria > Bacillota > Clostridia > Oscillospirales > QAMX01 > JAAZKA01. The sequence goes on from JAAZKA010000141.1 coordinate 1,115, forward strand.
CGTACTGCCCGGACTCATGCGCTTGGTCTCCAGACGCATCGGGAACTCGTCGCCATTTTGATCCTTCGTACGGCACAACAGCACGGCGTTTTCATAGGTCTCGCACGGTGCGGTGCCGCCGTGACCATCCGGGCGGGAAGAGACGAGGTTCGAGAAGATCGCGTACACCGACTGCGGCAGATACCCGAGCCGGAAGGGGATGTGCTGCGTATGGATCCCCAAATCACCCAGGCAGCCATATTTCCCGCAGGTCGCGACACGACGCTTCCAGTTGATGGGCTTGTTCAGGTCGAGGTCGGAGGCGTGCTCGAAGGCGGCATTGACCTCAATGAGCCGACCCATGCGGCCCTCGCGTGCCCACTGAATGAGCGTCTGAGCGGCGGGATAGTAAGGAAACTCACTGGAGCAGCGGACGAAAACATCGGGGTGAGCGGTCAAAGCGTCAAGGATGGCGGTGTTCGCCGCCTGATCGATGCCGAAGGGCTTCTCGCCGAGCATCGCCTTGCCCGCGCGGATGCAGGCGACATAGGCCTCCTCGTGAAGATCGTGAGGCAGCGCGATATATACGGCGTCAACATCTTCCCGGTTGAGCAGCTCATGGTAATCGGGCGTCTCATAGGTGACGGTGGAAACGTTCTTGATGAACCATGCGCGGGATTTTTCGCTTCTGGAGCAGACGGCGACAATCTCCGGGTACGGGATATCGTCACGTACAAACTGACCCCACCTTGCGGCAGCGCCGGCGAACTCTCGGGCCATCATCCCGCAGCCGATGATGCCGAAACGGATCTTTTTCATAGCTCAGATGACCTCCATAAAGTCGCGATCGGGGAGTGCAGGCAGCGCGGCGGACGGCCGGTCGAGGTAAAAATACGCTGTGGACGCGATGTCATCCTGCAGCGGCAGATAGCGGCCCTCCGAGCGCCAGCCGAGCGCCTGAATCGTGACGCGGATATCGTCGCAGAAGCGGATAGGGTCGGTGATGTGCCAGCGGTACAGCCCGAAGCGCTGCTGCGACTGGTATGCGCCGTCGGTGGAGATGACGGCGAGACCCGAGTAGGGCGTGGTGAACGGCGTATACCGGCCGCCGACGTCGAAGTTGTACGAGCCGCAGAAGTAGTCCTCGGTGCCGGTGCCGCAGATGGTCGGGAACTCGTCGTCGCCGTCGAGGTAGAACTTGATCTCGCCCTCGCCCCACCAGCCGTTGTTGTTCATCTGCCAGGCCATGTAGGTGCCGACGTACTGCCCGCGCCCCTGCACGCCATCTACGATAGTATAGACCTCTTTGTAGGGCAACGGGTTCGTGCGCCGGAACTGGGCGTGAAAGTAGGCCGCGTCCTCGGGGACCTCGGTCAGCGTGTAGTCGATCTGGTAGTATAGGCCCATCGGATCGGTGGCGAGGTTGGTCATGGTGATGCGGCAGCGCTGGCGGAAGGGCATCTCCCAGTAGCAGTTGAGCGCGCTGCC
>JAAZKA010000011.1 GCA_012800055.1 Clostridiales bacterium
GCCGCTTTCCGCCTCGAGGCGGTCGATCATCGGACCGGCCCAGTCACGCGTGACCTCCGGATTGCAGCCCGACGCCGTACAATGCGCGCAGTAGTGAATCATGTTCCCGATCATCCCGTCGCGTCCGCGCAGCGACACCACCGTCATCGTCGGATCATATGCGCCCCACGGATTCTGTCCCAGCCCGATGCGGCCGTTCGTGTGCAGTTCCCGCCGGTTCACGCCGACATCGCTGTGAACGGTACCGATTCCAAGCGCGGCGGGCTGCAGTGTCCGTGCGGCTTTCCGCGCGGCTTCGAGGATTCCGGGTACAAGGATGTTCTCGATATACCCGTGGTCGACCTTTCCCCAAGCCGATTCGATGCTGGTATTCGGCCCGGAGTGCGTATGGGTACAGCCGATGACCGTGTGCCCTGCGGGGAAGCCGGTCTCCCGCTCGATGGCCTGCTGCATCCGGATGCACAGCGCCTCGCTCATCGCGCACAGCGTCACGCTCAGCAGCATCGCCCGTATGCCGGCTTTTTCAAAGGCAAACGCCGTCACTGTCAGGTCATCGTGGATACTCTCGGCGGGACGTCCCGGCGCGTAGCCGTACAGAATTGTCCCGATGGGCGGCGTGATTACGGCGCGCCCCACACCTGCCCGGAAAACTGCAGACTGCTTATTTTCCAAGTTCATCACTCCTTATACCATATAGGTCTGATTGATTATACCACATCCGCCGAAGAATCACAAGGACATATGCTCCGCTTTTATCGGATATAGAGGAACCGGAATAAAAGCGGAAACACCACTTGACAACGCGAAACCCGAATGTTATAATAATGTCATTAAGTCCTCATGAAGTGGACGGCTGCGCGGCTCTTTTTTATATGATACCACGAAGGTATCGAACGTTTCTTTAGGAACGTGATCCTGCGTGGTATTTTTATAAGAAAAGGAGTCATTGTAACCGATGAAAAACCTGAAAAAGCTGATCTTATCCGCGTTGTTGCTCGCAATCGCGCTGCTGCTGCCGTTCCTGACCGGGCAGATTCCGCAGATCGGTGGAATGCTGTCGCCGATGCACATTCCGGTGCTGCTGTGCGGCTTCATCTGCGGCTGGCCCTACGCTCTCGCAGTCGGGTTGATCGCGCCGCTGATGCGCCACCTGATCTTCGGGATGCCGCCGCTGATGACCGCGATCTGCATGACCTTCGAACTTGCGGCGTACGGTCTGCTGTCGGGGCTGCTGTACAAAGCATTCCCAAAGAAGACGGTTTACATCTATGTTTCGCTGATCCTCGCGATGCTTGGCGGACGAATTGTCTGGGGCGTCGCGGCGTACCTGATTTACCCGCTGTTTACGAAGGCGCTGACGTGGGAGATGTTCCTGTCGGCGGCATTCGTGGGCGCGTTACCGGGCATCATCCTGCACATCCTGCTGATACCGGTGATCGTCATCGCGCTCAAAAAAGCGCATCTGATGGATGACGAAAAGTAACGGATAAAAGAGAGGTTTGCGTATGGAAGATTTTCGCGGCCTGCTGTTGGATACCTTTGCGCGGTATCCGGCGATGCGGATGCAGGACTTTGTAAAGCTTGCGTACCAGAGCACGTACGGCTGCGGACATCTGATACGCGACATAAAGACCGCAAGAGAGCGTTTGTACGCCGAAGCGGAGAGCGTGACACCGCGTGAACGTGAGCTGACCGAGGCCATCGGCAGCGGACTCCTGCGGCTCCACCTGGATGCGCCGCGTACCTGCTCACTCGCCGCAGTCTGCGCACTGTTTTTCTATACCGCCGCGACTGTCACCGGTACGCGTGAGGAGCTGGAGGAAAAGCTTGCGGTGATCGCGGAGCTGTGCCATGAAGGCGCGCTCCCCTGCTCCGGGGATACCTGGCTGCTGTGCTACCGTGCGGCGGGCTGCCCGGCGGTGCACCACTCGGACGCGTACCGGCTTGCGTATCAGCCCGCTTACCGCGTCGTATCGGAACAGGCACTGCGCTTTCTGCCGCTCTGTGAGGCCATCGATAAACTGCTCGCCGAGCGGGATATCGTCACCGTGGCAATCGACGGAAACTCCGGTGCGGGCAAGAGCGTCCTTGCACAGGCGATTGCCGACGCGTATGGCGCAAACCTCTTTCACATGGACGACTTCTTCCTGAGGCCTGAGCAGCGCACTCCCGAGCGCTACGCTATGCCCGGCGGCAATGTTGACTACGAACGCTTTCAGAAAGAGGTGCTGCTGCCTCTGTCGGTGAACACGCCGTTTGACTACAGGGCGTTTGACTGCCGGACAATGCAGCTCGGAGAGCGCATCTCTGTGAAGCCGAAACGTCTGCGGATTGTCGAGGGTGCCTACAGTCAGCATCCGGTATTCGGTGAGCCGTACGACCTTCGGGTGTTTCTGGGACTTCCGCCTGCCGAGCAGAGCGCGCGGATTCTCAAACGCAACGGTCGGGCGATGTGGAAGCGCTTCATGAACGAATGGATTCCGTATGAGAACGCCTACTTCGCGCACTATGGTGTGCTCCAGAAAGCCGACTATCTCTTTTTATAAACGGAGGAACCATCAGGCTGTGGATTTTATCCGCAGCCTTTTGTTTAAGCGCGGCGGCTCACCTACGGACGTTTGGAGACCATCCGGCTGTAGGCAGTTGGCGTGATGCCCTCGTGGATACGAAAAATCCGCGAGAAATACCCGGGCGTCACGCCGAGTTCCTCGGCGATCTGCGTAAAATTCAGGCCGCTGTCCCGGATGCGCGCTTTCGCGTACTCAATGCGCATTTGCGTCAGGCTCTCGCCGATGCTCAGGCCGAACTCCCGCTTGTACTGCTTCATCAGCACCGTCTCGCTGAAACCGAAACGTCCGGCCAGCTCTGCAATCGTCAGGCGCTCGAGGAAATGCGTCTCGAGATACCGGCGTACCTCCCGCGCCGTCTCGGTCTCGCCGACGTGGCGGTTGCTTTTTTCCGATTCGTCCGTCAGTGCGAGTACCCCCGCAAGCCGGCAGCTCACCATAATGAGAAAGCGCTCGAGCGAGACGCCCACGAACTCCAGCACCTGCAGCGGCGTATCGCGGCGGAGCTGGAACCCGCGCAGCCCGGTCTCCCCGCGCACCGGTTCGCAGATACGCACGCCGGTCTTGATCAGGTCAAGCAGCGTCGCACGCTCCTCACCGTACAGCCTTACCGGCGCGTGGGGCAGCGTTTTCAAAGCCTCCGACGTGCAGCTGAAGCTGATGATCGCGAAGCTCACCGCGCCCGGACCATAGGTGATGCGCGACGTATTCCCCGCACGCCGGAACAGCACGTCCCCGGCGGTATACGGCCAGCACATCCCGTCGCTCTCGTAGCTGCCGGCTCCTGAGAGCAGGTATGTCACCTGCCAGAACGGATAGTTCTCGTCGTACGGCGGACGCGTCTCGACATAGTTCTCCCGATGATATGCCGACAGGATGTGGTCTACCTGGAAGCTGCGGCGGATGCAGATCGGGTTGAGCGGTTCGGTCATGGATATGCTCCTTTCATACAGGCAGGATTGTCCCAGTTTCGCGCAGGATTGTGTATGGACATCAACCGTATTTTCAGTATACTGGTATTGTAACCACACAGCGTACGGCTGTCAATACAATAAATGGGAAAATGGAGGTCTTTCTATGGAACGCATTCGTTTGGGAATCGTCGGCTGCGGCGGGATGGGGAAGGCTCACCTCGCAGGCATGAGCGAAATCACCGACCTCGCGGACATCACCTGTGCCTGCGACATCATCGAGGAGCGCGCTCGTGAAGCCGCGAAGACGCTTGCCGAAACCGCAGGGCATGAAGTGCTCGTCTTTACCGACTATAAGGATATGGTCGAGCACGTCGACGCGGTGACGCTCGTGCTGCCGCATCATCTCCACTATGAGGTCAGCATGTTCTTTGCTCGGCGCGGTAAGCACATACTCGTCGAAAAGCCCATGTGCAACACTGAGGAGGAGTGTGTCAACCTGATCGAGGCGTGCGAGTCGACCCCTGCGGCAGACGGTCGGGGTCACGTTACGCTGATGTGCGCCTATCCTGTGCGCTACTGGCCGGAGATCATCAAGCTCAAGGAGTTAGTCGACAGCGGCGAGTTTGGCGAGCTGTTCAACATGTCAATCTGGACGGAGCAGTACACCAACTACACGGGCAATAAGGAGTGGCCGATGCGCGCGAAGAACCTGGGCGGAGGTCAGTTCTTCTCACACGGCTGCCATTATGTGGACATCCTGCTGTGGTTTTTAGGCAAGCCCGTTGAGGGTGCGCACATCGGTACCAACCACGGTACGCCGTGGATGGAGCGCGAAGGTACGTCCAACGCGATCATGAAGTTTGAGAACGGCGCGATGGGTTACCACTTCGGCACCTGGGGCGCGCGCGGCACCGAGCACGGTTACTGCTTCCAGCTCCACATGACCAAGGGGATGCTCGACTATCACCGCGCGTCGGGGAAGATTGTCTTATACCAGAACTGCAACCCCGATCTGCCCGCCGAAATGCCGCCGGAGGACAAGGTGCGCGTGCTGTGGGAGGACCCCGACCGTACGAAGAAGACCCAGTTCGAGACGCGTCACTTCCTCGAGTGCGTGAAAACCGGGAAGCGTCCGGATACCGACGGCCGCCGCAGTGTCCAGAGCCTGCGCTGCATCTGGCGGATGTACGACGCCGAGCAGAAGGGCGTCATGGCCGACCTGCGGGGGCTGGGACTGGACGAATAACCATGGGGATTATCCTCTCCGCGTCACGGCGTACCGACATTCCGGCATTCTATGCTCCGTGGTTTGCAAACCGTGTCCGGGCGGGGTATGCCGTGACGCGCAACCCTTTCAACCCCGCACAGATTAAGCGCGTGTCGCTGCTCCGGGGAGATGTCGACTGCACGGTCTTCTGGACGAAGAACCCCGCGCCGCTGCTTGCGCACCTCGACACATTCCCGTGGCCGTACTGCGTACAATTCACGCTCAACCCCTATGACCGTACGCTCGAACGCAGTCTCCCGGACAAAGCGGTACTTGTCGAAACCTTCCGCGAGCTGTCCCGACGCATCGGACGGGAACGCGTGCTGTGGCGTTATGACCCCATCATCCTCAACGATCGCTGCACCATTGCATATCATCAGAACGCGTTCACAGAACTGTGCGATCGACTCGCCGGATATACCGACCGCGTGACTGTCAGCTTTGTCGACGTATACCCAAAGCTCCGTACACCTCTCATCCGGGAGATCACCGGCGGGGAGATCCATGAGCTGTCCGCGTTGATCGGGCAGACCGCGCGCGGCTGCGGAATCACGCCGTACGCCTGCTGCGAAGCTTTGGACCTGACGCCCTACGGCATCCGCAAGGGCCGCTGCATTGACCCCGACGTTGTTGCACATGTGACGGGGAAGCCATGTACCGCGAAACCCGACCGCTCCCAGCGTGCTCATTGCGGCTGTGTGCAGGCCGTCGATATCGGCGTCTACAACACCTGTCTGCACGGCTGCGTCTACTGCTACGCAAACCACGGTGACATCAGCATCCGCAAAAATGCCGCGCGCCATGACCCAAACTCCGAAAGCCTTCTCTAATATGATACCTGGAGGAATCTCTTTGAAAGCCATCCTGTCCGCCGAGGAGCAGCATGCCCGCATGACGCGCACGCCGATTCCGAAGCTCGTCCTCACCCTCGCCGTGCCGACCGTCGTCAGCATGATGATCACCGCCATCTACAATACGGCGGACACCTACTTTGTCTCGCAGATCAGCACCAGTGCATCGGGTGCGGTAGGTGTGGTATTCTCGCTGATGGCGGTCATCCAGGCTGTCGGCTTCACACTCGGCATGGGTGCGGGCAGTTTATGCTCCCGTCGTCTCGGCGCGAAGGACAACAAAGCAGCGGATGTCTACGCCTCCACCGCTTTCTTCACCGCGCTTGCGATCGGTGTTCTCATCGCGTTCCTCGGTACCGCGCTGCTCGACCGTCTGATGCTGCTGCTCGGCGCGACACCCACCATCCTGCCCCATGCTGCCGCGTATGGTCGCTACATCATCCTCGGCGCGCCCGTCATGGCCGCGTCATTTGTCCTCAACAACCTCCTGCGCGCGGAGGGCAAGGCGTCCTTCGCGATGATCGGGCTGGGTGCGGGCGGACTGCTCAACATCGCGCTCGACCCGCTGTTCATCTTTACATTTGGCCTCGGTACTGCCGGCGCCGCCATCGCGACTCTTATCTCTCAGTGCGTGAGTTTTGTCCTGCTGCTCTATATGTTCCTCAGCGGTAAGAGCGTACTGCATTTGACGCCCCGGCTCATCGCGCGGACATGGAAGCCTTACGGCGAGATTCTGACCGTCGGAATGCCGTCGCTGTTCCGGCAGGGCTTTGCGTCTGTCGCGGCGGTATTGCTCAACCGCGCGGCGGGTGTCTACGGAGATGCTGCAGTCGCCGCGATGTCCATCAACAGCCGCATCTTCATGTTTATCCTCAGTATGATCCTCGGCATCGGGCAGGGCTTCATGCCGGTCGTCGGCTACAACTATGGCGCAAAGCTCTACGGCAGGGTGCGCGCAGCGTTCCGCTTTACCGTTCTGATGGGCTTCGGCGTTATGATTGTCATGGGCGCCGCTGGGTTCATCTTCGCGCCGCAGGTTGTCGCGCTGTTCCGTGCCGACGACCCCGACGTCATCCGCATCGGTACAGTTGCCATGCGGCTGCAGTGTGCGGTGATGCCTTTACAGGCGCTGCTCGTCGGGACAAATATGCTGCTGCAGTCCGTCGGTTGGTCCGTCTCTGCGATGTTCTTGTCTATAAACCGGCAGGGCGTCTTCTTTCTGCCGCTGATCCTGCTTCTGCCCGCACTGTATGGTCTTCTCGGCGTGCAGCTTGCGCAGCCGGTCGCCGATGTGCTCAGCACACTCGCGTGCGTGCCGTTCATCTTCGTATTCTTCAGAAAGCTCCCGCATAAGTCCTGAGCTGCCGACATGCGTGACGGAGAACAAATATCCGTGCCGCCTGAAATGCCGGGAAATAAACTCCGTTTATCTCTTCCTTTGCCCCTTGTTTTTTTCTGTGACTTGTGGTATACTATGACCGTTACTTCAGATCACAGTAATCTGAGTACAGTCACTTCAATACGGGCACCTCACAAGGTGAACCTCGAAAGGGGATTAGAATGAAAGTTCTGAATGTCGCCATCCTCGGACAGGGACGCTCCGGCCGCAACATTCACGGTGCGCACATCCATACCGACGATCGCTTCAAAGTTGTCGCGGTTGTGGATCCGCTTCCCGAACGCCGTGAACGCGCGTTGAAGGAGTATCCCGGCTGTACTGTCCACGAAAACTATACCGAGCTGTTCGGACGTAAGGACATTGACTTCGTCGTCAATGCCACGCCGTCCCACCTCCATCACCCCATCGCCATTGACCTGATGAAGCACGGCTTCAACGTCCTGCAGGAGAAGCCCATCGCGGGTACCGTCGCGCAGGTCGAGGAACTCAAGAAGGTCATTGACGAGACCGGCTGCATGTACGCCATCTTCCTCCAATCCCGCTACCGCCGTCAGTTCGTCAAGATTCGCGAAATCTGTGAGTCCGGCGTCCTGGGCCGCATTGTTGAGGTCAAGATCACTTCGTCCGGCTACGGCAGACGCTGGGACTGGCAGACCCTCACCGAGTACACCGCCGGTTCTCTCTACAACACCGGGCCTCATCCCGTCGGACAGGCACTCGAGTTCCTCAACTACTATGACGGTAAGCCCGAGGTCTACTGTAAGATGGACCGCGTCAACACCTTCGGCGACGCCGAGGACTTCGTCAAACTGCTGCTCTCTGCGCCCGGACGTCCGCTGATCGACGTCGAGATCAGCTCCTGCGACGGATACCCGCTCTTTACCTATCAGATACAGGGTTCGTGCGGTGCGCTCACTGCAGACTACAAGACCGTCAAGTGGAAGTATTTCAAGCCCGAAGAGGCGCCCGAGCAGCGCCTCATCCGCACCCCCCTCGTCAACGACGAAGGTCTCCCGGCCTACTGCTCCGAGAAGCTCACATGGTACGAGGAAGAGTGGGAAGAGGGCAACGTTCTCGATCAGGTCTTTGCCAGTGATACCAAGATGCTCTACAACGACGTCTATGACTATCTGACTGCGGGCAAGCCCTTCAATGTCCAGTTCAAGCAGGTCGCTCAGCAGATTTACGTCATGGAAGAAGCACACCGTCAGACCGGTATCTGAATATAGCCGCAATTAAACGGGGGATTCGTTCACACGAACCCCCGCTTGCGCATATAGAAAACCGGGCGTGCTCCGCAAACCGCTCAGGCTTTTATGACCGCTTTGCTGCCGAGCCAGTCTGCAATATACGCATACACTTCATTACGGTTTAACTCATTGAGCATCTCGTGACGGCCGTCCTCCCACAGCTTCACCGTCACGTCGCGCACGCCGGCCTTCCGAAACAGCTCTGCCGCGCGGTTGACACCTTTCCCGTTGCCTCCTACCGGATCGCGCGCGCCGGAAATAAACAGCACCGGTGTGACCTTCGACATTTTCTCAAGGTTCGACGGGTCGCTGATGAACTGCAGTCCACGCATCAGCTCAAAGAAGAAGCCGGTCGTCGCGATGCCGCCGCACTTCGGATCCGAGACGTACGCGTCGACGATTTTTTCGTCGCGGGTGAGCCAGTCGAAATCGGTTCGGGCAGGTTTGAAGGCTTTGTTGTACTTCCCGAAGCACATTGAGTTGAGCAGCTTGCTGCGTCCGTGATCGCCGAGCTTGTTCATTTCGATCTGCGCGAGCAGTACGCCCAGTTTTGTCATGAGCGCCGGGTTCTGCCCGGTACCCGAGAGGATGACCGCGCGGAACTCGCCCGAGTAACGTGTCAGATATGCCCGCGCGACGAAGGAACCCATGCTGTGTCCGAGAAGCACCGAAGGCAGTCCCGGATGCGTCGCTTCCGAGAGTTTGTGCAGCGTCTGCACATCCTCCGACAGTCCCCGCCAACCCGTGCCCGGTTCCAGATGCTGGTAGTCGTCGGGCGTGAGCATCGTGTTGCCGTGGCCTGTCTGATCATGTCCCCATACCGAATAGCCGTTCTCTGCCATGAAGCGGGCGAAACCATCGTAGCGCTCGATGTGTTCGCCCATGCCGTGTACAATCTGCAGTACCGCTTTGGGTGTCTCGCACGGCTCCCAAACCCGGTACGCAACCGTACGTTTTCCGTCCGAGGAGAGGAAAGTTCGCTCGTTTACGCTGACCATCGGATTGCCCCCTTTTTTAGATTGATTTTTCACGAAGCGTACTGTTATTACGTCAAAACATTTGATGTTTGCGCCATATACACTATATAGGATTTTCCAATGTTTGTCAATAGCCGAGAAGGGAGAATCTTTTTCATGCCAACCATCATTGCGCTCGACCAGGGTACGACCAGCTCACGCGCGCTGGTTTTTGACGAACACGCGCGTGTTCTTGCAACAGCACAGGTGCCCTTCCGTCAGCTCTACCCGCAGCCGGGATGGGTGGAGCATGACCCTTACGACATCCTGGCTTCCGAGCTTTCGGCACTGCACAGCGCGTTTGAACAGTCCGGCACAGAGGCACGGGACATCGCGGGCATCGGCATCACCAACCAGCGTGAGACGACCGTCATCTGGGAGCGCAGCACCGGCAAACCCGTGGCACCGGCGATTGTCTGGCAGTGCCGCAGGACCGCGCCGCTCGTTGAGGAGCTGCGGAAGGCGGGCATGGAGCCGTACATCCGCCGCGTGACGGGACTGGTGCCGGACGCCTACTTTTCGGGTACAAAGCTGCGGTGGATTCTCGACAACGTGCCGGATGCCCGGAAGCGTGCGGAGAAGGGAGATCTGCTGTTCGGGACAGTCGACACCTGGCTGATCTGGAACCTAACCGGCGGCCGTGTTCACGCGACGGACGGTTCGAACGCGTCGCGTACGATGCTCTACGACATTGACCGGGCGCGGTGGGATGAGACGATGTGCCGCGCGCTGGATATCCCGATGGGGATGCTGCCGGAGGTGCGCGCGTCATCGGGTGATTTCGGAAAGCTTACGAAGCTGCCGGGACTGGACGCGCTGGAGGGCGTGCCGATTCTCGGGTGTGCGGGAGATCAGCCGGCGTCGTTGTTCGGTCAGTGCTGCTTCCACGCGGGACAGGCGAAGAATACCTATGGTACGGGCTGCTTCCTTTTACAAAACACGGGCTCCCGTTCGCCGCGCTCGGAAAACGGGCTGCTGACGAGCGTCGCATGGACGGTCGGCGGGCATACATCGTACGCGGTCGAGGGAAGCGTGTTCAACGCAGGATCGTCAATCCAGTGGCTGCGGGATGAGCTGGGGCTGATCGGCTCGGCACGGGAGTGCGACGTGTTGGCGGAGTCGGTGCCGGATGCCGGGGATGCGTATATGGTCTCGGCGTTCACGGGACTGGGTGCACCGCACTGGGACATGTACGCGCGCGGCATATTGGTCGGCATCACGCGCGGGACGACGAAGGCGCATGTATGCCGGGCGGTACTCGAGGGAATCGCGTACCAGGTCGCGGATCTGGTCGGCGCGATGGAGCGAGACGGCTGCGGGCTGACGGAGCTGCGAGCGGACGGCGGCGGGTCGGTGAGCGATGTGATGCTGCAGTTCCAGGCGGACCTGCTGGGGATACCGGTGCGGCGTCCTGGGCTGGTGGAGACGACGGCGGCTGGTGCCGCGTACCTCGCGGGATTGGCGGCGGGCGTATGGGAAAGCACCGACGCGCTTGAGAGGCTGCACGGCACGGCGCGGGAATTCCTGCCGGAGACCGATGTCTCGGCACGCTACGCAAGGTGGCATAAAGCGGTTGAGCGTGCGAAGGCGTGGGCGGATGGAGCATAGCGGTCGTACAGTGTATGCGGAATGATGCCGGAGAATGTTTTTCAAAATATAAGGACGAGCCCCGTATAGCTGCCCGGGCACGGTGAACAACAATCAAAGCGCGCTGGTTATGACAGCGCGCTTTTTGTCTATATCACTATAACGTCACGCGTACCGTAACGACCGCTCCGCATCCAACGGGTACCCGTACCGCCGTGCCTTCGACGGGCAATTCCGCGAGAGTTGTCTCGTTGAGGTCGGTGAGACACGCCGCGCGCGGGGCTTTGCAAAAGCGCAGTGTACATATGCCGGCAGCGTCTCCGGCAAGACGGACAATCAGACCGCCGTTCTCCCCTGCTTTGATCGCCTGAATACGCCCGACACCGTCGGCGGTGAGCATGCTGCCGGTAAGCGGCAGGGTACCGGGATGGGCGGGTGTGGAGACGGCGTGCGGAGGATGTTTCAGCAGTGCCGGAATGCGCACGATATCATCCGCCGCGCAGACACCGGTGTAGAGCGTCATGTGATGACGGCCAAGCTCGGGGTACGGGTCGGGGTCGTACGAAGCCCGCAGCAGGGTGCAGGAGATACTCCGGTCGCATCCCCGGAAGCCGTACTTCCCGTCGGCGTAGAGGAATACCGCCGCGCCGTTGTGCACCGCCGCTGCCATCGAGTTCGCCGGGACGTCGTGCCGCAGCGCCGGACGCGTGAGTTCCCCGTAGGGGATATCATAGCGGTAGGCGTCAGGCGTGAACGCGAGCGGCACGTGGAAATTGAGTTGGGGGATGCCGTGTTCCCGTGAGCCGCGCTCGAACCAGTCGGCAGTGATGTCCCAGCGTAAGGCGCATGCGGACGCATCGAGCGTCACGGTAACGCCGAGGGTATTGTCACGGAAGCATGTCTGGAACGTGACCGACTGCCGGAGAGAATTCCGTTCGACCTTCGTGACGCGGACGGGGTTATCATTGATGACGCCGACCTTCATGTACGGTCCGACGCGCCAGGCGGTCATGCCCTGGACGCTGCTCTCGAGGATGTCGCGGAAGACGCACGACGGTTGATCGATCAGTGTAACGCCGCGCAGTTTATCGGTCAGCTCGGTCAGCGCCATCGTATCCGATTGGAAGACCGCGCGGAGGATATCGTTTTCCAGCACGATCGGGTCATCGGCGTAGCTGTCGATACGCGGGTGCAGGGCATGCGGGATGGTCAGTGCCGGTGCATTTGCCTTAAGCACGATTGTCGTGTAGCCGCAGCCCGGGAGGTTCACGCGGACGAGCACCCGGGTCGCCATATGCCCCCAATACCCTTCGTTCGTCCCAATGACCTCACAGGGAAGCATATGGCCGTCTGCGTCATATGCGGTCAGCCGGGACGAGTCGGGGTAGTCCCATACGGTCAGCTCGACGACCTCGTCGCGGGCGTCCTGTGTGGTGTTGAACAGCACATACACGCGCGTCAGCCCATTTCCTCGTTCTGCCTTCGCGAACGCGTGCAGACCACGGTCGACGTCAAGGGAACCGACCGTATACCCGACACCCGCGCCTTCCGATATAGACGCGGTATCAAGCGGCTCGGCGTAGGCGGAGGTATCTACGGCATCGGCGATTCCGCGCATCGCGATGGATGCCTGTGTGCCGACGGACGCCATGACGCGCTGAAACTGCCCGAGCGCGTACTCTCGCGTATCGACGGTGCCTGAGCCGGGGAGAATGTCGTGGAAATGGTTGAACAGCAGACCCTCCCACGCTTTTTGCAGCGTATCGGCGGGATGCGGAGTGCCGGTGAGCGCGGTGTCGAGCGCAAGCAAAGTCTCGGCCTCGTTGATGCGTGCTTCGGCAGTACGGTTGGCGGCTTTGATGCGGCTTTGTGTGGTGTAGCAGCCGGTGAAAACATAGTTCAGCTCGCCCTCGACGACCGGGAATGTCTCACGACGTGCATTGAGCGTATCAAAAAACTCGCGGAAGGTACCGAAGACGAGCGTCGGCATCAGCGGCCAGGACTGCATATCGCGCAGACGTTCGATGTCGCGTCGGGTCGGACCGCCGCCGTGGTCGCCCACGCCGTAGACCTTGAGCGCCGTCGTCAGCCCGTACTGATGGCTGAACGCCGGGAGATGGAGGAACGCGTCGGGCGTGACAGTCGCGTTGTACCATATCGGTTCGCGGTAAGAGAGTACCTCTGCGCCGGATGGAGACCGCCAGCGGTAGATGTTGTGACCGTCGTAACCCCGGCAGTGGTAGTAGTAAGCAACGTCCCCGGCTCTGAGTATCTCCGGGACGTTGGCGTTATGTCCGAAGGTATCCGGTTCGAAGTCGATCTGGAGACTGTGCGGGTCGACGTCGAACAGCTTACTCAGGTAGCACTTGGTA
>JAAZKA010000142.1 GCA_012800055.1 Clostridiales bacterium
AGCGGCACTCCTACGTCGAGAGCGTCGGCGAGATGACCCAAGGCTGCACGAGCGACCACCAGTACGCGGGCCATCAGGTGATACTGACCGGAGACGCGCCGGTGCGCTGGTTCATCGCCGACGCGCGCCGGAGTGTCGACTACCTGCTGACCCGTCCGGAGGTCGACCCGGACGCCATCGGCATCACCGGCTCGTCCGGCGGCGGTACGATGACCTGCAACCTGATGGTGTGCGAACCGCGCGCGAAAGCTGCCGCACCCGGTACGTTCCTCACCACCCGGAAAGCCATCCTCGAGACCTGCCAGCCGCAGGACGCCGAGCAGATCTGGTTGAACATGCCCTTCTTTGACCACCACGATGTGCTGCTGTGCTTCTGCCCGAAACCGGTGCTGGTGCTCGCGGACGACGCCGACTTCTTCCCCATCGAAGGCACCGTCGAGGCCATGGATGTTGCCCGCCGCTTCTATGAGATGTACGCCCGCCCGGACGATCTCGCAATGGCGCTTGACCACAGCACGCACGCTTTCACAGAAAAGCTTGCGGCGGACGCGGCGGCGTTCTTCGCCCGGACGCTCAACGGTGAGACGCGCGGCGAGGTTTCCTCCGTAATCGACCCGCTGCCCGAGGAGATGCTGCTGTGTACCCCGACAGGTCAGGTCAGCACGAGCTACCCCGACGCACGGTTCATCTTCCACGAAAATTACGACCGTACGGCGGCATTGGCGGAAACCGCGACGGCGTCCGATGCGGCGGCGTTTGTGCGGGAGAAGATGGATGCTTTCCGTGTGCCGTGCCGGCTGCGTCTGAGGGAGTATCCGGCGCGGGTAAGCGCAGGAACGGTCGGACGCAGCTACTTCTGGTATACCCAGGAGCAGATGGGCAATCAAGGTGTGCTGCTGCGTTCCTATGAATGATGGGAAGACGCTGCCGGTGGTGGTGTGTCTGTTCGACCGCGGAACAAACGCGCTCAATGAGAACGCGATGACGCTGCGGACAATCACGCGGGGAGCGGCGGCGTTTATCGTCTATCTCGCGGGAATCGGTGAGAGCCGGCCGGATGCTTACGACACGCGGGACATCCACGGGGCGTTCGGGACGGTGGATACGATGGCGAAGAACCTGTTCATGCTGGGAGATTCGTTGGCAGCGCTGCGGCTTTGGGAACTGGAGCGGGCAATGGAAGTTGCAAAGCTGCTGCCGGGAGCCGGAGCGGTGCAGATATACGCAAGGGGGAATATGGGGATCCTGGCGAAGTTATATGCGTTGGTGCATCCGGAGGTACGGGTGGAGGCAGTGGAGACACCGATGATCGCGGAGCAGGTGATGGCAAGGTATTATGAGGATTATGACATGGCGGGGTACATGCTGCCGGGCATTGGAAGATATGCGGTCAAGCTGGGATTCTAACGGGCCGCACACCCTGCATGGTACGCCACTATCTCAGTGCAGAAAGGAGTTTCCATGCCGAACATCCGAATGCTCGCGATCGACCTTGACCGCACACTCCTGCGCACAGATAAAACAATCTCGCCCTACACGCGCGCCGTCCTGACCCGCGCGCATGAGCAGAATATCCGCATCGTCTACGCCACCGCCCGCCCGCGCCGTACCGCAGTCCCCATCACCCGGGGCTGCCCGGCCGACGCAATGATCTTCCACAACGGCGCGGTCATCGACGTCGCCGCGCATCAGATCGCCTCTGCCGAGATTCCGTGTGATCTCCGCGACGCCGTGCTGCGCCTGCTCACCCAAACCTGCCCCGACGCGCGTATCGGCCTTGAGATCGGCGATACGTATTATGTCAACTTTGACCCCGCCGAGGTCGCCAAGTACACTGTAGCCGTACGATCCGACTTCACCGACCTGCCCGATATGCCCGCGTCGAAGCTGCTCGCCGAGCATCTGAAACCCGCCGAGATCGCCGCCGTTACCCGCGCGCTCCCCGATACCCTCTACGCAGAGCAGACCTACGACGGCTTTCTCATGATCATGTCGCGCCGCGCGGTCAAGTCGGAAGCCCTGCGGACCCTGTGCGCGCACTTCGGCATCCCGCTCGCGGACGTCGCAGCGTTCGGTGACGATCACAACGATACCGCGATGCTCAAAGCATGCGGCATGGGCGTTGCAGTCGCAAACGCAGAGGACGCGGTGAAGGCCGCGGCTGATGAGGTCTGCGCATCCAACGACTGCGACGGCGTAGCGAAGTGGATCGACGCGCGGCTGCTCGCTGTCCGCACGACCGGCTGATGATGCTGCCGGTCGTACGGCTGCGTAAGACCGGCGCACCCATCGGGATGCTCTGCGCGGAGGCGTACCACGATCCTTCGCTCTCACTTTTATTACCTCAGGAGGTTGCCGCTATGACCGATGCTGTTTCAAAAATGCACGCCTTCTACGCACATACCCCCAACGCACCCCTCTACCAGCGCGAGTTCGGCTTTTACGTCATGGACCGCTGGATCCGCGAAGGCCATGTCCTCCCCGAATCCGCCACTCCCGACCGCGCCGCCTACCTCCGCACCCTCTTCTCCTACGACGACCCTGCCGTCATCACCCTCACCGGCTGCGGCGGCTGCGAAGCCGCCCTCTACCCGCGCTTTGAGGAAAAGGTTCTCGAAGATCGCGGCGCCTACGAGCTCGTCCAGGACTTCGCCGGCCGTCACGTCCTCTGTTTCAAAGGCCGACGCAGCGGCTTCATGCCCGAGTATGTCAGCCACCCCGTCAAAGATCAAAAGACCTTCGAGGACAACATCCTCTGGCGAATGAATCCCCTGACCCCGAACCGCTTCGAGCTGACCGCCGCCCAGGTTCAGACCGCCGCAGCATGCGCGAAGGACGGCTTTCATATCACCCAGTACGTCGTCGGCGGCTATATGTACCTGCGTTCTCTCATCGGCCCGGAACCGCTGCTGTATATGTTCTACGACGACCCCGACCTCATCCACCGGTGTATGCAGGCATGGCTCACGCTCAATGACGCCGTCATCGCCCATCACCAGAAGTCTGTCGCAATCGACGAGATTCTGTTCGACGAGGACATCTGCTATAAGAACGGTTCGCTGATTTCCCCGGATATGATCAGGGAATTTCTGCTGCCGTACTACGACCAGCTTGTATCAAATACCGGACGCCGCAACCCCGACGCCCATCGCCCGCTCGTCCAGCTCGCGACCGACGGCTACTGCGTCCCGGTGATTCCGCTGTACAAAACCATCGGCTGTGCTATGGTCAGCCCGTTCGAGATCGCCGCAGGGCAGGACATCGTCGAGATCGGACGGCAGTTCCCCGACCTGCTGATGACCGGCGGCATCGACAAACGTGTCCTCGCGACGACTCCGGCGGAGATCGACGCCTATCTCGACCGCGTGCTCCCGGCGATGAAGGCGCGCGGCGGCTATATCCCCACCTGCGACCACGGCGTGCCGGAGGAAGTGTCGTTTGAAAATTATATGCACTACCGGAAAAGGATGCTGGAATACGCGGAATAACTATAAAGACGGAGGTTTCACATATGACCGTCCATATGATCGGCAACGCACACATCGACCCGGTATGGCTGTGGCAATGGCAGGAAGGCTTCGCGGAAATCAAGGCGACCTTCGCCGCCGCACTCGACCGGCTTGACGATTACCCCGGCTTCATCTTCACCTCTGCGTGCGCTTCATACTACGCTTGGGTTGAGGACAACGCGCCGGAGCTGTTCACACGTATCCAACAGCGTGTCCGTGAGGGACGCTGGGTGATCGTGGGCGGTATGTGGCTGCAGCCGGACTGCAACCTCCCCTCCGGCGAAAGCTTCGCACGCCATCTGCTCTACTCCCAGCGCTATTTTATCGAGAGGTTCGGACGTCCCGCGCGCATCGGCTACAACGTCGACTCTTTCGGTCACAGCGTCTCGCTGCCAAAGCTGCTCAAAGCCGCCGGACTCGAGGGTTACGTCTTCATGCGGCCGGGCGATCATGAAAAGCCGCTCCCCTATCTGTTCCGCTGGGTCAGCCCGGACGGGTCGGACGTCCTCGCGATGAAGGTGCCGATCAGCTACGGACAGCGGCTCAACGATCTGCCCGCCGATCTGGCCAAACTCGACAAACTGTACCCGGTGTGTACCGCACCGCTGTATTATGGCGTCGGCAACCACGGCGGCGGCCCGACGGTCAAAATGCTCGAGACGCTGCTTGCCTACCACGACGACACCCACACGCTGAAGTTCTCGTCGCCGGACGGATTCTATGAGGCGGTGAAGGATCTCGACCTGCCGGAGATATACGATGACCTGCAGCACCACGCGAGCGGCTGCTACTCGACGCTGTCGGCACATAAAAAGGCCAACCGAACCGCCGAAATGCGGCTGCTGTCCGCCGAGCGCTGGGATACCGTCGCGTCACGGCTGTTCGCCATCCCGGCGGCACGGGAAAAGCTCGCGGACGCGTGGAAAAGAGTGCTGTTCAACCAGTTCCATGATATCTTCGGCGGCTGCTCGATCCGCGAGGCGTACGACGATGTGCTCGAGGCGATGGGCTTTGCGCTGCACACGGCGGGAGAAATACGCAACGCCGCGTATCAGCGCATTTCCTGGGCAATTGACACATCACGTGGGAAAAAAGTACCGTTGTCGAAGGATTTCGACTTCCGCACCTGGGAGAACGCGATGGGCGGCGCGCCGCATGTCGTCTTCAACCCGCATCCCTTCCCCGTCACGGCCCATATCCGGCTTCTAACGAAGACGGCGTCGGTCGAGGATGACACGGGGGAAGCAATTCCGACACAAATCGTCCGCGCGTCACGCACCAACGGCGCCGACGACCACTGGGATACCCTGCTGCCGCTGGAGCTTCCTGCGCTCGGCTACCGCACGGTCTTCACCTACCGCAACAAGCCCGCGCCGGAGTTTGGAAATCCGTTTGCCTGTACCGAGAATTCCCTGTCCAATGGTTTGATCCGCATCGAAATAGACTCTATGACCGGCGGGTTACGGACGCTGACAGACCTGCGCACCGGGGCGGAGCGGCTGGCGGCATCGGAGACCGCGCGGGTGATCGACTGCTCCGACGCGGACACCTGGGCGCACAACATCTTCACCTTCGACCGTGAGGACGGACGCTTTAAGGGCGTAAGTGTCAAGCTGACGGAGAACGGCCCCGTCCGCGCGACAATTCGTGTGACGGCCCGATACAATGCCTCCGTATTGCGGCGGGACTACAGTCTGTACGCGGATGACGATACGGTGCATGTCGACGTATTCCTCGACTGGCAGGAGGAGAACCGGATGCTGAAGCTGTGTTTCCCCATCCCTGGTAAAGATATCCGCGCGGCATATGAGCAGCCCTACGGCTTCATCCTGCGCGACCACGACAGTCACGAAGAGCCGGGGCATGCATGGGTCGACGCGTACGGTTCGGCGGGCGGCTTGACGCTGTGCAACGACGCAAAGTACAGCTACAGTCTGACCCCGACGGAGAGCGGTCATGAGCTGCGGCTGACGGCGGTGCGCAGCGCACTCTACGCCGACCACTACGGCGTGCGCGACGAGTTTTACGAGTGCATGGACATCGGCCGTCAGCGGTTCTCCTATACGCTGCGGGGACATGACGGAAGCCCTGACTACGCGGCGAATTTCAAAGCCGTGCGGGCACTCTGCGACGCGCCGTCGGTCATCCCCGAGACGTTCCATACGGGAGCGCTGCCGCTGTCTTCGTCCTACGCGGAGGTTGACTGCCCGCATGTTATTCTCGAGACCGTCAAAGAATCGGAGGACGGCGGCGTGCTGATCGCGCGGCTGTTCGAGACGGACGGCATCGCGGCGTCCGGAACGCTCACGGTCATGGGGAAGGCGTACGCGTTCGACATCGGCGCGTATCAGGTCAAGACGCTGCGGCTCGGAGACGACGGCACCGCACATGAGGTCGGGCTGTATGAACAGGAACTGTAAAAAGACATAAAAAGGACGCGGCGTTTTGATTGCGCCGCGTCCTTTCTGTTACCGTATCGCGATGACCGTATGAATCGGGAGCTTCCCGACCTCCACCGTCAGCACACCCGCGTCCCAGCTCCACGGCGTCGAAAGTGTCCCCGGTTCGAGCGTCACCTCCGACGGTCTCTGCGCTGATCGAACGCTGACCGTTAAGCTCATGACCGGCGGGATTTCCGAAAACTGCTTGACGTTCGCGTCGGCGTGCGGGCCGGAGACGTTCAGCAGATGAATCAGCAGCCGCCCGTCCTTTCGGTTCACCGCCAGCTCCACGTTCCGTGACCCCTGTACCGTCACAAGCGGCGTATAAAGCGAGCGCAGCAGCGTGTCCATGAAGTCCCGCACCGCGTCCGAACGCTGGTTCATGTACGCGCCCAGCGACACCGGCAGCCGTACAAGCGCGCCGCGTCCGACGCTCTCCCGCGTGACTTCCGCCGTATCGCACGCGGCATCCGTCCACAGCGCCGCCGGACGCTCCCCGGTCTCAAATGTCACCTGACGCCGCTTTACCTCGCCCGACGGATACCCGAACACCTCTGCCGTGTGCGCACCGGTCAGCAGCAGACACCCGCCGCCCCGGACATATGCCAGCAGCTTCTTCCGCAGCTCGTCCTCGATGCGCGACAGCTCCGGCATGACCAGTACCGGGAATGCCGAAAGATCGGTTTCCAGCGCATAGTGGGTCGGCAGGAAGTCCACGCTGTGCCCGGCATCGGTCAGAATCTGCACAAGTCCCCGGAGGTCCGCAGAGTACGCGGTCGGCGGACTGAACGGACGCTGAGTACAGTCATAGAACGACGCGTTAGACAGCACCACACCGACCTGCGGCACCCCTTCGGCGCCCCGGCAGACATCTTCACGCGCCCGGACAAACGCCGCCAGCTCCTTCATCGACGGGATGATGCGCGCGTCGAACCCGCCGTCATGCTGGATGTTGTAGCACTGGAACCCGCCGCCGAGCATCAGAACCTCCGACGCCTCCTGCTCAAGCTGCACCGCCGTCTTCAGGATGTTCGCGCGCGGCATCCCGTCGATGATCTGCGAGAAGCCCCACGCCATCAGGTCCCATGACATCCCCTGATGCCGGAAGTAGCGTCCCTCATACCGTGCCGACCGCAGCGAGTCGTTCGGTGCGAAGTCTCCCGACAGGTAATCGAGCGCAATCTCCGGCTTGTCCGGGATGTGCGAGCTGTACATCCAATTGCTCGTGATCTGGAAATCCGGGTACTTCGCGTGCACCGCGTCGACGTAGTGCCGGAGGTAGTCGCGGAAACCCTGACGGCAGAACTCCGCATATGCGAGTGTCGGCGGGTTGGGCGCGTCGGTACCGGTCTTGCTGCGCCACGCATCCGTCGCCCAGTGAGAGTAGTCAATGATGCATGCCCAGCAATCGCCGTCCACCCACACGCCGTCCATGCCGATGTCTCCCGCCAGCTCAAAAAGCTGCGGCAGCAGACGCTCGTCCACGTACGGCCCGAACACCGACGTCATCTTGTCGCTCGGCACGCCGTCGGCGCCGACCGCCGCCCAGTCCGGATGCTCAAGAATCGCCTGCATCTCGTAGACGCCCGAGTAGTGCGAGTAGAGCGGGATTCCGCGCGCCTTCGTCACCTTCCGCCATGTCCGCAGCACATCCACCGCAAGATCGCAGCTTGTCCCGTACTTCGTCCGGTAGCTCGTCAGCCCCGGATGTCCCTTCGTATCGCACTGCACGTAGTCGGGCTTTACCTCGTCGAGCAGCCGTCCGAGGGCTTCCTCGTCAAGCGTTGCGCCGACGTTCTTCATCGCGGAGCCGGCGTGGAAGTCGAAGTGCAGTCCGAAATAAGAATCCTTACGTCGTTTGGTCATCGATATCTCCTCCTTTTCCGGTTTTTATCTGTCTTGTGCCTGCAAGCGAAGATCTCCCGCCGGGGGTTCCGGCATCGGCGCGTCGATGAAGCGGTTGTAGTATTCCAGCAGCTTCGGCGCGCTGCGGTCTTCCTTCACTGCGCGGATACTCACCGCTGCACGCTGCGCAAACGTTTCAAGCAGCCACTCGCCCTCGGCAAGGTTCGCGCCGTCGGGCGTTTCGGTGTAGTTGCCGGGGTAGTCTGCAAACCACCAGAACTCACTGCGTACATCCGCCGCTTTCAGGTTGTCCGTCATCCCGCGCTTGCCGGTCTGCTCGCCGCATTCCTCCCCGAGCCGTACGGTCCCCGGCGCGCATGCCATCGTCAGCGACGTCTCGACCTCCGCGCCGTGGTTCTCGCAGCACGCCGTCCCGAAGTGCTCGCGGATATACCTGCGGTCGGCGTCGGTCATGCCGAACATCCCAAACTTCGGCAGCGTATAGAGTACATAGCCGCGTTTTTTCTCCGGGATGACCTGCAGCTCGAGGTAGGAAACCAGCGCCGAGTTTCCTCCGTGGCCGTTGGCAAGGACGATCTTCCGGAAGCCGTTGCGCGCAACCTCGTCGAAAATTTCCAGCAGCAGCTTCTGCAGCAGCTCGCCCGACAATGCAATGGTGCCGAGCAGATGCTTCGCGCCGCCGATCGCGCCGAAGGGCATGAACGGAAAGATCACGAACGGCTCGATCTCCGACGCGCGCTCGAGGATGCGCATCGCACACAGGATATCCGTCCCGACGGGCATGTGGTTGCCGTGGCGCTCCAGGCAGCCCAGCGGGATCACGCACACGCCGTCCGTCGCGTCACGAGCCTCGGCGAGCGCTTTCGGGGTCATGTTCTCCCATTTCATATGCTGACGTTCCTTTCCTCAGATTCAAATCGGGCGGACGGTATAAAACCGTCCGCCCGTGATGCATTTACCATCCCTGGGATTTGAGATAATCGCGGCTTTGTTTGGCGGCGTCGATGGAAGCCTGCGCGTAGCTCTGATCCTGCTCGACGACGACATACTCCGCGTTGGTCCCGGCGATCGCGGCAAGGATGGCGGGAAAATCCTGCACACCCGCGCCGACCGGACGGAACTCAAACTTCTGCGGTTTCTTCGCGCCGCTCTCCTTGATGCCGATCAGCTCGTACATATGCGCGGACTTCTCGCCGACATAGTCCTTCAGGTGGACAACCGGCGCGCGGTGGGCATATTTGCGCACGTACTCCGCCGGATCCTCGCCGCCGACACGTACCCAGCACAGGTCAAGCTCCGTCGCGAGAGCCGGAATCGTATCATACATGTAGTCGAGCATATAGCGGCCGTCCGGCATCTTCGTGAACTCGAAATCGTGGTTGTGATAGAGAAGCGGCATCCCGGCAGCCAGGCACATGTCGGCGATGCGCGCGATCTCCGCAAGCGTCGCTTCAAACGCAGCGGTGCCGTAGCGCTGCTCCTCGGGGAGATACGGCACGGCAACGTATTTGCATCCGATGGTCTTGTAGACGGAGATGAACTTTTCGGTATCGGCGCTCATTTCGGCGAGCGGCACATGTGCGCACACGGCGGTCAGACCCGCGTCGTCGAGAGCCTTGCGGAAGGCGTCGGCGGACATGCCGAACAGTCCGGCCGGCTCGACATAGTCGTATCCGATGGCTTTCACGGCTCTGAGAGTCGCCGGGACGTCTTTCTCCATCATGTCCCGGACGGTGTAAAGCTGCAGCGCAACAGGTATGGTTCTCATGCGATGACCTCCATTTCCACGTTGACGTCGGCGTTCCCGGCGGTCACGGTCTTGGTATTGGGATAGCCCCTGGATTCCAGATACAGTTCATCGGCAAGTGTCTCGCGCGCGAGGGTGTCGCGATACTGTTCGAGCACCTTCGCGACGGTCTTGTCGGCGGTGGTCAAACTCATGCGGATGTGCTGCTCGACGCGAAAGCCGAATTCGCGGCGCAGCACCTGGCACTGACGCAGCAGCTCGCGGCAGGTTCCCTCGGCGATGAGCTCTTCATCAAGCGTCGTGTCAAGCGCGACGGTGATGCCCATGTCCGCGGTCAGCGCGATGTGGGTAAGCGGCTTCGTGTTGACGATGAAGAGCGACGGATCGAGCGGGCGGTCATAGCCGGGGACGTTCACCGCGCCTGCGTCAAAACTCGCGACG
>JAAZKA010000143.1 GCA_012800055.1 Clostridiales bacterium
ATTCGACGCGCGGGGACTGTACGTCGGGCCGGGGTTCTTCGACATCCACTGCCACGGCGGCGGCCCGAACTCGTTCGGTGACTACCCTGAGAAAGCCGCCGCATGGCATCTCTCACACGGCACGACCTCCGTCCTCGCGACACTCAGCTATGGAGACGAACCGGAAAACCGTCTCATCCGCGCGGGACGCATCTGTGACGCGATGCGCGATACGCCGTCCATCGCGGGCATCCATCTCGAGGGGCCGTTCAAAAACCCCAAGTTCGGATTTCCCGGGAAATATCAGACTCCCGCGACGGTCGAATACGCAAAGCGCCTGTTCAACGCGTGCAGAGGTCAGGCAAAGCTGATGATGGCCGCGCCGGATGTTGAAAATCTCGAGCCAATCCTCGCGCGTGCCCAAGCTTACGGCATCCCGCTCGCCTGCGGCCACGGCTCTGCCACGCGCGAAACCTACGCGATGATGAAACGGTACGGGCTTATCAATGCCACGCACCATTACTGTGCGTCGGGCGACTACACCGAGCGCATGGGGGTGCGCAAGGTCGCGATGGATGAGCTTGTGGACCTTGACGACAGTGTCTACGCGGAGATCATCCCCGACCACCTCGGCGCTCATGTCGCACCCGAACGCATCCGGCTGTGCATCCGCTGCAAGGGACTGTCGCGCATCCATGTCATCACCGACAGCGTCCCGTTCACCGAAGACGACGCATCCGATACACGTACCGAACAGCCTCCGCGCAAACCGCACAGCTCCGACGACTGCGATATCCACTGGGTCGACGGCAAGCTCGACGGCAGTGAGCTGACGATGGACAAGGCATGCTATAATATGAAACGCCACTCCGGCCTCCCGACGGAAGACGTCTGGCGCATGGCGTCTGGGAATCCCGCAAGGATGCTGGGGATGTCCCACATCGGACGGCTTGAACCCGGCTGCGACGCCGATATCCTCATCGCCGACGAGGACTTCAACCTCCACATGGTCATCTCGAAAGGACGGAGGGTTTTATGAATACACGCGATCAGATGATCCGTGACCTGCGTGCTCTGGGCGTACAGCCGGGCGACGCCCTTCTGATGCACTCGTCAATGAAATCCCTCGGCGTGACCGAGACGCCCGCGTACATCCTCGATACCGTGCAGCTCGCAGTAGGGGATGCCGGTACGCTGCTGCTGCCGGCGCTGTCCTACGCGACGGTGAACAAGCAGAACCCCGTCTGGTCATACAACGATACCCCGGCATGTGTCGGACTGCTGCCTGAAACATTCCGGCATCTTCCGGATGTTGTGCGCAGTGTCCACCCGACACACTCGGTCTGCGCGAGAGGTGCGCTCGCCGATACGCTGACGAAAGATCATCGTGACGACCGGACACCGGTAGGAGAGCGTTCGCCGTTTCGGAAGCTGCCGGGTGTGGGCGGAAAGATTCTGATGCTCGGCTGCGGGATGGGGCCGATGACGTTCATGCACGGTGTCGAGGAAGCCGCACCCGCGATGTATGTATTACTGCCGGATCCGTGGCACTACACGATGATTGAGCGCGACGGAAGCCGATACGAGGTCGACCACCACCGCCACGGCATCAACCGCTACGGCGCGCAGAGATACGCCCGGGCGGAAAGCCTGCTCGACGCGTCGGAGCTTCATCGCGGCCGCGTGCTCGGCGCTGAAGCGTACCTGATCGACTCCCACGCGTTGCTGAAGAAAGGCTGCGACGCCATCCGCCGTGACCCGTACTTTTTCCTGGAGCTGCACAGATCATAACAAGGAGGACTTGCGTCTTATGCTCGATATCAGGCACGTCACCAAGCGCTACGGCAAACTTGTCGCCAACCACGACATCAGCTTCTCCGTCGACGAGGGAAAGATCGCCATCCTCATGGGTCCCAACGGCGCAGGAAAGTCGACAATCATCAAGTGCATCGCAGGATTGCTGCGCTTTGAGGGTGAGATCACCATCGGCGGCTTCCCGAACAAATCGATCGAGGCGAAGAAGCTCTTAGGATATGTCCCGGAGATGCCGGCGCTTTACGAGGCTCTGACGGTTGCCGAACACCTCGAGTTCCTCCGACGCGCCTATAAGGTGCCGGAGGATAAGCCCTACACCGACGCGCTGCTCGAGCGCTTCGAATTATATGAAAAGCGGGACACGCTGGCCAAAGAGCTGTCCAAAGGGATGCAGCAAAAGCTCTCGATCCTTTGCGCGCTCACCATCCGTCCGCGCGCGATCATCTTCGACGAACCGCTCGTCGGTCTCGACCCATACGCCATCCGCGAGCTGACAAAGCTGTTCCGTGAGCTGCGGGAGGCGGGCGTCGCGCAGCTCATCTCCACCCATATGATCTCCACCGTCGAGGACTACTGGGACGTCGTGCACATTATGAACAAGGGAGAATTCGCCGCAACACGCTATAACAACGAGTGTCACGAACAATCACTGGAGGAATTGTTCTTCCAGCTTACCGGTGAAGACGGTAAGCCGATTACCGGCGAGAAGGAGGAGTCGTGATGCGCTCCCCGCTGATCTACTTGCTGGAACGGCGGCTTGTGAACAATGTCAAGCGTTTTGTACGCAGTCCGCTGCGGCTGATCCTGTCGCTGGTCGTGATCGGAATGCTGTTCTTCACGGTCTTCGCGGGCAATAGCGAGGAACCGGATGCGTCCGAGCTGCGCGACCCCAACGAGCTGTACGCCATCGCATTCGTGCTGTACTCATTCGTCTTCCTGGCCATCGCAAACAACGGCTTCTCCAAGGGCGCAACGATGTTCTCGATGGCGGACGTCAATCTCGTCTTCACCGCACCCTTCCGACGTCAGCGCGTGCTGTTCTACGGTCTCACGCAGCAGCTCGGAAGCTCCTTACTCGTGGGGTTCTTCCTGCTGTTCCAGTACACGATGCTGCACCGGACCTACGGCATCACCTATATCCACCTGGTATGGTTGTTCATCGGGTACAGCCTGTCGGTCTTCTGCGGGCAGCTCACGGCGATGGTTGTCTATACGCTGACGTCATCGTCGGAGCAGCGGCGCAGGAACGTGAAGCTCGCGTGCTACGGCGTGCTGGGTGTGATCGCGGCAGCAATCATCCTGTCGCTTTTGGGCGACCGCGCAACGCTGCTGCCGGCGGCGGTCAACCTCGCCGTCACGACGCTTGCGTGGTTCCCTGTCTCCGGTTGGCTGTCGCATGCCGCCGCCGGGCTCTGTACCGAAAACTTCGTCGCCGTCCTCACCGGAACGCTCGGAACATGCGCGTTCATCGGGCTTCTGACCTTCCTCGTGACCCGCTCGGACACCGACTATTATGAGGACGTCCTGGGATTGACCGAGACGACCCACCGCATGAAAGCCGCGGCAAAGCAGGGCGGCATGTCATTCACGTCAACCAAGCTGTATCGCAGAAAGGGATCGCTCAAAAAGGGCTGGGGTGCGGATGTGCTCTTTCACAAGCACAACCTCGAGAACAGCCGTGAGGATACGCTCTACCTGAGCCTGTCGATGCTGATCTTCATTGTCGTGAGCATCCTGTTCTCGCTGATCATGCGGGAAGCAGGTATTGCAGCGGGGTTCTCGTTTGCGGTCTACATGCTGATGTTCGCCGTGAGTCTTGGACGGATGCCCAAGGAGCTCCCCAGACCATACATTTACCTGATCCCCGAACCGCCCTTCAAAAAGCTGTTCTGGTCGATTGCCGAAAGCCTGCCGAAGCTCGCGCTCTACTCGCTTTTATGCTTTGCGCCAATCGCACTGATCTGCGGGCTGAGCGCCGCCGAAACCGTGCTCTGTACACTCGCGGGGTTTTCGTTCGCGTACCTGTTCCTCTCCGGCTTCGTCCTCGTCGAGCGGGTCTTCTCCGGGCTGACCGTCCGTGCGCTGGAGCTGGTATTCTTCTTCATCACCATGGTGCTGCTGGCTGCCCCGGGCATCGTCCTCGCGGCAATCTTCAACACTGTGGGCGTCACAATTCTATCCTCCGACGCGACCATCTTCCTCGCAATGCTCGCATGCAACTCCCTCATCGCGACGATCGTGCTGTACCTGTGCCGCAATATGCTCGCCTACGCGGAATTGAATAACCCATAAAAGAGAACAGGAAGCGGAAAATCCAACCGCTTCCTGTTTTTTTACAGTGCACGGAACATGTCACGCAGCAGGCTCAGGTCGACTTCATCTTCCGCAGATCTGCTCACCCGCTCCGGGTCGGCTCCCAGGCGCTTGCAGCGCTGCCCGTACGTTTGTCAAGGCTCAGCGTCACTCCGTGTGTCCGCCTGCAGCCGCTGACATTCAAAAAAAGTACCATGTGTTTTTCGACAGGGGTTGAAAAACGGTACGGGCTGTGTTATAATAAAAAACAAAATTTTCGTCGGAAAGGTTTATGTTGTTTATGAGTCAGGTTGTTATCATGGATCACCCGCTGATCCACCATAAGATCACGATCCTGCGCGACTGTTCCACCGGTTCCAAGGAGTTCCGTGAGCTGATCTCGGAAATTTCGATGCTGATGGCGTACGAGGCGCTGCGTGATCTGCCGCTGGAGGAGTGTGAGGTTCAGACGCCCATCGCGAAGACGAAGGCGTACAAGCTCGCCGGACGCAAGCTCGCAATCGTTCCGATCCTGCGCGCGGGTCTCGGCATGGTCGACGGCATCCTTGCGCTGGTTCCGCCGGCAAAAGTCGGACACATCGGTATCTACCGCGACCCCGTCACCAAAGAGCCGCATGAGTATTACTGCAAGCTTCCCGACGACATTCAGAACCGCCAGGTCATTCTGCTCGACCCGATGCTTGCGACCGGCGGCAGCGCTTGCGCTGCGGTCAACTTCATCAAGCAGCGCGGCTGTCATAGCATCAAGTGTATGCACATCATCGCCGCGCCCGAAGGTCTTTCACGTCTGCACCGTGAGCATCCCGATGTCTCGCTCATCATCGGCTGCGTCGATACATGCCTCAACGAGAACAGCTACATTGTCCCCGGTCTCGGTGACGCCGGCGACCGTATCTTCGGTACCAAGTGACCTGATCTTCATACACAAAACTCCCGGTGCCTATGCACGCCTTCTGCCGGCACCGGGAGTTTTTGCTGTCTTGTATCCGCAGCGCGGTTTTCCGTATCTCCGCCGCAGAGACGTTCCGGCGTTCCATTTTTTCTCCGTCTTTGCATCAAGAGAAAGGAAATTTGTCTCCCTCTCTTGATGTTATCTCTGTTTGAGGAACTCCTCCAGCCCCATGACCGTCATCGGCAGCTCGGTTTCGTTGAAGCCGTCGAAGGTATATTCCACCTTGTACACAACGTCGGCGGGTTTTCCGTTGATCTCCCACTTGTCGGCGTATGAGCAGCTCACGGAAATCGGCAGATTCGTCTTCGCGTCCAGACGGATGACCATGTCGAAGTAATACTGCATATCGATGTCGCCGGTCATGTCCGCGAGCAGCTCCAGCCGGAAATGATATCCCGAGAGCGTGACGATGCCGTCCTTCACGGAGACATCGAAGTTCCTGATATAGGTGGTGTCAGGGGCGAACAGCGTGTCGAAGATATTGCGGCAGCGCCGCACCAATGCCGGATCGGCGGAATCGGAGCCGATCCACTTTCCCGTATCGCTTGAGTACAGTGCCATATATGCGCCGTCCGTGTAAGTGTAGACGCGCTGCTCACGGGTAACCTTGCTAAAGGACTTTTCCACAAGCTTTATGTCATAGAGCGAAGCGCCCACAGTCGGGGCGACGTAGACCGTCGTGTTCAGCGTCTCGCGGCGGTCAACGGTCTTGCCCCGATACGTATAAACGGCCTTCTGCGTGATTTTATAGCTGTCCAGCGCCGCGAGCGCCTTCGACGCCGCCTTCAGCCGGTTGTATACCTCGTTTGTGCCGGTCATAACCTGCGCTTCGGATATCCGGTAAGAGTTGTTGAGCTCCCCGGCTTTTCTGATCGCGTAGGGTTCCTTCCCGTTCCTGCCGTTGTGGTTGAGTGCCGCGCAGCACAGATACGCCGCGTCATCGCGCACGAATGTCATCTTCATCGCGTCGGCATCCTCCGCGGTAATCATCCCGATTTTGACGGCAAACCCCAGAGCGTTCTTGTAGGTGAAGTCACCGGACTTGTCGGAGTAGCCGAGCGCGCGCAGGAGCATCGTACAGAACTGCTGAGCCGTAACGGACTCCTGCGACCCGAAGTATGTCGCCGACATGCCTTTGACCGCGCCCGCCGTGTACAGATATGCAACAAAAGGAAGCGCCCATTCCGGCACGTCCGTAAACGGCACGTCTGTATCTAAAAGCTCCGCGTCGGCACCCATCACGCGTACCAGCAGTACGGCAGCCTCCGCGCGGGTCAGCGTTTTCTCAAGCTGCAGTCCCTTGTCCGAACCTTTCAGGATACCCGTGAACAACATCCGCTCGACGGCCTCGGGATAGCGCGATGTGTACTCATCTGGATTGATCTTTGCATCCTCGGCGAGGACACCGCAGCTTAACATCACGGCGCACAGCAGCAGAGCCATGACGCGTTTCAATGTATGATTCATCTGATTTTCTCCGTTTTTCATTTTTCGCCCGGATTGTTTGTTTTTCTTATTGTACCACCGTTTTCTCCGAGAGTCAAGTGCAGTCTGCGAAAAAACCTGGGCTTGCGAAAATGAATACGTCATGGTATAATGGATAAGCATGGAGCACTCCCTACATCGCTCCGTACGCGGAGGATACGATATGCGCAAATACACCATCGGCTGCAACGACGCATCGCAGCGGCTCGACGCTTTTTTACGCAAGGCTGTCCCGGGTGTCGCGGGATCTCTGTGGCAGAAGCTCATCCGGGAGAAGCGCGTGAAGCTCAACGGCAAGCGCACCGAGCCGTCCGCACGGCTATATGAAGGCGACGTTGTGGACATCTACGTCTATGAGGAAGTGCTCGCGGCGTACCAGCGTCCGAAGCCGGTCAGCGCGCCGCCGGACGTCCGTGTCGTCTATGAGGACGCACGAATCCTGCTGCTGGATAAACCGCAGGGGCTGTCGGTACATCCGGGAGAAGACGGCCGCGAGACCGATACGCTGCTGGCAAGACTTCAGAGCTATCTGCAGATGAAGGGAGAATGGGACCCGACGCGGGAGAACAGCTTTGCACCGAGTCTGTGCAACCGGATCGACCGCAACACCGGCGGAATCGTGATTGCCGCAAAGACCGCCGCCGCGCTGCGTGAGATGAACGAGCGCATCCGGCTGCGCGAGGTCGACAAGCGCTACCTGTGCGTCGTGCACGGCCATCCCGACCCGTCTTCAGGAAGGCTCGAGGACGTGCTCACACGCGACATGGACAACAAGCGCGTGACGGTCGGAGGGGTTCGTACGGAGGACTCGCGCACGGCGGTGACGGAGTATCGGACACTCGCGGTGCGCGGAGAGCTGAGCCTGCTCGAATGCCGGCTGATCACCGGGCGTACGCATCAGATCCGCGCGCAGATGGCGGCTTTCGGACATCCGCTGCTGGGTGACGGGAAATACGGCACGAACGCGCTGAACAAACCCTACGGAGCGGACAAACAGGCGCTGTACGCGTACAAGGTGACGTTTCATTTCACGGACGGCGGACTACTTGATGACCTCGCAGGACGCACGTTCACGGTGCGGGAGGTGCCGTTCGCGAAAGACTTCGGCATCGACCTGTGACGGGTGCGGAATTGAGCGTATGCGGCGTTTCAAAACCGGCGTATTTTGGAGGATATGCGAGTAAACCGCCGACGAGTGGGAGGTATATTGTCTCCGCCGTAGAAAATGCAGGATAATCGCGAAAACCCTTGACATTTCGCGTATTTATGATATGATACAATTAGGATGTTATGAGGGCACTTACGCGATACCCTTCGTAACGTCCTTTCCTATATCGGGAACGTGTTTTTATGAAAGAACACCTTCACAAAGGGCGGGTTGATAGATGGAGAAAGAACTGATTCGGCTTGACAACATCGTTATGCACTTCGGGGGCACCGAGGTACTCAATTGCCTGAATCTGCATATCCGGGACCGGGAGTTTCTGACGATGCTGGGGCCGAGCGGATGTGGCAAGACCACAACACTCCGAATCATCGGCGGGTTTGTGACACCATCCTCCGGGCGCGTCCTGTTCGACGGCGTGGATATCACCGAGCTGCCTCCACACAAACGTGAGGTCAACACGGTATTCCAGAAGTACGCGCTGTTCACGCACCTGGACGTCTTCGAAAATATCGCCTTCGGTCTGCGGCTGCGCAAGGTCGGGGATGCCGACTGCAAACGCAGGGTGGGGGAGATGCTGGAACTGGTCAACCTCCGCGGATATGACAACCGCACGGTCTCGTCGCTCTCCGGCGGCGAACAGCAGCGCGTCGCCATCGCACGGGCGCTGGTGCTTCATCCGAAGGTCCTGCTGCTCGACGAACCGCTCGGCGCGCTTGACCTCAAGCTGCGCAAGGAAATGCAGCTGGAGCTCAAAAAAATCCAGCAGCATCTGGGCATCACCTTCGTCTATGTCACGCATGACCAGGAGGAAGCCTTGACGATGTCCGACACGATCGTCGTCATGAACCGCGGCGAAATCCAGCAGATCGGCTCGCCGACCGATATCTACAACGAACCAAAAAACGCTTTTGTCGCCGACTTCATCGGCGAATCGAATATAATTGATGCGAGGATGGAAAAAGACTACGTCGTACGCTTCGCCGGTTCCCGCTTCGAATGCCTTGACGCGGGCTTTACTGAGAACGAGGACATCGATGTCGTCGTTCGTCCGGAGGATGTGGACATCCTCAGCCCCGGGGCCGGACAGCTCGAGGGAATCGTCGAGTCCTCCATCTTCAAAGGCGTCCACTATGAGATGATCATCCGCACCCGCGACTTCTCCTTCCTCGTCCAGTCCACGGACAACCAGGAAATCGGGCGGGAGGTGTCTCTGCTCATCACGCCCGACGCCATCCACTGCATGAAAAAGTCCCCGCGTCCGCATGGGAAAGAGGGAGGCGAAGAGGATGCGTAAGCGCCGTACATCCCTGCTCGCACTGCCCTTCACCATCTATGCGCTCATCTTCATCGCAGCACCCCTGCTCCTCATTGTCGTTTACAGCTTCTGCGTCAGTCCGCAAAACGGCGTCACGCTGACCCTGGAGCATTATAAAAAGTTCTTCGATTTCTCGAATCCCGTCTACCTGCAGGTTCTGTGGCGCTCGATCTACATCGCCGTCATCAGCACCGCCATCTGCCTGCTTTTAGGCTACCCGATGGCATATATTCTCTCGAAGCTGCGGCCCGGACTGCGGCAGGTGCTGTCGGTACTGTTTGTGCTGCCGATGTGGATGAACTTCCTGCTGCGTACCTACTCGTGGATGTCGCTGCTGGAGAAGACCGGCCTTATCAATTCCTTCCTCGAGGCGATCAACCTCCCGGCATTCAATATCATGTACACCCAGTGGGCGATCGTTCTCGGCAATGTCTATAACTTCCTGCCCTTTATGATCCTGCCCATCTACAATGTGCTGATCAAGATCGACCAGTCGGTGATCGAGGCGGCGCAGGATCTCGGCGCGGACAGTATGAAGGTCTTCGGACGTGTTATCTTACCGCTGTCTCTGGGCGGCGTGGCGTCCGGGATTTCAATGACCTTCATGCCCGCCGTCACCACCTTTGTCATCTCCAAGCTGCTCGGCGGCGGTCAGAATGCCCTCATCGGCGACCTCATTGAGAAGCAGTTCAAGACCACCGGCAATTGGGGCTTCGGCTCCGCGATGAGCGTCATCATCATGGTGCTCATCCTCCTGGCGATGAACTTCACCTCCTCCTATGAAAAAGACCGTGAGGAAGGAGGGCAGCTTCTGTGAAATTCTTCAAAAGGCTCTCCTATGTCTACAGCGTCCTGATCTTCCTGTTCCTTTACGCACCGATCGTCGTGCTGATTGTTTACTCGTTCAACTCCGAGAAGTCGCGCGCAAAATGGGGCGGACTGACACTCGATTGGTATAGGGCGCTGTTCTCCAACTCCGAGATTATGCGTGCGCTATCGACGACCGTGACCATCGCGCTGCTGTCGAGTGTCATCGCCGTGGTCATCGGGACGATGGCGGCGGTCGGCATCTACAACATGCGCAGACGCTCGAAGATGGCCGTCATGAGCCTTGCCTATCTCCCGATGCTCAACGCCGATATCGTCACGGGCGTCTCGCTGCTGCTGATCTTCTCGGCGCTCGGACTGCGGCTGGGCTACTTCACGCTGCTCCTGGCCCATGTAACCTTCAACATTCCCTATGTAATCCTGTCGGTGATGCCGAAGCTCAAGCAGCTCGATCCGAACCTCTATGAAGCTGCCCAGGATCTCGGCGCACCGCCTGCCACCGCGTTCTTCCGCGTCGTCATGCCCGAGATCAGCCCCGGGATCGTCACGGGCTTCCTGCTCGCCTTCACGATGAGCATCGACGACTTTGTCATCTCGTTCTTCACCACCGGTTCCGGTGTCAGCACGCTGTCCATCATGATCTACTCAATGGCGCGCCGCGGCATCAAGCCGGAGATCAACGCGCTGTCCGCCATCATGTTCATCGTCGTCCTCAGCCTTCTGCTCATCATCAATCTGCGCAGCGCCAATGACGCCAAACGGTCCGACAGCCGTCCGGTCTCCGCAGGCGCACGGGCGTCCAGCCGGTAACATTTTACAGAGGGACACCCATACACGGTGTCATTCAGAAAGGAAAACAACATGAAGAAAGTTCTCTCCCTTCTCCTTGTCTTCGCGACGCTTCTGACGCTCGCCCTCTCCGGCTGCACGGACGCGTCGAATAAAAACAAGACCCTCTATGTCTACAACTGGGGCGACTACATCGCCGAAGGCGTCACCGACAAGTTCACCGAGGAGACCGGCATTAAGGTCGTCTATGACACCTATGAGCAGAACGAGGATATGTACACCAAGATCACCGCCGGCGGTTCCTCGTCCTACGATGTCATCTTCCCGTCCGACTACATCATCGAAAAGCTCATCCGCGAGAACCTTCTCGCGGAAATCGACTACAAGAACGTCCCCAACATGTCCCTGATCGACGCGAAGTACAAGAACCTCGCGTTCGACCCGGACAACAAGTATTCCGTGCCGTATATGTGGGGTACCGTCGGTATTGTCTATGACACCACCCGCGTTTCCGAGGAACCGACAAGTTGGGGTGTGCTTTGGGATGAGCAGTACAAGGGTGAAATCCTCATGTGGGATTCAGTGCGCGATTCCATCGGCCTGACGCTCAAGTACCTCGGCTACTCGATGAACGACCACTCCGATGCCGCGCTCGCCGCCGCGAAGGCCAAGCTCCTCGAGCAGAAACCCCTCGTCCTCTCCTACGCCGGCGACCAGATGAAGGATATGATGATCGCGGGAGAGGCGATCATAGCCGTCATGTACTCCGGTGACGCCGCGTTCGTCATGGAGAGAAACGAGAACCTTTCCTATGTCATACCGGACGAAGGCTCGAACATCTGGTTTGACAACATGTGCATCCTGAAGTCCTCGAAAAACAAGGACCTCGCCGAGCAGTTCATCAACTTCATGTGCCGCACCGACATCGCCGCAACGAACCGCGACTATATCTGCTACTCTACCCCGCAGATTGAGGTCTACAACGCCCTTGACGAGGAGACCAAGTCCGACATCACCCAGTACCCCGATGATTCCATCTACGCCCGCTGTGAGGTTTACGAGGATCTGGGCGAATATACACAGGTCTATGATGATCTGTGGACGCAGATTCTCGCTTCCTGATATCTGTCCATAGGAGGTATGATGATAACAATGCGTAAAGCCATGATTTCAGGCTTCGCGGACGAAGCCGCGCGTGACTTCCGTACCCAGCTTGAAACCGTCCGCTCTCTCGGGATGCAGTACCTGTGCATCCGCGCGCTCGACGGCCGCTCGATTGTCGACTTCACCGAAGACGAGGCGCGCAGCTACATCAAGCCGATGCTCGACGAGTACGGACTGAAGGTCTCATCTCTCGGCTCGCCGATCGGCAAGGTGCCGGTGGACGACGAAGCCGCGTTCAATAAGCAGTGCGCGCAGCTCGAAACGCTGTGCAGAATTGCGAAGATTCTCGACTGTAAGTACATCCGCATGTTCTCCTTTTACATTCCGAAGGATAAAAACCCCGCCGACTACGCGGATGTCGTGATTGCTAAGATGCGGAAGTTCATTGCGATCTGCGAGAAAGCCAGCGTCATCCCGATGCACGAGAACGAGAAGGGCATCTTCGGCGATATCGGCACGCGCTGCGAATATCTGCACCGGACGCTCTCGAACACAACGCTCGTCGCTGTTTTCGACTTCGCGAACTTTGTCCAGTGCGATGACGACATCGTCGCGGCGTACAAACTGCTGCGGCCGTACATCGGCTACGTCCACATCAAGGACGCCCTCTATTCCGATCATCAGGTTGTCCTGGCAGGCACCGGAGACGGACACCTGCGGGAGATCTTCGCCGACCTGGAGCGCACCGGCTACGACGGCTTTCTGACAATGGAGCCGCATCTGCGTACGTTCGAGAGCCTTAAAAGCCTTGAGGCGACCGTCTCGGAGCAGACCGTGCGCGATGCCTATCCCGACGGCATCGCGGCGTACACCGCGCAGTATAAGGCGCTTACCGCAATTCTCGACGAAATCGGCGTACAATAACACAACCTGCGGGGACGTTCAGCGTCCCCTCTTTACAAGGGAGGTATCTTATGTCCCGTCCGACATCGCTGCCCACCGCGGTTCCCGAGTCCGTTGGTATCCCGTCCGACGCGATTGAGGCGTTCCTGCGGAAGATTCTGGACAAACGCCTGTGTATGCACAGCGTCCTGCTTGTCCGTCACGGTAAGCTCGTCTGTGAGTGCTACTGGAAGCCCTTCAACCGCGACCGCAAGCACCGTATGTACTCCACCTCCAAGAGCTTCGTCTCCGCCGCCATCGGCATCCTTATCGGCGAGGAAAAACTATCGCTTGACTCTACAATTGCCGAGCTGTTTCCCGAGTGGGTGCCGGAAAACCCGTCGCCCTGGACGCTCGAGGCAACCGTACGCGACCTGCTGCGCATGTCTACGCACATCAGCCGCACATCCTACTGCGACACCTGCCCGGACTGGGGCAAGTCGTTCGTACAGTATCCTGTGTCGCACAAGCCCGGCCAGGTTTTCCGCTATGACACATCTGCCACGACCACGCTCAACATCCTCGTCCACAGGCTGACCGGGATGGAGTTCACGGAGTTCCTGCGTGAGAAGCTGTTCATTCCCGCCGGGATGAACGACGACATCTGGTGCGTCGAGACGCCCTGCGGGCACGAATGGGGCGGCTCCGGTGTCCAGGCAACGCCGCAGGACCTTGCGAAATTCGCGCTCGTCTGTATGAACGGCGGACGCTGGAACGGTCAGCAGCTCATTCCGGAGGACTATATCCGCGCCGCAACCTCCCGGCTGATCGACAACTCACTGCTCAATACCGCCCATGAGGAACAGCAGGGCTACGGCTACCAGTTCTGGCGGATGACACACAACGCTTTCGCGACGCTTGGCATGGGCTCCCAGTGCGCGATCTGCGTACCCGACCGTGACCTCGTCCTCGTCTTTACCGGCGATACGCAGGGTCAGCCCTTTGCACTGCAGAACATCACCGACGCTCTGTGGGATATAGTCTACCCGGCGTTGTCGGATATGCCGCTCAAAGACAATCCGGCTGCGTACGACTCGCTGACCACCTACACCTCGACGCGTGAGCTGCTGTGTGTCGAGGGCGCGCTCAGCTCGCCCATGTCGGCGCTTGTCTCCGGATCGACCTATCGTATGACGGAAAACGACCTCGGCTGGACAAGCCTGCGGTTTGACTTCGACGGTGACCGCGTACTGCTCAGATATAACAACGGCACCGGCACACATGAGATTCTGTTCGGTATCGGACGCAACATCCCGCAGGCGTTCACCGAAACGCAGTACTACGACCGGCGCATCGGCGTTCCGGCGGGCTATGGGCTGGAGTGCCACGCCTCCGCCGCGTGGGTTGAAGATCGTTCGCTGCTGACACGCGTGTGGATTACCGACACCTGCTTCGGCAACCTGAAGATGCAGTTCACCTTTGATGGTGACACCGTCACAATGCTCGCGGACAAGAACGCCGAGTGGTTCCTGCAGGGCTATCACGGCTTTGCAAGCGGCTCGCGTGCGTGAACAGGAGGATTACGATGAAGTTTGAATTTCCCATGACCACCCCTGAGGCCGTTGGTATCCCGTCCGCAGCCGTCGAGCGCTTCCTGATGCGGCTGGAGAACAAACGCCTGCCGATGCACAGCATCCTGATGCTCCGGCGCGGAAAGCTCGTGTTCGAGACCTACCGCAAGCCCTTTGATGTCAACCGCAAGCACCGGCTGTACTCCACATCCAAAAGCTTCGTCTCCGTCGCGATCGGCATCCTTATCGGCGACGGTAAGCTCGCGCTCGACGATTTGGTCACGAAGTTCTTCCCCGATCTCGTGCCGGAGGATCTGCATCCCTATACCGCCGCCGCAACAATCCGCGACCTGCTGATGATGGCGACGCCGCATCTGCGCAACGATTCCTGCACCTACACCCCACAAAAACCCGACTGGGCAGCGTCCTACTTCCAGACGTTGCCAACCCATTTGCCCGGGAAAATCTTCTCTTACGACACCACCGCCACGATGATGCTGTCGATTATCGTCAAGCGCATCACGGGTGTCGAGTTCACGGAGTTCCTGCGTGACCGGCTGTTCATTCCCGCCGGTATGAGCGAGGACATCCGCTGCATCGAAACGCCGTGCGGACACGAGTGGGGCGGTTCAGGTGTGCTGGCGACACCGCGCGATCTGATGAAGTTCGCCTATACCTGCATGAACGGCGGCGTCATCAACGGGCAGCAGCTCATCCCC
The DNA here is from genome assembly GCA_012800055.1 of Clostridiales bacterium. Lineage (GTDB taxonomy): Bacteria > Bacillota > Clostridia > Oscillospirales > QAMX01 > JAAZKA01. The sequence continues at coordinate 14,921 of JAAZKA010000143.1, forward strand.
GCCGACTATATTAAAGCTGCGACCTCCAAGCAGATCGACAACACCTTCACCGCCGGAGACTATGAGCATACCTTCGGCTACGGCTACCAGTTCTGGCGTACGCGTCACAACGGCTTTGCGTGCCGCGGCATGGGTGCGCAGCTTGCGATCTGCCTGCCCGATCAGGACTTCATCCTTGTCACCACCGGAGATACGCAGGCGATTCCGTCGGCAACCTGCGTCATCTATGAGGCGCTGTGGACCGAAATCTATCCGTACCTTGAGAAATATGTCTCGCTGCCGGAAAATCCCGATGCGTATGAGAAAGCCCGCGCCCGTTGGGACGGTCAGGAGATTATTCACGTCGAGGGTGCGGCGACGTCCCCGATGGCGGAAAGGATCAGCGGCGTGACATATCGTTCCTCCGGCAACGAGCTGAATTTTACCTCTCTGTGCGTCACGCTTAACGGCGATACCGGGACACTTGCGTGGACGAACGCGACAGGTGCGCATACGCTGCCGTTCGGGATCGGCAAGCAGGCAGGCAGCCGGTTCCCCGAGACGCACTACTACGGCAGCCGCATCGGGACGCCGGCGGGATACGGCTACGACTGCGTGACCTCCGCTGCCTGGGTGACCGATTCCACGTTACATCTTGTCTGCTACGCCATCGACGACTACATCGGTACGCTGCGGATGGAGATCAACTTCGAGGACAATACCGCAACCGTCCAGAGCATAAAGTTCGCCGAGTGGTTCTTTGATGAGTACTATGGCCTTGCAACTCTGGAAGCGTAAAACGGTCTTTGCAGGACCTCCGGTTTTCGGAGGTCTTGTTTTTTATATCCGGGCGGCGAAAAATTTACGTGATGTGCTTGACGAAACGGCAAAAAACGCTTATGATAGGGAAGAGAGGAGTATACGCTCCGGAATTTTGTTTAGAAAGGAAGGGTGCCTTTATGGCTGATTTTCGGGAAGCCGCACTGAACACGTTCACCGACAACCCCTTTGACCTCATCGGCAAGCAGTGGATGCTGATTGCCGCCGGTGATGAAACACGCTGCAATACGATGACAGCGTCGTGGGGTGGCTTGGGCGTGCTGTGGAGCAAGCCCGCGGCTTTCGTCTTTATCCGTCCGCAGCGCTTCACCAAGACCTTCGTCGATACGCATGACACACTGTCGCTAACCTTCTTCGATGAGAGTTTTCGTGAGCAGCTTAACTACCTCGGCGCCGTCTCGGGACGCAGCGAGGATAAGATTGCGCACGCGGGTCTGACCACCGTATTCGACGGTGAGACGCCGTACTTCAAAGAGGCACGGATGGCGCTCATCTGCCGCAAACTGTATGCGCAGCAGCTCGACCCGAAGTGCTTCATCGACCCGGACCCCGACCGCCGCTGCTACCCCGAGCATGATTACCACACGATGTACGTCTGCGAAATCCAAAAAGCGCTGATACGCGCGTAAAACTGATACAATATCGGAGGATATCATTATGGCAAGAACCGTGAAACTCGCAATCGTCGGCTGCGGAGGCATCGGCACCGGCAAACATCTGCCGTCGCTGGCGAAGATCCCGGAGGTCGAGGTCGTCGCCTTCTGCGACCTGATCGAGCAGCGCGCCGTCGACGCCGCGACGAAGTTCGGCACGTCCGACGCCCGCGTCTACGTCGATTACAAGAAGCTGCTCGCGAAGGAGACCGATATCGAGGTCGTCCACGTCTGCACGCCGAACCGCTGCCACGCACCCATTACAATCGCCGCACTCGAAGCCGGACACCATGTCATGTGCGAGAAACCGATGGCAAAGACTTACGCCGAAGCTTGTGACATGCTCGCCGCCGCGAAGCGCACCGGCCGGAAACTGACCATCGGCTATCAGGGGCGTCAGCGTCCGGAGACGCAGTATCTGAAAAAGGCGATCGAACGCGGAGACCTCGGTGAAATCTACTACGCGAAGGCGCTCGCCCTCAGGCGCCGTGCCGTGCCGACCTGGGGCGTGTTCCTCAACGAATACGAGCAGGGCGGCGGGCCGCTCATCGACATCGGCACCCACGCGCTCGACCTGACGCTGTGGGAGATGAACAACTATGAGCCTGCCTATGTCGTCGGCACGTCCTACCGCAAGCTCGCCGATCAGCGCGACGCCGGCAACGCCTGGGGCGAATGGGACCCCAAGCAATTCACCGTCGAGGATGCGGCGTTCGGTTTCCTTGTGATGAAGAACGGCGCGACAATCGTGCTGGAAAGCTCCTGGGCACTGAACATCGCCAACCCGATCGAGTCCGCATGCGTGCTGTGCGGCACGAAGGGCGGCGCGGATATGCTCGACGGCCTGCGCTTTAACTCCGTGGACATGGGACGTCAGATCATCACCAAGCCCGACTTCAAAGCCGGCGGTGCCGCGTTCTACGTAGGTCACGGCGACGGCGACCCGTCCTACTGCGAAGCCCGCCAGTGGATTGACGCCATCTTAGGCGACACCGACCCCTGCGTGTTGCCCGAGCAGGCGCTGTGCGTCACACGCATCCTCGAAGGGATCTACACGTCCGCCAAGACCGGCAAGCCCGTGTATTTCGATTGATTTCACGCAATTCTATAACCGAAAGGAGCCACACCATGAAACTGGGCGTACTCACCGTTGTTCTCTACAGCATGGATTTCCCGTCCGCGCTGAAGTATCTGCATTCGCTGGGCGTACAGACCGTTGAGGTCGGCTGCGGCGGCAGTCCCGGCAAGACCCACATGGATCCCGACCAGCTCCTGGGCAATCCCGCCGCCATCCAGCAGGTGCGCGACCTGCTCGCCGAAAACGAGATGGAGATCTGCGCGTTGTCCTGCCACGGCAACGCCGTCCACCCCAATCCCGCCATCGCCGCCGAAGACAACGCTGCCTTCGAAAAGACCGTCCTGCTCGCCGAACAGCTCGGCGTCCACACGGTCGTGACGTTCTCCGGCTGCCCGGGTGACTGTCCGAAGTCGGAGCTGCCTAACTGGGTCACCTGCTCGTGGCCGCCGGATTACCTGCAGATTCTCGACTACCAGTGGAACGATGTACTGATTCCGTACTGGAAGAAAGCCGCCGCGTTCGCCGAGAGCCACGGCGTCAATAAGATCGCGCTCGAGCTGCATCCCGGTTTCTGCTGCTACAACCCCACAACGCTGCTCAAGCTGCGTGAGGCAGTCGGGCCCGTCATCGGCGCAAACCTCGACCCGTCGCACCTGTTCTGGCAGGGCATGGATATCCCGTCCGTCATCCGCAGTCTCGGCCCGGCGATCCACCACTTCCACGCGAAGGATACGAAGATCGACCCGATCAACTGCGGGATGAACGGTGTGCTCGACGTCCGGCACTACGGAGAAGCCATCGACCGCTCGTGGGTCTTCCGCACCGTCGGCTACGGTCACGATGCGCAAGTCTGGCGCGATATCATCTCCAATCTCCGCATGGTCGGCTACGACGGCGCCATTTCCATCGAACACGAGGACGGCCTGATGTCCGCGCGCGAGGGTCTTGAGAAGGCTGTCGCATTCCTGAAGGATACGCTGATTTTTGAGGAGCCTGCCGCAATGTGGTGGGCATAAGTCTCAGTCTGCGATATTATTTACACATAAAGGAGTATCCCCATGAAAAATGTAGCACTTCAGATGTACTCCATCCGCGAGCTGATGAAGGCGGATTCCCATCAGGCAATCCTGGACGTCGCGAAAGCCGGGTACTCCGGCATCGAGTTTGCGGGCTTCTTCGACCATCCGGTCAGCGATATCAAGGCATGGCTCGACGAAGCGGGCATTGTCTGCGCCGGTACGCACACCGGCTTGGCTCTTCTGCAGCCCGACACCATCGCGCAGACCATTGAGGATCATCACACACTCGGCACCGACCTGCTGGTCCTCCCGGGTGTACCCGGCGAGATGTACGGCTCGTATGACGCGGCCTGCGAGATGGGCGCCATGCTCGACAAGATCGGCGCGCAGCTCAAGCGCGAGGGTATCTGCTTCTACTACCACAACCACTACCGCGAGTTTGACATCTTCAACGGCAAGCGTGCGTTTGACCTCATCTTCGAGCATTCGTCCCCTGAAAATCTCAGCATCGAGCTGGACTGCTACTGGGCGAGCATCGGCGGCGTAGAACCGTATGACTATATCAAGAAGTACGGCTCCCGCTGTAGCCTGCTGCATGTCAAAGACCGCAAGCCCGGCGACGAGGAGAAGGTCAAAAACCACATCTTCGAGTGCACCGAGGTCGGTTATGGCGTGATCGACTACAAGAAGATCATCGCGCTGGGAAACCAGGTCGGCGTGAAGTGGTACACCGTCGAGCAGGAGAGCTTCGACATGCCGATGCTTGAGAGCATCGCAAAGTCTGCGAAGTGGCTCAACGAAAACGTCTGAGCAATCAAAAAGCTCCCGTTACTGCGTGTAACGGGAGCTTTTCATCATCATTCAGGTTGTAGTGGTCGATGGCGCATCGTCATCGGGAAACTCATCCTCGCGAGGACGTTTCGGTTCCCGCAGCGGTTTGCAGTCCGCCTTGGGGAAGACCCTGAAGTCGTCCGCCATGCGGTCCATGCGCACCTTGACGGTTCCCTTGAGCAGGTTGACGTCGACGACCGTTCCATTTCCGGCAGGCGTCCGGACAATTGTATCGACGCGCGGAGTCGTGCGGATGAGGTTCTCATAAGCTTCATGCTCGTATTTCAGGCAGCACATCAGACGCCCGCAGGTACCGGAAATCTTTGTCGGGTTGAGCGACAGGTTCTGTTCCTTGGCCATCTTAATGGAGACCGGCTGGAAGTCGTCGAGGAACGTCGCGCAACACAGCGGACGTCCGCAGATTCCGAGGCCGCCGAACAGCTTCGCCTCGTCACGCACGCCAATCTGCCGCAGCTCAATACGCATCCGAAACACACTCGCCAGGTCACGCACCAGCTCGCGGAAGTCCACACGTCCATCCGCCGCGAAGTAGAATATGATCTTCGTGCCATCGAATGTGTACTCCGCCTCGATGAGCTTCATGTCCAGTTTATGCGCAGCGATCTTCTTCTTGCAGATTGCGAATGCGTCAACCGCACGACGGGCGTTCTCCTCGACGACGCAGAAATCCTTTTCACTGGCACGGCATATGACCGGACGCAGCGGCTGCACGAGCGTCGTCTCATCGACGGACTTGTTGGTCAACACCACCTCGGCCATTTCGATCCCGCGCGCGGTCTCCACGACCACATGGTCGCCGACCTCGTAGGTCTCACCGGCCGGCTCAAAATAGTATATCTTTCCGACGCGTTTGAAGCGTACTCCAATGATTTCTATCAAAATGCAGATTCCTTTCAGGGGCAGCGTTATCTTTCCTGTCTGTCCGCAAAGTATTGCGGAAACAATCCGATGATGTGGGAGTAGGGGACGTTGCCGTCGGCCATCTCCCGCATCCTGGAGAGCGTGGGAATAAAAGCAATCAGCGCGTCATCACGCCGCTCCCGCAGTCGGTCAAGCGTCAGACGCGCCAGCATGTCGAGGAAGCGCTTGAGGTCGGCACGCTGCAGGTTTTCCCCGGACAGCCGCCGCCATAACCCCAGCTCGTCGCGCTTTTCCATCGCGTCCAAACACGCTCCCGCCAGCTCAGTCACCGCCGTGTCATCCGTACTCTCCAACAGCGCCGCGGCGGCATCCGGATAGCCGTCGGCATCACGCAGCACGTCGGTGAGAGTCCGCTCGTCACACTCCGGATACCGCGCTTTCAGTTCCCCGAGCGCATCTGGAAACGGCGGCGGCTGCGTTGTCAGCTTCAGGCAGCGTGACAGAACTGTCTGCAGCAGCGCGCTCTCGTTCTCACACAGCAGGAAGAAGTAGACGCGTGCAGGCGGCTCCTCGAGCAGTTTCAGGAGCTTATTCTGAGAGGCGATGTTCATCCGCTGCGCGTGGCACACCACGAACACCCGCGTGTCTGCCTCAGCCGGAGACTTGAACGCCTCCTCCTTGAGCGCTTGGGCATATTCGACCTTGAACTCCTCGTCGCCGTAGTCGTACAGCAGCAGGTCAGCGTGTTCTCCGCGTACGGCGCGTCCGTGTGGGTCGTCGAGCAGTTTCTCGGCACATGCAAGTGCCAGCCGACGCTTCCCCGAACCTGCGGGGCCTGTCAGCAAGATGGTCTGTGTGAGGGTGCCGGACGCGATCGCCTCATTGAGGATGCGCGCCGCGTCCGCGTTGCCGATTGTCACAGTCGCTGGAACTGATCGACGTTGAGAACGAAGACCGTCGCGCCGCCGACAGTGACCTCAACCGGCATCGACGGATAATACCCTATACCCAGCTCACTCGCAGTCGGGATGACCTGACGACGGCTGTGGGAATGCTTATGGATGATGTTGAGCACCTTCGACACCTTCTCGTCCTCGACTCCGACGAGAATAGTGGTGTTGCCAGCACGAAGGAAGCCGCCGGTCGTCGAGAGCTTCGTGACCGAGTATCCCTCCTGCATAAGTGCATTGACAACCATGTTCGCGTCGTCCTGGTTGATAATCGCGAGAACCATCTTCATAGCTGAGTGCGCCTACCCTTCTTTATTGTGTGTGCCTTTATTATACACCATCGCAGCGGTTTTGGCAAGAGATTTTCGGAAAACTTTATATACTCTTTGTATATATCTTCTCTCTACTCATAGATTCTCTCGATCAACGGGTTGGCGTACAGCGGTGACACGTCAAGCACGACCTCGTCTCCCACCTCACACTGGATACCCGTGATGTCGGCAACGCAGTGAACCATACCGATATGCCCGAGCACCGGCGCGCGCCGTCCGCGGATGGTCACATACATGCGCTTCCTCATAAACAGCAGCTTCACGTCGTGCAGCAGGTAACGCAGCTTATCGCGGAAGCGGAAGATATCGTTCACACGTGCGACGCCGAAGCCGTCCGTGTAGCCGAACGGGATGACCGCAATGCGCGTGGGCTTCTTGCAGCGATACGCCGCGCCGTAGCCGACGGTCTGACCTTCGGCAAGCCACCGCACCTCCGCGACATCGCAGCGCGCATAGCCCACCGGCTGCAGCCCGCAGTTCGCCTTCGCCCGGAACGGCAGCCGTCCGAGAAACGCCGACCCGATGCGCACCGCGTCGGTCGACGAAAGATCTCCCCGAAACAGGAAGCTCGAATTTCCGGCGTGGACACAGCCCGGATTACAGCCGGCGTTGCGCAAGGTCTGCGCGGTCTCCAAGAGCCGGTCAAGCTGCTGTTTCGTCATCTTCTTATTCGCGAACGCGCAGGAGAAGTGCGTGTACAGCCCCGTGATGTTGATGCGCTTCATGAAGCGGTAAATCTGTGCGATCTTCTCCGTCTCCTCGGGAAGGAAGCCGTAGCGTCCCATGCCGGTGTCGATTTTGATGTGCGCCTCAACGATCTCCGAATGTTTCTCCGCAAGACCCGATAAAAGCATTGCATCGTTGTATGAGCCGATCGTTGCGATGGCGTGCGCGTCGATAATGTCCGAGACATCACCTTCGGTCGCGACGGAGCGCATAACGAGAATCTCCTCGTCGATGAATCCCGCCATACGCAGCCGGATCGCGTCGGACGGCTCGGTAACGGCAAAGCGGTCAATGCCCTCGTCCCGCAGCATCCGGGCAAACTGTAAAAGCCCCAGACCGTAGCCGCCTGCCTTGATGACACCGTAGATCGGCTTGTCCCCGGCACGTTTTTTCACGATGTCGATGTTGTTCTTGAGCTTGTCTTTTTCGATGATATAGGCTTTCATGCGTCAAGACCCCCCTGATGATAATAGGGAAACCGGATTACGCTTCTCCCGCCGGGGTACGTTGATTCTGCGTGTGACCGATCTTTTTTCGCGTATGCTCCGCGTATCTCCACAGTGCCGCAAGCGGACGGTTTAACGGCAGCTCGAAGTCTCCCGCAAACTCGCACAGCTCCCCGTTGAAGCCTTTCTTGAAGCGGTACAGCCCGTAGAGCGGATTGTCTTCCGACAGGTCGCCCGAGACGCCGCGGAAGTCGTAGATGCGGCAGCCGTATTCCACCGCCCAGCGGATCATCTCCCACTGCAGCAGATAGTTCGGCATCACGTTGCGGTACTCATTGGCCGACGCACCATAGAGGTACCACACCTTGTCGCCGTAGCGGATGGCGATCGTCCCGGCGATGGGCTTGTCCTCGTAAAATGCCATGTACAGCCGCGCGTGCTCGCCCATGCAGTCGAGAATCCTCTCGAAGTACCACGCAGGTCTTGTCGCGAAGCCGTCGCGCGAGCCGGTCACCGCCATGATGCGCGTGAAGTCCGGCACCATCTCCTTGCCGCACACACGTACCTCCACGCCTTTGCGTATCGCGAGCCGGACGTTATAACGTGTCTTTTGCTCGAACCCCGCGAGAACCTCATCTTCGTTTTTACCGGAGACGTCGAGCCGGAAGACGAAGCGCGGCTGGATGCCGTCGAAGTTCTTGCCCGGATCACGCAGCACGAACCCGCGCTTTTTCAATGCCGTGACAAACGCCGTATCCGACGCGGGGACGTCGGGGTCCATGCGCAGCGCAAAGCCACGGTGCTTCTTTGCGACGGCCCGCGCACCCTTTACCAGATCGTCGAGTGCGGCGCCGTCGGTCAGATCGCAGACCGGCCCTCGTCCGCCGTACAGCAGCGTTACCGGCAATACCGGGATGCGGCGGATGAGAATGCCCAGCGCGCCGCGTACCTTCCCGTTTTCGTCGCGCGACAGCACGCCCTCCCAGCTCCACGCGGACTTCACGCCCGCCCACAGCGTCGACTGTAAAAAATGTCCCTTCGGGGACGCTTCGACATACGCGTCATACTCCGCGCGCGTGGCGGATGTGACCAGTTCAAACAAGGATAAGACCTCCGCTTATATGTGTAATGGGTTCTTTACAGGGGCAGTGAGATCGTAACCGTCGTGCCCTTGCCGACCTCCGACGCGATGTCCAGGCGCCCTCCGTGGAGCCGTACAATCTCGTCAGCCACGGCCAGACCGATGCCGTTGCCGCGTGCGCGGGTGCTGCCTTTATAGAAGCGGTCCTTGACATGCGGCAGTTCATCCGGCGGGATGCCCTGACCGAAGTCTCGGATCACAACATCGATGGTGGATTTCATCCGCCGCGCGGTGACAAGGATGCGTTTGCCGTCGCCGCCGTGTTTGCGGGCATTGTCCAGAATGTTCAGGAATACCTGCCGCAGACGCGCTCGGTCGCATACGATCTGCGGACAGTCCTCGTCCTCGTGGAACTCGAGGGTCATACCTTCCTTCTGCAAGGTGTCCATATACATGAACACAACGTCCTCGAGGTCGGGCAGGATGTCCGCACGCTCCATGCGCATCATCAGCTCACCGGACTCCATACGCGAGAAGTCGAGAAGCTCCTCAACCATCCGAGAGAGCCTGCTCGCCTCGTCGCGGATAATATGCAGACCACGCTCGACCTCCGCACGGTCGTCGACACCGCCGGACAGCAGCGTCTCACTCCACCCGCCGATCGCCGTTAAAGGCGTGCGCAGCTCGTGCGAGACCGATGAGATGAAGTCGTTCTTCGTCTTCTCCGCCTGCGAGACCGCGTCGGACATGTGATTGATCGTCGTACAAAGCTGACCGATCTCGTTTTGATAGACCGGCGCGATGTGGACGCCGTAGCGGCCCTGCGCGATGAGCATGGCAGTATCATTGACCTGCTGCAGAGGCGTGAGGATGGAGCGGATAAAGAAGCTGTTCGACAGCAATACAAACGCCAGGATGAACACGCAGACGACCACCGCCATCAGCGCGTAGAGCAGCATGCGGCTGCGCAGGTTCGCAAGCGAACTGACACATCGGATGACCGCGACAATCTCACCTGCGGGAAAGATGACCGGCGCGGAGACCGCCATGACGCGCTCACCGCTCGCCGGGTCTACGCCGACCCATGACGCGCTCTCACCCTTACGTATCGCTGCCGTGAGATCGTCGGTCTCCACCGGCAGCCCCGCCGCGAGTCCCGACGACGACGCAACGATGCGCCCCGCGCGGTCTAAAAACTGCAGCTCGACGATGTCCTTGTCTTCATAGCTCTCGATATAGACCTTCGCGCCGGCGTACAGCTCGTTGTCGGAGGCACTGGCGTACTTGTTGAAGAACGCAACTGCCGCGTTGACCCGAGCGCCGAGGTTCGTGCGCATGTTCTGATGCAGCAGGCTCGATACTGCCACGATGAAGACCGTCGCCGCGACCACCAGAAGCAGTACGACGACCGAGACGCTCTGCGTGAGCCATTGGGTACGGATGCTGCGCTCCCGGCGCTTCGGCACCATGAACTCCGGATCGTGGGACGGCTCATCCGGCGGTTCTTCGTGCCTACGTCTGCGGAACAGCCCGCTGAAACGGATGCGCGGCGGATCGTCCCGTACATCGTCCTCCGGTTCCTGCGCGTACGCCCCGTCCAGCTCTAAAAGCTCGTCGGTATCCACATCCGATGGATCGGGCAGCGGAACCGGGTCGGGCGGCGGGTTCGGACGTTTGCGGCGCGTATCCTCCGGCAGCCGCGGATTCTCCGGTGGATACCTTACGCCTCCCATTTGTACCCAAAGCCCCAGACGGTCAGGATGTAGCGCGGCGCAGCGGGGTCCTCCTCGATCTTCAGACGCAGACGCCGCACGTTTACGTCGACGATCTTCAGGTCACCGAAGTAGTCCGGTCCCCAGACCGTCCGCATGATCTCCTCACGGGACAGCGCACGGGAGGGATTTTCGAGGAAGGTCTTCATGATCATGAACTCGACCTGCGTGATCTCCACGCGTTCATCGCCGCGCATGAGGGTGCGGCTCTTGATGTTGAGGGTGAACGGCGGAGAGGTCAGCTCGTCGGACTGCGCGGTGGAACCGGTGAGCCGCCGCATCAGTGCGTCGATGCGGGCGGTCAGCTCCGCCGGGGAGAAGGGCTTGGTGATGTAGTCATCCGCGCCTGTCATCAGCCCCATGACCTTGTCCATCTCCTATACGCGGGCGGTGAGCATAATGATGCCGACCTCCGACCCTCTCGCGCGCACACGGCGGCAGATCTCGTAGCCGTCGATCCCCGGCAGCATTACGTCCACGACCATCAGCATCACGTCGGGGTTCTGTGCCCAGACATCAAAGGCTTCCTCACCCGATGCCGCCTCGACGACCGCGTAACCCGCACGCTTGAGATTGATGACGATAAAGCTCCGGATGGACGCCTCGTCCTCAATGACCATAATTTTTCGCATGACTGTACTCCTTGTTTCTTCAGGAAAGGTGAAAATAACGGGAGATTTCCTCGTAGGTGATGATATCGCGCTCGGAGTTGAGCATCACGCCGTAGAGCGCCGATGACGTCCGTGCGAGCTCGAACAGCCCCAGCTCCTCTTTCTGTTTGTAGCGGTCGGAGCCGGTGAGCGAGACGATCTGCCACAGTGCCCGCCCAAGCTGCTCGGTCTCACTGTTGTACTCGCAGAAGACGACCGTATCACGTCCGACGTCCTGCACGCCGCGTGTGAGTGTAACACTCGGGATCAGCGCGTCGGGCATTTTAAAGTACCAGGGAAGTCCGGCGGCGGTGTAGGCGGTAAATTTGCGCGAGAGCGTGAGAGATTTGTCAACGACGCACCAGTCCACGCGCAGGAACGGATATGCCGAGCGCACGGTGCTGCCGGGCAGATACTCCACACGCGGCACTTCGACGATGCCGTCACGGTCGATGTCGCGTGAGGGGAAGCTGACCGGGCGGTAGGTCGCATCAGAGCGGCGTGCGGTCTCGTCATAGCTGAGGTTGTAGAGCTGCCCGTCGGCGTAGTAGAGAAGGTCGGTGAGCATCCCGGCCTCGCCCGCGCGGTCGGCACCGGCAAGCTTCGCATCGATGATGACGCCGTAGAGATCTGCGCCGATGCGGTCATAGACGCAGCTTTCAGGGCTTTGGATGCCGGCGGAGAGAATTGTCTCGCCGACCACGGTAAGCGCATCCCGTTCATACTCCAGAAGAACCGCGCTGCCGGGTGTCGATGCGGACGCATAGTGGCGTAAAAGCAGCAGGTCGTCATCGCCGTCGGAGTCGATATCCTCTGCGAGCAGACCGGTATACTCGCCATTGTAGAGCATGGTCAGCGTCCCGCCGGCATACACATGCACCGTGACCCCGCGTACGGGATTTGCGCCGAGCCGCCAGCCGATCACCAGCAGCTTTTGCCCATCAGCGCCCATCGCCGGGTAGTCGCACAAGTCGAAGCTGTCGCCGACACCCTCGACGCATGCCGCCTGGACATAGCGATTGGTCTCGCGCCGGAACAGGTACATCTTTGGTACATAGGCGTCGTCCTCCTTCGCCGAACAGAAGACAAGTACTTCGTCCGTACCATCGCCGTCGAGATCGTTGAGCTGGATCGCCGAACGGTTCTGTCCGGAGACGGGTGCCGCGAGCTGGGAACCGTCGGCGAGGATACGGTCCAGCTGCTGCTGCACGAGCACATACTGCTCAGGAAGCTGCGGGACGCGCAGCAGGCTGTCGGTCTCGTCTGCGCAGGCGGTCAACAGAAGCAGCAGCGGAAGTAAAAGCGTGAATTTTCTAATTTTCATCATATTCTCAAATCAACGTTGGTGGTAAATCCGAAGGCCTTGTTGTCACTATGTTATTTTACCACAAAACGCAGCGTTTTTCCAGTCCTCCGTGAAATTTTATTACAGCGTTAATATTTATCTTACTTCATTGACAGATGGCATATCCCGCGTACATTTAAAATACTTCACGCAGCCTCCGGTGTGCTCAACGGTGGGATCCGTCCGGCAGCGCATCCATACAAATGTAAAATGCAGATTGCGGATAAAATGCTCCTTGCAAAATACCGGGGAATATGGTACACTACAATGGGGATGAAAATTTCTCCGTTGTTTTCGTATGACCACACTTTTTTCTGGAGGTATCTTTTATGGACAAGCTCCGTGTGGGTCTGGTCGGCATCGGCCGCGGCACCGCGTACGGGCGCGTACTGATGAATCACCCGCGTACCGAGATCACCGCGCTGTGCGACACGAACGCCGAAAAGCTCTCGGAGAACGCCGCCGCGTTCAATCTCACCGATGCCCAGTGCTTCACCGACTACGAGACCTTCCTCGACTCAGGGCTGGACCTCGTCGTCCTCGGTACACCGATCCCGTACCACGAAGCTCAAGTGATTGCTGCGCTCGACCGCAACATCCACGTTCTGTGCGAGGTCACCGCCGCCAACACCATCGAAGGCTGCCGCAACATCTACAACGCCGTGCGCCGTTCGAAGGCCAAGTACATGCTCGCCGAGAACTGTAACTACATGCACTTCGTCCTTGAGTGGAAGGATTATGTCGACCGCGACCTGCTCGGTCACATCCACTACGCCGAGGCGGAGTACGTTCATGAAATCCGCCAGCTTGTCATCGATAAAGACGGCAACAACCTGTGGCGCACCCAGCGCGCGCCGCTGCACTACTGTTCCCACAGCCTGGGGCCGCTGTTGCTGTGGCTCGACGACTACATCGTCCGCTGCACGGCGTCCGGTACGGGTGTGCACATCGTGGAGAACGTCGGTCCCGGCGCAATCGATATGCAGTGCGGTCTGTTCGAGACGAGTAAAGGCGTGACAATCCGCGTTTTGCGCTCGAGCGTATCGCCCAGAAAACCCGCGTGGTGCGGCTATGCGATGTACGGCTCAAAGGGCTACATCGAGACGGACAACTACACCTCCGATCGCGCGCGCCGCTACTTCGAAGGGGTTGATGAGGACGTCGTGAACTTCACCAACTACGCGTCCGACCCTGACGCGTCCGAGGAGATGAAGGCCGGTGGGCACGGTTCCTGCGAGTACCTGCTGATCAACGCGTTCCTCGACTCGATCTTTCATGACACCAAGCCGCCGATCGATATCGTGAAGGCGCTGGACATGACCATCCCGGGCCTTGTTGCGCACGAAGCCGCGATGCGCGGAGGCGTCTGGCTCGACTGCCCGCTGTTTTACCGAGAAGTATGACAAACACGCAAAAGGGCGCGCTCTGCGTCGGTGTCACTGCGCTGTCCTTCTCGACGATGGAGCTGGTCTCCAAAACCATCACCGAAACCGTCTCCCCGCTCGGTCTGACGCTCATCCGCTTCGCTATCGGGACGCTGATGCTGCTGCCGTTTGCGATTGCGGAGATGAAACGCAAGAAGCTGCGCATCACCTGGAAGGACTGCTTGTTTTTCCTCTGCGCGGGCTTCTTCGGTGTGACGCTGAGTATGTCACTGTTCCAGACCGCGATCCTCAGGACATCCGCGTCGATGGTCGCGGTGATCTTCTCGATGAACGCGCTGTTCACCGCACCGCTCGCGGTCCTCTTTCTTAAAGAGAAGGTGAGCTGGGTCAAGTGGGCGGGACTTGCCGTCTCACTCGTCGGCGTAGCATTTATCTTCAACCCCTTCCGCATCGCGCCCGACATCGGCGGAATGCTCTACGCACTCGGTGCCGCGGTCGCGTTCTCGGTCTACACGATTCTCTCCCGCCGCCGTATCTTCTACTTCGGCGGGATGGTGCTGTCGACCTTCTCCTTCGCAGGCGGGTCGCTGCTGCTGCTGATATGGATTCTCATCACAGGAACTCCGATCATCGGCGGCCTGACCGTCGCGAGCCTGCCGCAGGTACTGTGGCTCGGTCTGGTCGTGACGGGTCTGGGGTACCTCGCGTACTTCACGGCAATCAAGCTGACCTCCGCCGTCACCGCGTCGATGGCGTTTTGCATCAAGCCGGCGCTCGCGACACTGCTCAACATCCTCATCCTCCGCGAACGCCTCAGCATCGCTGCAATCATCGGCGTTACTTTAATCATTCTTGCGAGCATCGCACAGATGGCCGAAGGAAAGCTGTTGAAAATAGGGAAGGAGACGCAGTCTCCATAGGGCACGTGTCGGATGATATACGCAAGGATGACCCGATATCCCCAACACAGGTGAATACTTTGAGCCGGACACCGTCATCGAGGTGCTGTACATCGAGGAAAACCGCGTTGTCGTACGCACGCTGCCGGAGTCTCACGCATAAAGAATGCATTTCATTCAAATTCTTATAGGAGGTCATGGACATGGAATTTTTCGGTTACTTACTGCTTCTTGCGGCAATCATCGTGGTATTGAGCCTGTTCTTCTCGTTCGTACCGGTCGCGCTGTGGATATCTGCGTCAGCCGCGGACGTGAAGGTCAGCATTGGGACGCTCGTCGGGATGCGGCTGCGCCGTGTGGTGCCGTCCAAGATTGTTAACCCGCTGATTAAAGCGACCAAAGCCGGCATTGAGATGCCGATCAACAAGCTCGAGGCCCACCACCTCGCCGGCGGCAACGTCGACCGTGTGGTCAACGCGCTGATTGCAGCGCAGCGTGCCAATATCCCGCTGGAGTTCGAGCGTGCTGCCGCCATCGACCTCGCCGGGCGCAATGTCCTCGAAGCTGTCCAGATGAGCGTCAATCCCAGGGTTATCGAGACGCCCGTCATCTCCGCCATTGCAAAGGACGGCATCGAGGTGCGCGCGAAGGTCAAAGTCACCGTCCGCGCGAACATCGACCGCCTGGTCGGCGGCGCCGGCGAGCAGACCATCATCGCCCGTGTCGGCGAAGGCATCGTCACCACCATCGGTTCTGCCGAGACGCACAAGCAGGTCATCGAGAACCCCGACCTGATCTCCGAAACCGTACTGCAGAAGGGTCTCGACTCCGGCACCGCGTTCGAAATTCTCTCGATCGATATTGCGGACGTCGACGTCGGCCGCAACATCGGCGCACAGCTGCAGACCGATCAGGCTGAGGCTGACAAGCGCATCGCCCAGGCAAAGGCTGAAGAGCGCCGCGCAATGGCCGTCGCACATGAGCAGGAGATGCTCGCGGCGGTTCAGGAGATGCGCGCGAAGGTCGTCGAGGCCGAAGCGGAAATTCCGCGCGCAATGGCCGAAGCGCTGCGTGAAGGGAAGCTTGGAGTGATGGACTACTACCAGCTCCAGAACGTCAGGGCCGACACAACAATGCGCGAGGCAATCTCTAAGAGCGGTACGCAGAGCACGTCGAAAAAGTAAGGACGGCGTCATGGGAAAAATAATCGACCCGATCTACGGAAATGTTCAACAGGTTCCGAGCACGACGACGGCGCAGTCTCTCGAACAGCTCAGCGCAATCAATCTCCGCGTCTACACGACTGCGCAGACACCCGCGCCTGCCGCATCACCCGTACAGCCGCAGCCCGCGCAGACATCCCCTGAGGGTATGAGTTTCGGACAGGGCAGTGATCTCGAGCAGAGGGATGAATCCGTCGAGGGCAGTGCACTCGGGCAGGGTGAGGCAAACCCCGACATGCGTCCCCGTCCGCGTGCGTCGGAGCAAGCACCCGCTGAAACACCCGACGCCGCACCCAAGGTCAGCGCCCCGCAGCTTGTCTTCTCGTCCGATACGCTGATGCAGAGTGTTATCATGTCGGAGGTCCTGGGGAAGCCTGTCTCGCTGCGGAATCGAAACAAATAGCATCAGCCCCTCTCTTTGAACAGCCCCAGATTGTGCTGTCCGCACAATCTGGGGCTGTTCAATTATCCTACTTCAAGGGGTGTTTTGTCTATTGTCCGTTTTTACTGGTTCAGTTCACTTTTGAAGAAGAGAGGGGGTTTGTTTTCCTTACGATACGGGAAGTCCAGATACGGCGCTTTATGATTGTCCCGCGGTCTATGTATCCCTGATTGTTGCAGCAGCCGCTGCAAGTCGTGTTGATTACAGTGCCAGAATCTCACGCGCCTCATGCAGGATGTACAGTGAACCGCAGACCAGGATGACATCCTGGGGCTGTGCAAGCTCGAGCGCGATCTTACAGGCGGTGGAGATGTTTTCGTTCCAATGGACGTCCTTGCAGTGCCCGACGGCGAGCTGCGCGAGGGAGTGTGCGTCGCGCGCGCGGGGCATGTCGCACTGTGTCGCGATGAACACGTCAGAGCGCCGCGCGATCTTCGGGACGCAGTACGCCGTGTCCTTGTCGGCAAACATGCCCATGACGGTGATGATGCGGCGTCCGGTGAGGTAGTCATCCAGAGCCTTCGCGACAACGTCGGCACAGGCCGCGTTGTGACCGCCGTCGAGCAGGCACAGCGGATTGCGGCGGATGATCTCCAGCCGTCCGGCGAAACGCGTATCGGCGATGCCGCGGATGATGTGCTCGTCGGTAATCGCGTAGCCGCGCTCCCGCAGCACCTGCGCGACGGTCAAAGCAGTCAGCGCGTTCTGTATCTGATGCTCGCCTGCCATATTGACGCGCAGCACCAGCCCGTCGTAGTCGATGAGCGTGCCGGTAAGGTTGCTCTCCAGCAGGTCGACACGGGAGCGGTCGGGGATATGGAGCGGCACACCCTTCTCCTGACAGTCGGCGCGGATCACCTCAAGCGCATCGGGCGCCTGAGCGAAACAAGTGACGCAGACGCAGCCGGGCTTGATGATGCCGCATTTGTCGCGCGCGATCTCGGCGACGGTATTGCCCAGAATCTTTATATGGTCCAGCGATATCGGTGTGAGCACGGCAGCCTCGGGCGCATCGATCACGTTGGTGCAGTCATAGCGGCCGCCCATGCCGACCTCCAGCGCCACAATGTCGCAGCCCTCGTCCGCGAACCAGTTGAGCGCCAGCGCTGTCACGATCTCGAACTCCGTCGGCTGCGAGTGACCTTGTTCGCGGATCGTCTCGATCACCGGCAGCAGCTTCTCGAGCTGACGGCACAGCGCGTCCTTCGGGATCATCTCGCCGTCGATCTGCATCCGCTCGCGAAAGTCGTCGACGTAGGGCGAAATAAAGGTACCTACACGGTAGCCGGCTTCACGCAGGATGTTGGTCGTGAACATCGTCGTGCTGCCCTTGCCGTTGGTGCCGGTGATGTGGACGAAGGCGCACTTCTTCTGCGGATTGCCCGACGCCTCCATCAAAGCCCGGATACGGGACAGCCCGGGCTTTGAACCGAATTTCAGCGTCGAGTGGATATACGCAAGGGTTTCTTCGTAGTTCATAGTCTTATCCCAATCTTGCAAGGCTCTCGCGGAGCTTTGCGACCAGCGCGCGGTTCTTCTCGGCGCGCTCTTTCTCCTGTGCAATGATGTTCTCGGGAGCCTTGGCGGTAAAACCGGGGTTAGAAAGCTTACCCTCGACCGCTGCGAGCTGACCCTCAGCCTTTTTAAGCTCTTTCTGCAGACGGGCCTTCTCTGCCGCAAGGTCGACCAGCTCCGCGAGCGGCAGGTACAGCGTCGCGGCATTCGTCACGATCACGACCAATCCTTCCGTGTCCGCCGGCGCGTCGGTAATGATGTTCAGCCCGGACGCGTACGCGAGTCTGCGGATGTACGCCTCGCCCTTCCGGTACAATTCCGGCTCATGGCTCTGGATCGTCAGGTGTGCCAGCTTCGACGGCGCGACGTTCAGTTCAGCACGGCGGTTGCGAATCGCGCGGATCACCGACATGATCTTCTCCATATCGTTCTCGTCGGACGTAAAGTCAAGTGCCGGATCGTATTCCGGCCACTTCGACACCATGATCGACGGGATGCTCTCGTCATGCGGCAGCGCCTGCCAGATTTCCTCGGTGATATACGGCATGAACGGATGCAGAAGCTGCATTGTGCGGGAGAGGATGTATGTCAGCACACGCTGCGCGCCCTCCGACGCCTCGCCGCCCTCTCTCAGCCGCGATTTCGTCAGCTCGATATACCAGTCGCAGAAATCGTCCCAGATGAAATCGTAGAGGTTCTGCGCCGCGACGCCCAGCTCGAAGCTTTCGAGATTGTCCGTCACAATCCTGTTCACGCGGTTAAACTTCGACAGAATCCACTTATCCTCCAACGCGAGTGTCCCGGGCAGTTTGTCGTCGTCGACAGTCAGGTTCATCAGGACAAAGCGCGCGGCGTTCCATATCTTGTTGCAGAAGTTGCGGTTGGCCTCGACGCGTTCGATGTAAAAGCGCATGTCGTTGCCGGGGGAATTGCCGGTGGTGAGGGTAAAGCGCAGCGCGTCCGCACCGTACTGGTCGATGACCTCGAGAGGGTCAATGCCGTTGCCCAGTGACTTCGACATCTTGCGTCCCTGCGAGTCGCGCACGAGTCCGTGGATGAGCACGCTGTCGAACGGGCGCTCCTTCATCTGTTCCATGGCGGAGAAGATCATGCGGGCAACCCAGAAGGGGATGATGTCGTAGCCGGTGACGAGGACGGAGGTGGGGTAGAAGTAGTCAAGCTCGGGGGTCTTCTCGGGCCAGCCGAGCGTCGAAAACGGCCACAGCGCCGACGAGAACCACGTATCCAGCACATCCTCGTCGCGGGTGATGAAGCCTTCACGCTTGTTGCGGTCGAGCGCCATCTCGCGGCCCTGCTCGACCGTGATCACTTCCTGCTCGACATAATAGCCGAGCGCCTTGCCGATGGCCTCTTCCTCGGTCTCCGCCACGAACACCTTGCCATCCGGCCCATACCAGGCCGG
>JAAZKA010000144.1 GCA_012800055.1 Clostridiales bacterium
GGCTCATGCGGGCCGACGACGTCGTCAAGGATGGACGTGATGTGCCTGCCGCTTCTGAGAAACGGCCTTGTGTGTATGATCGGCAAGGGCGGACGTTCAGAGGAGGTCGCGCAGGTGATGCGCGAGACGGGGTCGGTGTACCTGGCGGCGACGGGCGGCTGCGGTGCGCTGATTGCCAGCCGCGTAAAGTCGTGCGAGGTGATCGCGTTCCCCGAGCTGGGGTGCGAGTCGATCAAGCGACTGGTCGTCGAGGACTTCCCGGCGGTTGTGGCGATGGACAGCGTGGGCGGCAGTCTCTACGGGGCAGGTGCGTGCGCGTGAGACGAGTCGGATTTATCCGGGAGAAGGACGACATCAAGTTCCTGATCCTCTACTGCATGACGTTTCTGACCGAGCCGGTCACGATGGCGAGCCTGGCGGATATAGCGATGTGCGACGGCGCGTTCGGTTACTTTGAGTTCGCGGACGCCGCGGCAGAGCTTTGCGCATCGGGCCATATCAAAGAGGAAAAGCAGGGCGACACGTTCACCTACACGCTGACGTATAAAGGAAGGGCGACGGCGGAGGTGTTCGAGCGAGAGCTGCCGACGCCGGTGCGCGAGGCTGCGAAAAGGTCGGCGGCGCGGGTGGTACGCGCGCTCCGCCGTGATGCGGCCATCCTTACGGAGCTTGTCACCCGTGAGGACGGGACGCAGGGTGTGAAGCTCGCGTTCATGGACGACCGGGTGCCGGTGTTCGGGTTTGAGCTGATGGTGCTCGACGAGGAGCAGGGACGCCTCTACATGCGTAACTTCCGCGACCATGCCGAGACGATCTACAAGGAGCTGACACGCGTGCTGCTGCAGAACTACGACGAGCCGGACGCATTTGAGAAAGCCGCGCGGAAGAAGCTGCAGGGCACGGAACAGCCGAAGACGGAGGAAGTATGAGACAGTTATTCCACAACACCGCGCGGGTTGTCCATACGGAGGAAGGATACCAGGCGCTGCGATTCAGTGACGCGCAGCTGGCACACTACGCTCAAATGAGCGACGGAGCGCGCATCCGCAGTATGTGCACCGCGTCCGTGAAGCTCGACTTCTGCACGACGGCGGACGAGATTACGCTCGACTTTCTCGTGCGCGACTTTTCCCGTCCGTACGTCGGCATCGATGTCTATGAAGACGGACGGTTGACGCGGCATCAGGAATACGCCGACCGCTGCGAGTCCGGGACGCTGCGGTATATATGCATGGGTCGCGGATGCAAGCGGGTGGAGTTGTACCTGTCGTGCCTGAACAACATGATCATCACCGGGTACGATTTCGGCGACGCGGAGCCGGTTGAGCCGTATCCGGGTTCGCTGCTCATCCTGGGCGACTCGATCACGCAGGGGATGACGGTGAAGTGTCCGTCGCTGTGCTGGGCGTCGCTGCTGGGTAGAAAATGGAACATGGAGACCTATAACATGGGCGTGGGCGGCGCGAAATATGACGCGGCGCACCTGGACGGTATGGACCTCTCCCCTACCCGCATCCTTGTTGCCTACGGTATCAACGACCTGTCCGGTGTGACCGGTACCGATGGTATTCTTCAAAATGCGGATGTGTTTTTGAAGAAGCTGCGGGCGATGTACCCGGGTGTCCCGACGACGGTGATGACGCCGATCTGGAACGCGCGGCTTATCAATGACGCGGTGTTCGCAGAGCTGTTCACGGAGTATTGCGGCGCGCTGACGAAGCTCGCCCAGGGATACGGCTGCACGGTCGCGGACGGTCTGACGCTGCTGCCGCACGACAGCCGCCATCTGTTCGACGGGGCGCATCCGAATGAGGAAGGCTCGGCGCTGATGGCACTGGCACTGGCGTGAAAGATGCCGAAAAGACGGGATAAGTATGGACGCTTTTCGTGTGGTATTCCCGCTTGACATCGGGGCGTAAATCGGTTATACTGTATCTATGAATACCGTCAGGGCTATGAAGGGGAGGAGTACGGAGAAGTCGGCGGCACAGAGAGACGCGTGAAAGCTGGGAGCGCGTTGCGCCGGAGCTTCGGAAGGTAGCCCCC
>JAAZKA010000145.1 GCA_012800055.1 Clostridiales bacterium
GATGTATCCGACATACCCGCGGACCTGAGTTCAATCAATGCGCTTATCTCGTCCGCTATGAGCTTCGGCTCCTCCTCCTCGCGTCCGCTGATTTTGCCGCGGACGATCACCGTACCGCCCTCTCTCAACAGATGACCGGCACCGGTCAACAGCCGGCTGAACACCAGCGTCTCGATGCTTCCGCTCATATCCTCGAGCGTCACATACGACATCATCGAGTTGTTCTTTGTCGTCTTCATCTTGATCGCCGCAATCATCGCCGCCACGCGTACATAGGCTCCGTCGGAAAACTCCGGCACATTCTCCGCAAAACCCGACAGTATCTGCCCGATCGTCGGCGTCCTGAGCTTGCGCACGGTGTCGGCGTACTGCTCCATCGGATGGCCGGAAAGGTACAGCCCTGCGGCCTCCTTCTCCATGTACAGCAGCTCCAGCCGCGGCAGCTCCGGCACGTCCGGCAGCTCCGCCTCACCC
Source organism: Clostridiales bacterium (assembly GCA_012800055.1). GTDB lineage: Bacteria > Bacillota > Clostridia > Oscillospirales > QAMX01 > JAAZKA01. Next base: position 475 of record JAAZKA010000145.1, read on the forward strand.
TCATCCGACGGCGCACCCATCAGCTCGAACATTGAAAGCTGCCCCGACAGTTTCCTCTTCGCCGTCGCAATCGCCCCGTCGAGCACTTTGTCGTAGCCTCTCAGCAGCTGTGCGCGGGAGAGGTTCATCCCGTCGAACGCACCCACGCGAATCAGGCTGTCCAGCGCACGGCGGTTCAGCTCGATCCCCGCCATCCGTTCGCAGAAGGATTTGAACGTGCGGAACGGCCCGCCTGACGCGCGTTCCTCCAAGAGTTTCTGTACGAACGTCAGGCCGACGTTCTTTACCGCACCCAGCCCGAATCGGATGCCGCTCGGTACCGGCGTGAACCCGACGCCCGACTCGTTTACGTCCGGCGGCAGCACCGGAATCCCAAGCGCGCGGCACTCGGTGATGTACTCCGAAATCTTCCCCTGTTCATCGAGCACAGATGTCAGAAGCGCCGCCATATACTCCTTCGGGTAGTGGCACTTCAAATACGCCGTCTGGAACGAGATGAACGCGTAGCTGACCGCGTGACCTTTCGGGAACGCGTACTTCGCAAAGTCCTGCATCTCGTCGAAAATTGACGACGCGGCTTCCTCGGTCACGCCGCGCTTTATGCAGCCGTCGACGCCGTGCTCCGGGTCGCCGTGGATGAATGCCTCGCGCTCTTTCAACAGGACATCATATTTCTTCTTGGACATCGCGCGCCGTACAATATCCGCACGGCCCAGAGAATACCCCGCAAGCCGCCGGCAAATCTCCATCACCTGTTCCTGATAGACGATGCAGCCGTTGGTCTCGCGCAGAATGCCCTCGAGTAACGGAGTCTTATAAGCAATCTGCGACGGGTCGAACTTGCACGCAATGTAGCGCGGAATCGACTCCATCGGCCCCGGACGGTACAGCGCAATGACCGCCGTGATCTCCTCAATCGTGCGCGGCTTCAGTCCCACGACTACGTTCGTCATCCCCTGCGACTCAATCTGGAAGATGCCGGATGTGCGGCCGGTCGCAAGGTAGTCGTAGGTCTCAGGGTCGTCGTCGGGTACCTTTTCGATGTCGAAGTCCGGTTCGTGTTTTCGGATCAAGTCGACCGCATCGGCAATCACCGTCACGTTGCGCAGGCCTAAAAAGTCCATCTTCAGCAGCCCAAGCTGCTCGACCGTAACCATGCCGAACTGTGTGACGATGACCTCGTCGTTTTTGGCAAGCGGTACATACTCCATCACAGGCTTGTCGGTGATTACGACGCCCGCCGCGTGTGTGGACGCGTGGCGCGGCATGCCCTCGAGCCTCAGCGCGGTCTCCACAACACGTCTGGCAACGGGGTCGGCGTCGCAGCGTTCTTTCAGCTGCGGGTTCGCCTCAAGCGCGCCCTTAATCGTCATGTGCAGCTCATTGGGTACGAGCTTGGCAAGCACATCCGTATCGGCGTAGCTGACGCCCAGCGCGCGTCCGACATCGCGAACCGCCTGACGCGCCGCCATCGTCCCGAATGTGGCGATCTGCGCGACATGGTCGGAGCCGTATTTCTCGATGACGTAGTCGAGTACCTCCTGCCGCCTCCGGTAGCAGAAGTCCATGTCGATATCCGGCATGCTCACACGCTCGGGATTCAGAAAACGGTCGAAGTAGAGGTCAAAACGCATCGGGTCGACGTTCGTGATGTGCAGACAGTAGGAGACGATCGAGTTTGCCGACGACCCTCGCCCCTCGCCTACCGGTATCTTTTTGCTTCTGGCGTACGCGATGAAGTCCGCGACAATCAGAAAGTAGACCGCGAAGCCCATCTTGTTGATGACGCCCAGTTCATAGTCGCAGCGTTCGCGAAAGGAATCTGCCCGCTCGCCGTAGCGTTCGGATAAGCCTTTATAAACACGCTCCTTCAGATAGTCTGCCGCCTCGACGCCCTCGGGCAGCGGAAAATTCGGAAGATGGTAGTGCCCGAACTCGAACTCCACATGACAGCGTTCGGCGATGCGGACGGTATTGGCAATGGCTTCCGCGTCGTCCGGGAACAGCGCTGCCATCTCATCGCCGGATTTGAGGTAGAACTCCTCCGTCTCGAACTTCATCCGGTCGGTGTCATCGACCGTTTTGTTGGTCTGGATGCACATCAGCACATCCTGAATCGCCGCATCCTCCCGATTGAGATAGTGTACGTCGTTGGTCACAACCAGCGGAAGGTTCATCTCACGGGCAATCTCGCGCAAGGTACGGTTCACGGTCAGCTCATCCGGCAGTCCGTGATCCTGCAGCTCTATGAAGAAGTTGTCCACGCCAAAGATTTCCGAGAGCGTCTGCGCCCACCTGCGCGCACCGTCGGGGTTGTAGTTGAGGATCGCGCTCGACAGCGGCCCGGACAGACATGCCGAACAGCAGATCAAGCCCTCCGCGTATTGGCGTAGAAGCTCCAGATCGACGCGCGGTTTGCTGTAGAAACCCTCGATGAACCCGCGGCTGACCAGCGCAATGAGATTCTGGTAGCCGGTCTGATTTTCGGCGAGCAGGAGCAGGTGCATGGGGTTGCCGGCTTCCCGGTCGCGGTCGATCCGGGAACCGGACGCGAGGTAGACCTCACACCCGATGATCGGCTTCAAACCGGCATCCTTCGCCGCGCGGTAGAAGTCAACCGCGCCGTACATCACGCCGTGGTCGGTGATTGCGACGGCGGTCTGGCCGAGCTCTTTTGCGCGCGCCATCATCTCCCCGATGCGGCACGCGCCGTCGAGCAGGCTGTATTCAGTATGCAGATGCAGATGTACGAAATCCGTCATTTCTCATCCTCCCCCGGTGCCGGTTTGTCCGCCAGCTCCACGAGCTTCAACAGACGGTAGTTGAGCGTTGCGCGGCGCATCGGCGGGTCAAATGTCTGCGCAAGCGGCGTCAGCGCGTAGTCCGGGTACGCCGTCCGCGCGTCCGCGACTGTCCGCAGCTCATCCGGCAGCCCGTCGAGACGTCCCGAAGCCCGCAGACGCTCAATCGCGCGGAGCTGGTTGTACGCCGCGTCAACGGTCTTCCCGATGTTCGCCGCTTCGCAGTTCACACGCCGGTTCACCTGGTTGCGCACATCCTTCTCCACCTTCGCAGACATCACCCGCATCGCGTAAATCGGCGCGCCGATCAGCGTCAGGAAGTTCTCGATGCTCTCGCTGGATTTATAGTAGAGCACGTAGTTCGCCCTGCGCAGTGTGATCTTCGGCTCCAGCTCCATCTCCTGCAAAAGCGACACCAGCTCCCGGCTGAGGTTATAGTACGGCGTAACCAGTTCCAGATGATAGCGGCGCGCCGGGTCGGCGACGGAGCCTCCCGCCAGAAACACACCCCTGAGAAACGCCGCACAGCAGCAGTCGTCCTCGAGCATCGCGCGGTTGAGCCTTAAAGCCGATACGCGCGTGACATCCAGTCCCAGCTTCCCGAAGACTCTCTCGAGCTGCACCGGATTGGTCAGCGTGAAGATCGTCCTCCCGCCGGTTGCGCGGGTTGAGCGCGTGTCAAACGTCACGCCGAACGCTCGCTGCATGATCATCGGAAACCTGCGCTCCATGGTCTCCTGCTCGGTGATGTGACGGATGCCCCGCGGCGTGAAAGACGTCGCGAACAGCAGGATGCCGTATGCCTCCGCGAGCGTGCAGCAGGGACGATCGGCCGGGATACGGCAGAGCTGCTCCTTCACCGATGCGGTAAATGTGTGTTTCATGATGTCACCCCAAAGAAGCGGATCTCACATTCCAGATCCACGCCGAAGCGGAACTTCACCTTCGCCTGGATGTGCTCGATCAGCCGCTTCACGTCGTCACACGTCGCACCGCCTACGTTTACGATGAACCCCGCGTGCTTCTCCGAGACCATCGCGCCGCCCATCCGGCAGCCCTTCAGACCCGCTTCCTCGATGAACTTCCCGGCGTAGCCGCCCTCCGGACGCTTGAACACACTTCCGGCACTCGGCAGCTCCAACGGCTGCGACGCAGTGCGGCGGCACCTCAGCGCGTCCATATGCGCCGTGATCTCGTCCGGATCGCCCGGGTTCAGCCCGAACGTCGCGGAGAGCACCGTCAGCTCCGGATGCGCGGTGAACGGGCTGCGGCGATAACCGAACATCGCCGGATGGCAATGCAGGGTCTTACGGATACCGTCTGTATCGCAGTAGTCGACGCTGCGGATGACCAGCCGCACTTCTCCTCCAAAGGCTCCGGCGTTCATTACAACCGCGCCGCCTACGGTTCCGGGGATGCCGTGAGCAAACTCGAAACCCGACAGTCCCGCGTCACGTGCCGTGACCGCAGCTCGTGACAGCAGACAGCCCGCATCCGCCGTAAGCGTATCGTCCTCCGCCCATGCGCCGGCAAACGATACGGCGGTCTTGATGATGACCGCGTAGATCCCGTCGTCCGGGCACAGCAGATTGGTGCCGTTGCCCATGACAAGCACGCGTTCACCGGCTTCCTGCGCGCAGCGGAGCAGTTCCGGTATGTCGTCGGGCTTCCCCGGCAGCACCATGGCTCGCGCGGGACCTCCGATTTGGAACGACGTGTGCTTTGACAGCGGTTCATACTCGAGAATCCGCGCCGACGGCACCTTTGCGGACAGATACGACAGGAACGACTGCATTGAAGAAACCTCCGCTTGCCTTGTAATCTCCGTGTCAGCGTCCGAGCATCGCGGCGCCGATGATCCCCGCGTCGTTGCCCAGAGCCGCGATCTTCAGTTCGGTCTGTGCGCAGTAGCGGGTATAGCGCTCTCTTTCAACAAACTTCCGCACGGGAGTCAGCAGGTACTCGCCTTCCTTGCTGATTGCGCCGCCGACACAAAGCACTTCCGGCTGGAAGATGTTGACCAGGTTGGTGATGCCGATGGCGACATAGTCGCAATAACCGCGCACGACCTCGAGCGCAGCGGGGTCATTTTTCTTTGCGGCGATGAACGCGGTCTTGCCGGAGACGTGGTCGATGGAACCTTCCTGAATCTCCCACATCAGGCTGTCACGGTTTTTGAGCATCGCCTCGCGTGTATCCAAAATCAGCCCGGTGACGGACGCGTACGCCTCCCAGCAGCCGTGACGTCCGCAGGTGCAAGGACGGCCGTTCGCGACGATGACCGTATGGCCAAGCTCCGCACCGTTGGAGTTAAAGCCCGCGTAGATTTTACCGTCGATGATGATGCCGCCGCCGACACCCGTGCCGAGCGTGACCATGATCACGTCGCGGCAGTTCTTCGCGGCACCCGCGTAAACTTCACCTAACGCGGCGGCGTTGGCGTCGTTGTCTACGTAGATCGGGATATCCCAGTGGCCGCGCAGAATTCCCGCGAGCGGCGTGCGGTTGAACGGCAGGTTGTTGGCGTAGAGCACCATGCCCGTCTCACGGTCGATGGAACCGGGGCTTCCGATGCCGATCCATCCGACATCCTTCATGTCGACGCTGGCCTTCTGCGTCACATTGCGGCACAGCTTTGCCATATCTGCAACAATCTCCTCCGCCGGTCTCGACGCGCCGGTCGGCACACTGTCCTTATAAAGGAGTTCACAATGCTCATTGACCACGCCCGCGGCAATCTTCGTTCCGCCGAGGTCCACTCCGATGGTAACCATATGATGTTCCTCCTGTTTTCATTCGTTTATGCAGGATCGTCAAGAATTTTCTCGTACGCAACACGCGGACTGCCGTCCTCAACAAGCATGCGTACTTCCCTCATCCCTTGACTCCTGGTAACCTGTCTCCTATTGGTCGTACGCGTCCTGCATCCGCTGGGCAAGCTCGGACGCGGGATTAAAGCCCATCTTGCGATCACGGTTGTTCATCGCCGCAACCTCGAAGATGACCGCAAGGTTGCGTCCAGGCTTCACGGGAATCGTCAGCAGCGGACGGGAGATATCCATGATCTCGATGGTCTGCTGCTCCATACCGAAGCGGTCGTAGTTCTTGCCCTCGCGCCACAGCTCCAGCTGGACGACAAGGTCGATGCCCTGCGTGGCCTTGACCGCGCCCACGCCGAAGATGCGCCGCACGTCGATGACGCCGATGCCGCGCAGCTCAATGTAGTGGCGGATGACCTCCGGCGCGGTTCCGACAAGCGTGTGGTTGGAGACTTTGCTGATCTCGACCGCGTCGTCGGCAATCAGACGGTGGCCGCGCTTGACAAGCTCGATGGCCGTCTCGGACTTTCCGATGCCGGAGTCGCCGAGAATGAGGATACCCTCGCCGTAGACCTCGACAAGCACGCCGTGGCGCGTGATCCTGGGTGCCAGCCATACCCGCAGCGTGCTGAGCATGTCGCCCATCAGCGTGCTCGTCCACTCCGGCGAACGCAGGACCGTCACGTCGTACTTGCGCGCTATCTCCAGACACTCGGGGAACGGCTCCATGTTGCGCGAAAAAATGAGCGCAGGAATTTTCCGTTTGAACAGATTCTCAAACGCCGCGCGCCGTCGCTCCTGAGTAAAGCGTTCAAGAAAGGTCTCCTCGGTGCGGCCGATGATCTGGAGGTTCCCGGCATCGAAGTGATCGAAGAAACCCGCAAGCTGCAGTCCCGGCCGGTTGATGTCGTCGGAAGCGATGACAATCTTCTCAATATCGTCCGAGGCGTAGAGCACCTCCAGGTTGAATTCGTGCATCAGTGCGGACAGCAGAACGCCGCCGCCGTTGCTGGTTGTCGTTGTCATAAGCGCTGCCCCTTATAGCGAGATTCTGTGGTCAATCATTCTCTTTATTATGCCACAGTTTCCCGTAAATGTCAATCGTCAATGCGCAGAACGTCCGCGGTGTAAGCGTAAATTGTTACAAATAACACTTGCGTTTTCGCTACGGCGGGTATATAATAAGAGGAGCCTGAAGGATTATCAAGAAAGGCGGTTTTCACGTGCTTAAAAAGATTGATATCCACGTCCACTCCGTCCTTGAAAAGGGCACGCTGCGGCCCGACGGCGGTGATTTCACCACGCCCGACGAACTGCGTGCAATGTATGACACCCTCGGCATCGAGAAAGGTGTCCAGCTTCCCACCATCTCGCCCGAGGGCCAGTACCACACGCTGACCAATGAGGACGCCCGCAAGCTCGCAGCTCTTTACCCCGAGACTTACTACTGGTTCTGCAACATCGACCCGCGCGGCGCAAGCAATTCTCCCGATATGGACTGGTCGTACGTGCTCGAGCAGTACAAGGCATGGGGAGCGCGCGGTGTCGGCGAGATGGTCGCGAACATGTACTTCGACGACCCGATGGTGCTCAACGTCTTCAAACACTGCGAAAAGTGCGAGCTGCCGGTTCTTTTCCACATCGGGCAGAAGGGCAATGACTACGGTCTGATCGACGAGCTGGGACTGCCGAGGCTCGAGAAGGTGCTCGGGATGTTCCCGAAGCTGACGTTCATCGGCCACTCGCAGAAGTTCTGGGCGGAGATTTCCGGCGACTGTACGGAGGAATTACGCGGCGGCTACCCGACCGGACGTGTCATCCCCGGCGGACGTGTGCCCGAGCTTCTGCGCAAGTATCCCAACCTCCGCGGCGATATGAGCGCGGGGTCCGGGTGCAATGCGATCATGCGCGACCCGGCCTTCGGGTATGCGTTCATTGAGGAATTCCAGAATCAGCTTTTCTTCGGCACCGATATCTGCGACCCGCGCGATATCACCAGCTTCATGCTGCGGTTAAGCCATTTTCTCGACGAAGCCGTCGAGAAAAGATATATCTCCGAGACGGCGTATGCGAAGGTTTGCCGGATGAACGCACTCGCCATTTTGGAAAAATAACACAACAAAGGAGTATCCCTCTTATGAAACTCATCGCTGCGAAAGATTATGACGAAATGAGCCTGATCGCTGCGCGTTTCTTTGCCGCGCAGGTTCTGCTCAAGCCCACCTCCCTGTTCGGCTTCGCCACCGGCTCCACCCCCATCGGCCTCTATAAAGAGCTGATTCGCAAAAACGCCGATGGCAAAATCACCTTCAAATATGCCCATACCGTCAACCTTGATGAGTATTACGGCATGTCCCGCGACAAGAAGCAGAGCTACTACAGCTTCATGCACGAGAACCTCTTTGACCACATCGACATCAATCCCGAGAACACCCGTCTTCCCGACGGCATGGCCGAGGATCCCGACGCCGAATGCGCCGCGTACGACAAGCACATCGCCGACCTGGGCGGCGTTGATATGCAGTTGCTGGGCATCGGCCACGACGGCCACATCGGCTTCAACGAGCCGGCTGACCACTTCTCCACCGGCACCAACTGCGTCACCCTCACCGCGATGACCATTGACGCCAACAAGCGTTTCTTCAACTCCGCCGACGAAGTGCCGCGCAAGGCTCTGACGATGGGTATGCGTGAGATCATGCAAGCCAAGAAGATCATCATGGTCGTCTCCGGAAAGGACAAGGCTCAGATTCTGTACGATTCCTTCTGCGGCCCGGTCACCCCGCAAGTTCCGGCGTCCATCCTTCAGCTTCATCCTGACTTCACCCTCGTTGCCGATGAGGATGCACTGTCCGTCATGAAGGCTCATTGCTGTAAGTGCTGCAAGTAATCCGATAGGCACATTTGATGCCCGCCTGCCGTTATATGGCAGGCGGGCTTTTTGCGTGGTCTAAGGTGACGTCATGCCGCATCCCCTGCGAGGTGCAGAAAAGGTGCGGAGGAATCAACCTCCGCACCTTTATTTGCTGTCTGCGATCCTTTATACCCGCAGCTCCCCGAAGAACTCCCTCAGAAGCGCTGCGCAGTCGTCCGCGAGCATTCCCGGGATGACCTCCGGCCGATGGTTGAACGGCTCCCAGAACAGGTCAAGTATACTTCCGCACGCTCCCGCCTTCGCGTCGCGCGCACCGTACACCACCCGTTCCACCCGCGCGTTGATAATCGCCCCCGCGCACATCGGACATGGTTCCAGTGTTACATACAGCGTGCAGCCCGAAAGCCGCCACGTCCCGAGCTTCTCCGACGCGTCACGGATCGCCTCGACTTCGGCGTGCGCCGTTGCTTCATGGCGGCCTTCACGCCGGTTTCTCCCGCGGCCGACAATCTCCCCGTCCCGCTCGATCACGCATCCCACCGGTATATCACCCGTGGACAGGCATGCCCGCGCTTCTTCAAGCGCCGCAAGCATATACCGCTCGTCCGTCATGCTCCCTCCGTCAGCGTGTTGTACACATGCCCTGCTGAAAGTTTCGGATATGAGCGCATGATACACCTAATCCCGCGTATTTGGATAGCGGTCATTTCAGGTCGATCTCGTCCATCAGCACCACGTCCACATCGAATGTCTCCCCGTTGCGGTAGACTGTCAGTGTCAGCGTGTCGCCCACCTTCATGCCTTTCTTGCCGATGTTGATATCAGCAACGCTCGAGACCATCGTGCCGTTTACATAGGTGATGATGTCGCCCGGCTTGAGTCCCTTGGCATAGGCGTCGGAGCGCTCGTCGATCGTTACAATATAAACCCCCAACGGGATGCGATAGGCCCGCGCCTGCGCTGCCTCCACGGCTTTCCCGGTGATGCCGATCGTCGGATAGCCGCGTACCTGTCCGTACTGTAAAAGCTCGTCGACGATGGGCTTGAAGACGTTGGTCGGGATCGCGAAGCATAAACCCTCGTAGGTCTGGGAGTTGAGCTTCACCGTGTTGATTCCGATGACCTGACCGTAGCGGTTGAGCAGCGGGCCTCCGGAGTTGCCCGGGTTGATGGCGGCGTCGGTCTGGATCAGCTCGAGCATATTCCCCTTCTCGTCGACGACGATGTTGCGGTCGACGGCGGAGATGATACCTGCGGTCGTGGTGCCCGCGAGGTCGAGAGACGACGGGTTCCCAATGGCGACGGCGAGGTCGCCGACAACCAGCGAGTCGGAGTCTCCGAACGTGGCGGGTATCAGGCCGTGCGCGTCAATCTTCAGGATGGCGATGTCGGACTTTTCGTCGGCGCCGATCAACGTCGCGTCGTACGCGGTCTTGTCGTCGAGCGTGACGGTGTAGCTCGCGCCGCCCTCCACAACGTGGGCGTTGGTAAGGATGAAGCCGTCCTCGGACATGATGATGCCGGAACCGAGGCTCTTGCCGCTGTAGACCGACCCAAGCGTCGTGACCACGCCGACAACCGACGGTTTGACCTTCCGCGCAATCTCCTGGATGCTCAGCACGCGCATCCCGTTTTCATCGCAGACGGGCTCTGTGGGCGGCTCGGTAGGCGTCGCGACAATGACGATGCTGGGCGCGTTGGCAATCGGGACGAACGACGTGGCTGCGGTGGTCGCGGCGGCTTCGGTCACGGCGGAGGTCTGCTGCGGCTTTATGGGGTTATCGCCGCCCGAGGTCATCGACGGATTCCCGATGCCCAGCGCCGCACCCATGTCGGAATGGATCAGCCCGTAGACCGCAACGCCGCCGAGGAACAGCAGGATGAGGATGCTCAGGACGATGAGGAACGCGGTCAGCCCCGGACGCATGCGCCGTCTGACGCGCGCCGGTTCGGCGTATGGGTCGCGGTAGTAACCGTAGGAGCCGCCATAGGGGTTTGTGTCGTACGGAGTCCGCGGCGGTGCCTGATAGGGGTTGCGCAGGGGTATACGCGTGGGTTCCCGCTGCAAGGGTTCGGACTGCGCCGCCTGTGGAATATCCGCAGCCGCCGGCTGCACAGGCTCTGGCTGTACGAGGGTGCTATCGGACGCTGTGTTCTTTTTGTTGGGGTCGAAGTTATCCATACCTTGTTACCTTTCGCCAGATGCGGAGGAGATACACGCGGTATCCTCTCCGACAAGCCCATTTGGACAACTCCATACTACCTGAAAAGCATAAACTTTGCGTGACCGGTATATTAATTTTTCGTAAATCTGCTTAAAACTTTCTTCACTCCCGCCCGGTCGAGGTGCACCGCGCGTCCCTTTGCCGGTCAATCCACCGCCGGAAGCGTGAAGATAAACTTCGCCAAGCCGTTCTCGCTGACCGCCGTGATGTCCTCGCCGTGCATTTTCAGGATGCTCTTGACCAGGAACAGCCCCAGTCCCGCGCCGTTTTTGTCGTTGCCGCGCGAGGTGTCCGCCTTGTAGAAGCGGTCGAAGATGTACGGCAGCGTCGCAGGGTCGATGCCGCCGGTGTTGGCGATGGTCGTGACGACCTTCGGGCCTTCACGTACAACGCTAATGGCAAGCGTGCCGCCCTCGTGCGTGAACTTGCAGGCGTTGTCCGTCAGGTTGAAGACCACCTGCACCAGACTGTCCGGGTCTGCCATCACATACATCTCATCGCTCTCGAACTCGATCTGCACGTCGATGTTTTTCTCGCGCAGCGTCTGCTCGAAACCGAGCACCGTCTGGCGTACCGTCTCGCACAGATCAAAGCGCGACCGGTGAATCTGCATCTGCCCCGACTGGATGCGCGACGCCTGCAGCATCCGGATTACCAGCCGTGAGAGCCTTCGCGTGTCGGCACTGATCCGGCGCAGATATTCCTCCTGCCGTTCAGGCGGGATCGTACCGTCCAGAATGCCGTCGATAAAGCCCGTGATTGTTGTCATCGGCGTCTTCAGCTCGTGCGACACGTTCGCGATGAACGACGAGCGCAGCTCCTCCAGCTTGTTTAACGACGCGCTCATCTGGTTGATCGCATGGGCAAGCTCGCCGATCTCGTCGTCACGGTTCTCCGGTACCTGCGGGGTGAAGTCTCCTCTGGCGTAGGAGCGCGTGACCGTGATCATGTTCTTCAACGGCCGCGACATACTCTGCGCCACAAAGTAGGAGACGATGATCGCGATAAAGAGGATGAACGCGCCGGTCAGCAGGAACGTGCGCTGGAGATCCTCCACCGCCTCGAACGTCACCGACGCAGGCGACGACAGGAACAGCCCGTAGACCATCTCCCCCGCTGGGTTCTTCAACGGAACGCCGCAGGTGTAGTAGATGCGCGAGAACTTGCCGTTGAAGTTGCCGATGGCGTAGAAGCCGCCGGTATCCTTCAGCACGCTGATTGCCGACGCATCGATAAACTCCAGCACGCCCTCGCTGATGCCGTCGGAATCGATGTAGTATAAAAGCATCCCGTCCGCATCGCAGATGATGATGTTTGACCCGCTGCTGAAAATCTGGTTGACGGCCTCTGTATAGACCTTGCGCACGACGTCGGAGTTGCTGAACAACGCCGTCATTGTCAGCGACGCAATGCTCTGTGCGTCCGACTCCATCTGCCGCTTCGTGCTCTCGACCGTCAGGCTGTACGTCTGCCACAGGAATACCGCTCCGAACATCCCGAAGCTCACCAGCAGCAGCGACACCGTCACGGTCAGATACTTCCAAAATAAACTTTTCATACGCGAACAGACCCATTCTCTCCGCTGCAGGGATATAAATTCCCCGCAGGGCAGTCCCAAACTTTCACTCGTGAATCCCGCAAGGGTTCACAAGTCACTCTTGTCTTATAATGTCCTGCGCAAATCGAACTTGTAGCCGACGCCCCATACCGTCGCAACGGACCATTCATCGCTGACGTTCTCCAGCTTCTCACGCAGGCGCTTGACATGCACGTCGATGGTGCGGGTGTCGCCGAAGTAGTCGAAGCCCCAGACCTCGTCGAGCAGCTGCGAGCGTGTGAAGACACGGTTGGGATTGGACGCGAGGAAGTAAAGAAGCTCGATCTCCTTGGGCGGCGTGTCGACCTTCTTGCCCCGTATCGTAATCTCGTAGGCCTCCATGTCGATGATCAACCCGTCGAATACCAGCCGCTTGGACGTCACCGACTCCGGGGCGTAGCGGCGCATCACCGCGTGTACACGCGCGATGACTTCTTTCATCTCCAGAGGCTTGACGATGTAGTCGTCCGCACCCATCTCCAGACCTGTAATCTTGTCCACCGTCTCACCCTTCGCGGTGATCATGATGATCGGCGTCGTGGAGTCGCGGCGGATCTCCCGGCAGACCTGCCAGCCGTCCATCACCGGCAGCATGATGTCCAGCAACACCAGGTCCGGCTCCACACGCTTGAACTCGCGCAGACCGTTGGAGCCGTCCGATGCGCCGAAGACCTCGAAGCCGTCCTTCTCCAGATATAACCGTAAAAGCTCGCGGATGTTCGCGTCGTCCTCAATAATCAATGCTTTCTTAGCCATAGAAGATACCTCCGTTGTTTTGATGGGTACAGTATACACGGGCGTTATCAGAAGTTTATGAACTCCGTATATTATCTTTGTAAACAGTATGTGTTATTATTAACAAATTTTATTATTTTCATGCGCAGTTTTCAGACGTACTGCAGAGTGTCCGCCGCTTTGGGCATGTCGGCGGCGTTCTGCACAAGCGCTGCGGGCGTCGGAATTGTCCGCAGACATGTCGGGAACGCGCGGAGTAAATCGGCTATGAGACCTCCGTTATGAAAAAACTGCGCAGAGCATCAAAAAGGTCTTGCAATTTGCGCATGGATGGTGTATAATACATTGTCTAATCTATTGCACTGTTATATTATGTATTGGAGGAACCTCATATGATTTCCGCAGGCGAATTCCATAAC
>JAAZKA010000146.1 GCA_012800055.1 Clostridiales bacterium
GGCTGCGCTTGATTGCCGCCGCCACCGCGTGTACCGCTTCATCTTGCCCCACGACGCGTGATTTCAGCCGCTCCTCCAGCTTCGACAGCCGCTCAAACTCCCGCTCTTGAATGCGTGACGCCGGGATGCCCGTCCACAGTTCGATGACCCGCGCGAGCTGCTCCATCGTCAGCGCCGGCACGGGTTCCTTCTTCAGCGTATCCAGCTCGTCGTTCAGCTTGACCTCACGGCTCTTAAGCTCCGCGAGCGCCGCGTAGTCGGTCTCGGCGGCGTTCTGCGTGATGCCGTCGCGCTGCTCGCCGATCTCCTTCAGGTCACACTCGATTTCCGCGATGCGCACATATGCCTGATTGTGGAGGTTTAAGTCGGAGCATGCCTCGTCGATCAGGTCGATTGCCTTATCCGGCAGGTAACGGTCGGTGATATAGCGCTCGGAGAGCAGCACGCTCTGGCGGCACATCTCGTCGGAGATCGTGCAGCCGTGGTAGCTTTCGTAGTAGCTCCGGATGCCTTCGATGATTTTCACGGCGTCTTCGATGGACGGCTCGGCGATGACCACCGGCTGGAAGCGGCGCTCGAGTGCGGTGTCTTTCTCGATGCTCTTGCGGTACTCATTGAACGTCGTCGCGCCGATGACCTGAATCTCCCCCCGGGACAGCGCCGGCTTGAGGATGTTCGCGGCGTTCATCGATCCTTCCGCGTCGCCCGCGCCGACCAGGTTGTGCACCTCGTCGATCACCAGGATGATGTTCCCGCAGCGCTTGATTTCGTCGATCAGCCCTTTCATGCGGCTCTCGAACTGGCCGCGGAACTGCGTGCCGGCGACAAGGGACGTGAGATCGAGCAAATGAATCTCCTTATCCCGCAGCTTATACGGGATGTTCCCCTCATTGACGCGAATGGCGAGACCCTCGGCGATGGCGGTCTTGCCGACGCCGGGTTCCCCGATGAGGCAGGGATTGTTTTTCTGACGGCGGTTGAGAATCTGAATTACCCGGGAAATCTCGCTCTCACGTCCGATGATGCGGTCGAGCTTGCCGTCTTTCGCGCGGTCGGTGAGGGAGATGGTGTAGACGTCGAGGAACTTGCGCTTCTGCATACGGGGTGCCTTATCGCCGCGTGTATTCTCCTGCGCGGGCGGTGGGGTGGGGATGGAACCGGGCGTGCCGGGAAAGCCGCCCAGACCCTCAAACAGCTTATTGACGAATGGGAACGTCGCGGTTTTGCCCATGTCGTCGGGATTCTGACCGGGATCGTCGGTATTGGCGAGCTGGTTCTCGAGAAGCGCCTGACCTTCGTCTCCTAAAAGAGACGCCATTTCGTTGGACATCCCATCGAGATCCTCGTCGGTGATGCCCATTTTGTCCATGATATCGGACACCGGCTTCAGACCAAGCTGGCGGGCGCACTTGAGGCAGATGCCCTCGCTCTTGCTGACGCCGTTCTCTATTTTCGTGATGAACACAACTGCCACGTTTTTGTGGCATCTGGAACAAAGCTGCATTTGCATAATTTGTTATGAACTCCTATTATGGGTATTGGATTATGGTACGGTTCACTGCGGTTTGTGTGAGGTCTCCCGTTCCCGCAGGTATTTTTTCAGTTGCCAGGAGTAGATCAACAGCGCCGCGACGCTCAAAAACAGCGCGCCGGACAGCAGACAGATCTGCAGGATCTCGGGCATATCGAAGACGATGACGGCGATGGTGACGAAGTAGAAGACGGCGGACGCGGCTTTGCCGTATTTGTTCGACGGCGGAACATCGTGTACGCGGCGCAGCAGAATCCATCCGCCGAGCAGAAGCGTCAGTTCTTTGGCCGCGAGAATGAGGATGGCCCAGGCCGGGATGATCTGCCGGATGGCGAGGCAGGCAAAGGCGCTGATCTGCATCAGCTTATCGGCGAGCGGATCGATGATGCGGCCGAACTTTGTAACACAGCCGGTGCTGCGCGCGATATAGCCGTCGAGCACGTCGGTCACGCCGGCGAGCAGGAATACAAGCCCCGCCCAGAGGTAGGAGCTGCCTTTGAAAAACAGAAGGATAAAAAGCGGAACCATCAGAAGGCGGAGAAAGGACAGGGCATTGGGAATATTTTTGTAGCGCGACCGCTCGTTCAAAATCGGGAGCCCTCCTTGAAGGTGATTGAAAAACCAAAGAAATAAGGTCAACCTATAGTATATACTGTTTAGGTGAATAAGCCACGCACATTCTGCCGACAATTCAAACGAAATAATTGTGTTTACGCACGCCGTTCCTATTGTTTTTCGCCAATGGGCGCAAATTCGCATTTTCTTCTGCATTATTGTATCACAAACGCCGTGTAAAAGCAATACCAAAATAGGGGAAATGCGTGAAATGTACGGATGCTGCGTACCGTTCCAAAGCGCTGTGCAGCCCTCCTCGCCGTGCGGTTTCCACATCTGAGAATCGTCAATCGAATTACGTAAATTAATATTTCAGAAAAGTTACAAAAACCTTTGACAAACCGGAAAGAGTGTGCTATAATAAAGCCACTGGGAAAATGGCGGACTATTAGACTGCTTTTTGTGAAGAAAGTTTCATATTTCGCCGTTCTTCCCTTTTTGCCCTCATCAAGTGACGCGCGTGCCCTGAAGGGAACGCCGTTTGTTTCCAAAATCTGATGAGGTGTATGCCTGACTACTCACCGTAAAGGGGTTTGTTCCGATGACGAAGTATGTGATTCAGGGAGGCCGCAGGCTGCATGGGCAGGTTGCTGTCAGCAGCGCCAAAAATGCAGCTGTTGCGATCCTTGCGGGAACCGCGCTCACGGAAGGCCTCTGCGTGATCGATAACCTCCCACGGATCAGCGATATCACCGTGCAGCTTGAGATTCTCCGCAGACTCGGCGCGCGTATTCGGATGCTCAACGCCAATGCCATGGAGATCGACTGCTCACGGCTTCGCTCATCCAAGGTGCTCGACGATGAGCTTGCCCGTCAAAACCGTGCATCCTATTACTTCATCGGCTCCCTCCTCGGCCGTTACAAGACCTCCCAGGTCTGTATGCCCGGGGGCTGCAACCTCGGCGTCCGTGCCATCGACCAGCACATCAAAGGCTTTGAGGCTCTCGGCGCGAACATCAGCACGAAAAACGGCTGCGTTGTTGCAGAAGCTCCCGCGGGCCTGCGCGGTGCACATATTTACCTTGATATGCCCTCCGTCGGCGCGACCATCAACATCATGCTCGCAGCTGTCCGTGCGCAGGGCATGACCTATATCGAGAACCCCGCCAAGGAGCCCCATGTCGTCGACCTTGCAAACTTCCTCAATACCTGCGGCGCGGATGTACGCGGTGCGGGTACCGACGTGATCAAAATCCGTGGCGTACGCACGCTCCACGGCTGTAACTATTCCATCATCCCCGACCAGATCGAGGCCGGCACCTACATCGCTGCCGTTGCCGCCTGCGGGGGTGAAATCACCGTTAACAACGTGATTCCCAAGCACCTTGACTGCTTTGCCACGAAGTTTACCGAGATGGGCGTTGAGATCACCGACCTGGGCGACGCGGTCTTTGTGAAGCGTGTGAAGTCGCTGTCGAGGGCAAACTTCAAGACGCTGCCATATCCCGGCTTCCCGACCGACATGCAGGCACCCGCAGTCGCCGTTCTCAGCATTGCCGACGGCACCAGCATCATCAACGAGACCATCTTTTCCAGCCGCTTCCGCTACGTCGATGAGCTGCGCAGGATGGGTGCGCGCATCCAGGCCGACGGCCAGATCGCGATCGTCGAGGGCGTCTTGTGCTTGACCGGTGCGAAAATCCACGCCTGCGACCTCCGGGCAGGTGCGGCACTTGTTATCGCCGGACTTGCCGCCTCCGGCATCACCGAAATCTCCGGCATCGCCCACATTGAGCGCGGTTATGAGTTGTTCGTCGAAAAACTGCGCAACCTCGGTGCCGATATCCGCCGCGAGGAATACCCCGATATCGAGGACATTGAAGGCATAAACGCTTGATGAGTGAAGGAGTGAGCGGGACGTGCTCTATGTTCCCGGTCATTTTCCATATCCCCGCCTCCCCGGTAGCAGAACGACAAAACAGAGCGATTATTGCTTATCGAATTTTAACAATATTCCACTTGATTTTTCCATGTGATATGGTATGATACAATCAAATACACGATGGAGGTAATCATCATGGCGTTTAAAATCAATGACGACTGCATCTCCTGCGGCGCCTGCGAGAGCGAGTGCCCGGTGTCCTGTATTTCCCAGGGCGACGGCAAGTATGTGATCGATCCCGACGCGTGCGTCGAATGCGGCGCCTGCGCCAGCGTATGCCCGGTAGGCGCGCCCCAGCAAGACTGATACACTGTTCAACTGCGGGCCGTGCGATCGCACAGCCCGCTTTTCTTTATCCCATGACGTCCCCGCGGAGGATGCCTATGCTGCCGCTCGAACACGGCTATGAGATGACCGACGACCCCTCCTTCCCGCTCGGGATGGACGCCGTCAAGCTCGCGCATTTCGCCGCCGCACAGCTTCCGGAGAAAGCACGCGTCTGCGAACCCGGCTGCGGTGCGGGAGGCGTACTCCTGCTGCTGCTCGCGAACCGTCCCGACATCACTGCCGTCGGGGTCGAGCGCCGTACGGATGCTGCCGAACTCGCAAGGGAGAACCTGCGTCATAACCGCACCGAATCCCGCGCGGTTATACTGACCGCCGACCTGCGGGAGCTGCCCGCGCTCGGACGCTTCGACGCCGTCGTGATGAACCCGCCCTACCGTCCCGAAAACGCCGGACGGCTGCCGCGGGACCCGGACGCCGCCGCCGCGCGTACCGAACTTTATGGCACGCTTTCCGACTTCCTGCGTATCAGCGCCGCGCTGCTCGGACATTTCGGCGAGGCGTACTTCTGCTATCCGCCCGAACGTCTGACCGATCTGCTCACACTCTCCCGAAAGTGCGGGCTGGAGCCAAAGACGCTGACATTTGTCCAAGCTTCTCCGGACGACGCGCCGTGTCTGGTGTTATGCCGGATGCTCAAAGGCGGACATCCGGGGCTGACTGTCACCGCGCCCGTCCCCGTATAACCGCTCATCGGAGGTGTCTATGCCCGGAACTCTGTACGTCGTCTCGACACCGATCGGCAATCTCGGCGACATGACCCCGCGCGCGTTGGAAGTGCTGAAAAGCGTCGACTTCGTCGCGGCGGAGGATACCCGCGTGGCGATGAAGCTGCTCGGCTGTTTCGGAATCCAGAAACCGTTGGTCAGCTACTTCGAGCACAACAAACGCGCGCGCGGCGACGTCATCCTCGCGCGCATCGCCGCCGGGGAAAACTGCGCGCTCACCACCGACGCCGGTACGCCCGCGATTTCCGACCCCGGCGCGGAGCTGGTCGCACAGTGTCGTGAGAAAGGAATCCCCGTCGTGACGGTTCCGGGAGCCTGCGCGGCGGTCGCGGCGTTCTCACTCGCGGGACTCAGAGGTGCGCGCTTCACCTTCGAGGGCTTTTTATCCGTCTCAAAGCCGTCCCGCCGTGCGCACCTGCAGTCACTGGTCAACGAAACACGTCCGATGATCTTCTATGAAGCACCGCACAAGCTGCGCGCGACGCTCGCCGATTTCCGCGATACCTTCGGGGAGGATCGCGTGCTGTTCATTGCGCGGGAGCTGACGAAGCTGCACGAGGAGAGCTTCCGTACGACGATCGGCGGGGCGATCGAGAGATATGAGCAGACCGAACCGCGCGGGGAGTATGTGCTCATCGTCGCCGGCGGGAGCGAGCCGGAGACGCCGCCGGTGGACGCGGTGGCAGCGGCGCGCGCACGGGTTGCCGAGGGGATGAGTCCGTCCGAGGCTGCGCGTGTCACGTCCCGCGAAACCAATATGCCGCGCAACGCGATTTACAAAGCTCTGCTTGAGGATACGGAGCTGTAAAAGAAATACTGGGGAAGGCGTTCCCCTTCGAATATAACCTGTCAGAAAGGATGAACCCATTTTATGAGCGAAAAAGGCACCATTTCCATTACTGCTGAAAATATGTTCCCGATCATCCGCAAGTGGCTCTACGCCGACCGTGACATTTTTATCCGAGAGCTTTGTTCCAACTGCGCCGACGCCATCTCCAAATGCAAGCGTCTGTCCGCGATCGGTGAGGCCGATATCCCCGAGGACGAGGACTACCGCATCATCGTCACCGTCGATGAGGACAACCATACCATTTCCTTCGAGGACAACGGCATCGGTATGACCGAGGACGAGGTTAAAAAGTATATCAACCAGGTCGCCTTCTCCGGCGCGAAGGACTTCTTTGAGCAGTACAAATCCGCTGAGGGTACCGAAGGCTCCACCGCCATCATCGGTCACTTCGGTCTGGGCTTCTACTCATCCTTCATCGCCGCGAAATCCGTCACGATCCAGACACGCTCCTTCCGTCCCGACGCCGCGCCCGTCAAATGGTACTCCGAGACCGGCACCGAGTACGAGATCTCCGAGGGCTCCCGCGAGACCCGCGGCACCGTCGTCACCGTCGAGCTCGACGATTCCACCGACGTCAACGATGAGTATACCCGTGTCTGGGGCGTGCGCAGCGTGCTCACCAAATACTTCCGCTACCTCACCACGCCCGTGTATCTCCATAAGGCCGGTGAGGAAGCCAAGGCCGATGAGAAACCCATCAATCCCACCGCGCCGCTGTGGGCAAAGGCTCCCAAGGAATGCACTGACGACGAGTACCGCGACTTTTACCGCGAGGTCTTCCCCGGTGCCCAGGAAGCACTGTTCTGGGTCCACCTCAACATCGACTACCCCTTCAGGATGCAGGGCATCCTCTACTTCCCCAAGCTCCGCAACGAGTTCGACACCATTGAGGGCCAGGTCAAGCTCTACTGCAACCGCGTCTTCGTTGCCGATAACCTCAAGGAAGTCATCCCGGAGTACCTGCTGCTGCTCAAGGGATGCATCGACAGCCCCGACCTGCCGTTGAATGTCTCCCGCTCCATGCTCCAGAACGACGCGACCGTCAGGAAGCTCTCCGCGCACATCACCCGTAAGGTTGCCGACCGTCTGACCGCGATGTTTAAGGACGAGCGTGAGGCCTATGAAAAGCACTGGGACGATGTCTCCCCGTTCATCAAGTACGGCGTGCTGCGCGATGAGAAGTTCTATGACCGCCTGAAGTCCGCGCTGATCTTTAAGATGCTTGACGGCTCCTACAAGACCGTTGACGAGTATATCGCGAGCATCACGCCCGTCGAGATTCCGGATGATGACGCTCACGAGCATGGATGCGACTGCGACGAGTGCAAGGAGAAGAAGGAGCCGTATAAAGAGCGCACGGTGTACTACGTCTCCGACCCGCGTCAGCAGGCGCAGTATATCGAGATATTCCGCGAACGCGGCTTTGACGCGGTGATCCTCGACCATGTGCTCGACAACCACTTCATCACGCTGCTCGAGCGGAAGAACGAAGGGCTGCGGTTCAAGCGCATCGACGCGGACCTGTCGGCGCTGACGGACGCGGACACGGCGTCGGAGCTGAATGCGGACGCGCTGAAGGAAGCCTTCAAGGCGCTCGCCGGCGAGGCCGAAGTGACTGTCGAACCGCTGACCGGCAGCGCGCCGCCTGCAATCCTGACGGTATCCGAGGAAGGCCGGCGTCTGCAGGAGATGACCCGCCGCTTCGGACAGGGCGCGGGGTTTGACTTCCCCGTGCAGGAGAAGCTGATCGTCAACGCCGCGCATCCGCTTGTGAAGGCGCTCGACCGGCTTAAAAAGGACGGGCGTACCGAAGACGCCGACGCGATCACCGCGCAGGTCTATGATCTGGCGAGACTCGCGCAGAAGCCGCTGTCCGCCGACGAGATGACCGCGTTCATCAAAAGAAGCGCCGAGATGATGGTCAAGGCCGCAAAGTAATCTCACGGCGCCGCCAAAAAACACTTGCAAATTCCCGCCGGGTATGGTACAATAACTACCGTACCGCGCCGGTATGATGGAATGGCAGACGTGCTGGACTCAAAATCCAGTGGTGGCGACACCGTGTCGGTTCGACCCCGACTACCGGCACCAGTCGGTCACCGCAGTTTGTAAAGGCTGCGGTGACCTTTTTGTACGTCGGAGCAGGAGGCAGTATGTCATGAAAAACATCCTGATCGTCGGACCGTCGCGGGCGGGGAAGACGACGCTGGCGAGGAAGCTCAACGAGGAGCTGCACTGCTTTGCAATCAGTCTCGACAAGCTTACGGCGGTCTTCGCAGCAGCGTATCCGCAGCTTGATATCCGGCTCAACTGGAACAGAGTGCAGACGGCGGAGAATCTCGCGCCGTTCCTGGGCCATTTCCTGTATTTGTTTTCGTCTGCCAGCGGAACCGTACAGGAGCTAAATCTGTGCGCACACGCCGTGGAAGGGAACCGGTTTGTGATGGAGGGCGGGTACTTTGACTTTGAGCGGATATCCGCTGTTTACGGACAGTATGGGGCGGGAGAGCTGAAGGATCGGTTCATCCTCATCGGGCTGGTGCAGAACGGAAAGACCGCCGATGAATTTGTCCGCGATTTCAGAAAATACGATACGGAGGACGACTGGACGTATGGCTTGGATGAAAACGAACTGAGAGAGTATGTCCTTCGCGACCTGATCCCGTTTCAACGCACGATGACCGCCCGTCTGACGGAATACGGATTCACGATCTATGATACGTCGACGGAGCGGGAAAAGGTGCTGGATAAAATCGTGGAGGATATCAAACAGAGCGACAGCTTTTCATATGAAAGCAGGAAGGGGTGAAGACTGTGCAGCGGGAAGACCATATATGCGGAAAGGCTGCGCGCGCAGGAGAGCGGGGTACTCCTGTCGGTGGACGAGCTTTCGCAGCAGCGTACGGAAGACTGTCCGGCCTGTCGGAACGAGCCTTCTGTCGTTTCAGGGCTTTCTTTTTACGCATGGATGTGATATAATACCCTTAATCCCACGGGATAGTTCTCCGACAAGGAAGTGCTTTTTATTATGACCGTCAACTACACAATGCTGACTGACTTCTATGAGCTGACCATGGCCAACGGCTACTTCGAACACGGCATCGGCGACCGCGAGGCGTGCTTTGATATGTTCTTCCGCAGCGTTCCCGACGGCGGCGGCTTTGCCATTATGGCCGGCGTCGAACAGATGATCACCTACCTCCAAAACCTCCGCTTCTCCGACGAGGACATCGCCTATCTGCGCGGCAAGGGCTGCTTCTCCGAGGCGTTCCTCGACTATCTCGCCCACTTTCGGTTTGCCTGCGACGTCTGGGCCATCCCCGAGGGAACCCCCATATTTCCCTCCGAGCCGATCGTCACCGTGCGCGGCCCGATCCTCCAGGCACAGTTCGTAGAGACGATGATCCTGCTGACCATCAACCACCAGAGTCTCATCGCAACCAAGGCCTGCCGCATCTGCCGCGCCGCCGGGAAGAGTGTCGTCATGGAGTTCGGCTCCCGCCGCGCACAAGGCTACGACGGTGCCGTCCTGGGTGCTCGTGCATCCTATATCGGTGGATGTGCCGCCACCGCAAACGCCATGGCAGACCGCGATTATGGCATTCCCGCCGCCGGTACCATGGCTCACTCCTGGGTCATGACCTTCGACTCCGAGTACGAGGCCTTTAAAGCCTACGCCGAAACCTATCCGGGTGCATGCACGCTGCTCGTCGACACCTACAGCGTCCTCAAGTCCGGGATGCCCAACGCCATCCGCTGCTTCAAAGAGGTGCTTGCCCCGATGGGCTATCGTCCGCAGGGCGTGCGCATCGACTCCGGCGATATCGCCTATCTCAGCAAGAAAATGCGCGAGATGCTCGACCGCGCCGGGTTCCCCGACTGTAAGATCGTCGCATCCAACGCGCTCGACGAATTCATCATCAAGGATTTGATGACCCAGGGCGCGCCCATCGACAGTTTCGGCGTCGGCGAGCGCCTGATCACCTCCCGCTCCGAGCCGGTTTTCGGCGGCGTCTATAAGCTCTCCGGTATCGAGCGCGACGGCGTCATGCAGCCCAAGCTCAAGATCTCCGAGAACGTCGGCAAGATCACAAACCCCGCCTTCAAGACTGTCTGGCGGCTCTATGACCGCGCGTCCGGCCGTGCCATTGCCGACGTCGTTACGTTGTTCGACGAGGTCATCGACGATACGAAGCCTTACCTCATCTTCGACCCCGAGCACACCTGGAAGCGCAAGCTCGTTACCGACTTTACCGCACGCCGTCTGCCCGTGCAGCTCTTCCGTAAGGGCGAACCGGTCTACCGCTCTCCCGACATCCATGCCATCCGCGACTACTGCGCCGCACAGATCGAGACGTTGTGGGACGAGGTGCTGCGCTTCGAGAACCCCCATATCTACTATGTCGACCTCTCCAAGAAGCTCTGGGATATCAAGCAGGAGCTGCTCGCCTCGCACGGTGAATAGACCGTCTTACGGAGGAGTTATATATGGGTATCCGTGTGATTCTGCCCCGCGAGTATCCGCTGGTCGTCGGCGATACGTTCCAGCTCTTTTATACCGGTGTCGTTGAGGCACCCAATCCCTACGCGTACGATATCCTCAGCCTGTGTGAGATTGGCGCACACTTCCCCAGGTACTTCGAATGTACGCCCGACCGTCCCGGAGAATATCCGCTGACGGTGCGTGTATACGACGCGGGGAAGGCACTGCTCGGTGAGGGTGTTACGATGCTGAAGGTACGCGAGCGTCCCGTTACGCCAAAAGACCTGGTGCATGTGCTGTGCATAGGCGATTCACTGACCGCAGGCGGTGTCTGGCCCGCCGAGGCCTACCGCCGACTTACCGGACGCTACGGAACTCCGACGGGCGACGGGATCGAAAACATCCGCTTCATCGGCACGCGTACGAAGGACGGCGCGGGCTATGAGGGCTACGGCGGCTGGTCGTATGATACCTACAGCTCCCCCGGCAGCGACACGGTTCCCAGTCCATTCTATCTCGACGGAAAACTCGATTTCCGGGCCTACTGCGAGAAAAACGGCTATCCGCGCATCGACATTGCCTGCATCTTCCTTGGATACAATGCGATTGCGGACTTCCGCCGTCCGGAAGCCGCCGATCATGCGGCGTATATCGAGAAGGCGCGGAGTTTTGTCGACGCGCTCAAGGCGGCGTACCCGGACGTATGCGTACGGCTGCTGGGACTGGCGATGCCGTCGTGGAACGGCGGGATGGGCACAAGTTACGGCGCGGTGCTCCCGTACTGCGACCGCTATGGGTTCGTACGCTACATCAACGGTCTGGAGCTTGCATATCAAGCCTGGACTGCAGATCCCGCGTACCGGGACTTTCTCGGACATGTGAGCACGGCAGGCCAGTTCGACTGCGAGAATGCCTACCCGGAGATACACAAGGCCGTCAACACGCGCTGCATGAGAGCCGAGCGCTTCCAGACCAACGGCGTGCATCCGACGGCCGACGGCTACCTGCAGATCGCCGACGCGGTCTACCGCGACCTGGTGGGTGTGCTGGAGAGCTTCCGATGAAGAAGCGGTTCAAAGCTTGACCGGCTGCCCGCGAATATCATTCCCAAGCGCCGTACCGCTGTTGACGCTGTCATGCAGAGCGGTATCTTGAACATGGCTACGGATAAGGAGGGCTGACCTATCAGACTCAACGACTGGCTTGACGGCAATCTCGGGCAGATTACCGCCGACCTTGACAGGACGCACCGCAATTTCATGAGCGCCGAGCGCACTCTGGGCAGCGCCGGACGCGAACAGGTCATCGCGCTCATCTCTCACCTGCGCTCTGCAATGTTCCCCGGCGTATACGATGAGAATCCCATCGACGAGGCCCGTATCGATATTCTCATCTCCACGAAACTGCGCGAGGCCGCGATGCTGCTGTCGGCACTTGTCGAGCGGGTGCTCTACAACGAATGCCGCCGTGCCGAAAAAGACACGGATGTCTGCAACGCCTGTGCCGACCGTGCGGCCGAGGTCACCGCGCATCTGCTCGGGCAGCTTCCCGCCATCCGCGCGATGCTCGACCTCGACATCCGCGCCGCCTACGAGGGCGACCCCGCTGTCCGCAGCCGCGAGGAAATTTTACTCTCCTATCCCTTCATCGAGGCCATCACCATCCACCGCCTTGCGCATGTGCTCTATACCGAACGCGTTCCGGTCATCCCGCGCATCATGAGCGAGTATGCCCACCAGCGCACCGGCATCGACATCCACCCCGGCGCGCGCATCGGGAAGAGCTTCTTCATCGACCACGGCACCGGTGTTGTCATCGGCGAAACGACCACCATCGGCGACCGCGTCAAGATGTACCAGGGAGTTACGCTCGGCGCGCGGTCGTTCGCGCTCGATCCCGACGGCAATCCCATCAAGGGCATCAAGCGCCACCCCGATATCGAGGATGACTGCATCATCTATGCCGGTGCTGCGATCCTCGGCGGCGATACCCGGGTCGGACGCGGCTCCGTCATCGGCGGCAACGTCTGGCTGCTGCACTCCGTACCACCCGGCTCGAGAGTCGTCAATAACCCCGATAATGCGCCGCTCATCCGCGAGAACAGTATCTGAAACGGAGGTATATCCGTATGTTCCAGTGTGATATCCGCGAGTTCGGTGCCGTAGGCGACGGCGTCACGTTGTGCACCGAAAGCATTCAGCGTGCCATCGACGCTGCCGGAGAGCACGGCGGACGCGTCATCCTCACCGAGGGCCGCTACCTCACCGGTATGCTCAGAATGTGCTCGGGCGTTGAGCTGCATCTGGAGTCCGACGCAGTACTCCTGGGCAGCACCAACGGCTATGACTTCCCCGAAATCGACACGGAGTTCTGGGATACCCGCTACGCACCGCGCTTCAACCGCCGCTGCATGATCTACGGCGAGGGCTTGCGGGATATTGCGATAACCGGCCGCGGCGTCATCGACTGCCAGGGGCATGCATATGTCGAGCGGATCCCCGATGGCTGGGGTATGTGGACTACCCGCCGCAATACCACCGTATCGCCCGCGCGGATGGTCTTCTTCATCGGCTGCGAGAACGTCCTGGTGGAGGATGTCACGATGCGCGAACCGGCTGCCGGCTGGTCCTACTGGGTCTGCGACTGCTCGTTCGTACACTTCCACCGCATCAAGATCGTCGGTGCGCTCGATTACCCCAACGCCGACGGCATCCATATCAACTGCTGCCGCGACGTCACCGTCTCCGACTGCTTTCTCCAATGCGGCGACGATACCATCATCGTCCGCGCGTATACCTCCCCGCTCAAAAAGCCCACGCCGTGCGAACGCGTTGCCGTTACCAATTGCACCCTCATCTCCCACTCCAGCGCCATCCGCATCGGCTGGTACAACGACTGGCAGATGCGCAACTGCGTCTTCTCCAACCTCGTCATGGCCGACTGCCGCTGCGGGATATCGCTCGTCCTGCCCGAGGTTCCCGTGGACCCCGGAAAACGCGGCAGTGATCAGGGCGATACCCCAACGTTCGTCGAGAACCTGCGCTTTGACAACATCGTCATCGACCGCTGCTATACCCGGCCGATTATCGTAGATGTCGGAAAGACTGCGCTGCTTAAGGAGATTCGGGGACTGGCATTTTCCGGAATCTGCAGCGGCTCCAACCTTCCGCCGCGATTCGTCGGACGTCCGGACAAGCCGCTGCGCGACATCACACTCAGCGACTGCCGCTTCGACGTCAGCGAGCAGCATACCCGGTCAAGCGACGGCTCCGTGCTCACGAGGACGTCACAGCCGGAGTCCCCGACATTCCTCTATGTCGATGGGTTGGAGCTGAACAACACGCGCTTCTCGGTGAGCTGACGCGGCGACGATAAAAACTTAATATCTAAGGAACATTTGCTCAACATCCTGCGTCTGATTCTACGTAACCGAAAAACAAAACACGGGAGGTTATTCAGATGAAAAAAACCTGCTTACAAGTCCTCGCAGTCCTGATGTTGGTCGTAATGTGCGTGACGGCTTTCACGGCATGTTCTTCCGAAAGTCCTGCCATGCGTGATGGCTTTGTCCCCGGCGGAACCTACGCCGCGACCACCGCCGCCACCATGTCCTACTCCGCAGAAAAAGCCTACGGCGTCAACGATGGGGTTGAGATCAAAACAGAGACACCCCCCGAGGCCGGCTCAGGCAGCCTCTATGATCCCGGCGACTCCCGCAAGCTCATCCTCAGCGCCGATGTCAGCCTTGAGACGGAGGACTATGACGGCAGTGTCGCCGCCATCAACGCGCAGATCGTTGCGTGCGGCGCGTACATTGAAAACTCCAATGCCAGCGGCGCGTCGTCATCCCGCTCACGCAGCCTGAATCTGGTGATACGTGTCCCTGCCGCAAACTTCGATGCCTTCATGGCGCAGAAGGATTCCTTCGGCGTCGTCCAGTACTCCAACGTCTGGCAGGACGACGTGACCTTCAACTACATGGACATGCAGACCCGGCTCGAGACGCTCAACACCAAGCGTGAGCGCCTGCTTGCGCTGCTCAACGAGGCCAAAAAGATGGAGGACATCATCGCGCTGGAGAGCGCGCTGTCCGAAACCATCTACGAAATTGAGAGCTACACCTCCAACCTGAACAGGCTCGACAACCAGATTTCCTACTGCACCGTCACTCTGTACCTGCGTGAGGTTTATAAAGCGACCGTTGTGCAGGAGACGCCCAAGACCCTCGGGCAGCGCATCAGCCAGAAGTTCGAGAGCACCGTCGCCGGACTCTCCGACTTCGGTGAAGACCTCCTCGTCTTCATCATCGGCGCGTCGCCGGTGCTGCTGATCCTCGCAGCGATCATCGTCGTGATCGTGCTCATCATCCGCAGAACAAGCCGCCGCAACCGTGCGAAGTATCTGGAGTTCGTGCAGCGCAAGGAAGCCGAAAAAGCCGCTGCGGACACGAAGAAACCTGAGGATAAAGAATAAACCGCCGTGTTTGAACGGATAGCCCTCCGGCTGTATAATCGCAGCCGGAGGGCTTTTTCAGTTTGATACATGCGTCAGTATTTGCGGTAGAGACCGATGACTTTGCCGACGACCGATGCGTCCTTCGCGCTGATGGGAGAATACTCGGGGTTCTCGGGCATCAGCCAGACTTCCCCGCGCTGACGGTAGAAGCGCTTGACCGTCACCTCGCCGTCGATCGCCGCGAGGACGATGTCACGGTGGACGGCAGCCTCCTGCCGTCGGATGACGACATAGTCACCGTCGAGGATACCGGCGTCGATCATCGAGTCACCGCGGATACGCAGCGCGAAAAAGTCGCCCTGAGAGTGCCCGACGTCGTAGGGGATGTAGCCCTCGATGTCCGTCACCGCCAGCACCGGTGAGCCCGCTGCTGCCCGGCCGATCACCGGGATGCTGCGCACACCCGTCGGGGATTTCTCACGCACGCCCTCCAGACGGATTGCCCGGGTCTTGCGCTCCTGACGGTCAATTATGCCCAACGCGTTGAGCTTTTTTAAGTGCATGTGTACCGTAGAAGGAGATTTTAAGCCGACCGCGTCGCCGATTTCACGCACCGACGGCGGGAAACCCTGCTCCTTCGTGATCTGCACAATGTAATCGTAGATCGCTCGTTGGGTTTTTGTAAGCGCAGATTGTTCCATAACGCGCACCTCGGTGTCAGGTTTTTCGCGGGCTGCATCGCCACGCTTTTATTATATCATATCAAACAGTAAAATGCAAACGAATGTTTCTGTAAATTTTGCTTTTTTTGCCTTTTCCAGTTGACAAACGCATTGGAATAGGTTATGATACCTTTGATCGGTGTGCTTATGCCAGCATCGCCGGTTTCACTTACATTTGAAAGGGTCGTTTCCATGATTTACGACAAAGTTGTACAAATGCTCTCCTACCAGCTCGGGATTGACGAGGATAAGATTTCATCGTCCTCTGATATCTTCGAGGATCTCGGCGCCGA
>JAAZKA010000147.1 GCA_012800055.1 Clostridiales bacterium
CACGTTATAGGGAGTCCCGCGTCCACCGCAGTATCTCCATCTCCCGCTCGTTTTTCCGTACCGTGTACGAAAACATCATCCCTCGGATAAGGAGACTTTCATGAATCACGTCTACACCGCCGCGTCCGCTGACCCCTATGAAAACCTCGCCGTTGAGGAATACCTGCTCGACACCGCCGATGTCCCTACGCTCTACCTGTGGCAGAATGACCGCACCGTCGTCGTCGGACGGCATCAGAACGCGTGGGCTGAGTGCGACCTCGCCTATCTCGAGAGCTTCGAAGGCCGTCTCGCGCGGCGTCTCTCCGGCGGCGGCGCGGTCTACCACGACCTGGGGAACCTCAACTTCACCTTCGTCATGCCCCGCGTGCTCTACGATCAGGCTCGCCAGACCGCCGTGCTGCTCAATGCCGTGAAGCGCTGCGGCATCAGCGCGCAAATGTCCGGCCGCAATGATTTGACCGCAGACGGCCGCAAGTTCTCCGGCCACGCCTTCTGCATGCGTCCGCAAACCGCCTACCATCACGGCACGCTGCTGCTCGACACCGACCTCGAGCGGATGACCCGCGTGCTGACGGTCGACGCGTCGAAGCTGCAGTCGAACGCGGTGGCATCGGTCCGCGCGCGCGTGGTGAACCTCAGAGAGCTGAACCCCGCGCTCACGGTTCCCGTCCTCGCGGAAGCCGTACTCGACGCATTTATACGCGAGTACGGCCCGTGTGAGCCGATCACCGTTCCGGACGTCTCAAAGCTGCGGGAGAAGTACGCGTCGTGGGACTGGCGCTACGGCGAAACCCCGAAGTTTGACGCCGCCTTCAAGACGCGCTTCCCGTGGGGAGGGCTGGAGGTGCTGCTGACCCTACGCGACGCGTATGTCACGGACGTGCGGGTTTTCTCCGATGCGCTCGATGAGACCCTCGCCCAAACGCTCACGCAAGAGCTGACGGGGCTGCCCTACCGTCCCGACGCCATTCGTCAAGCCATCGCGCGGGAGGATATCGCAGCGTGGCTGTCCGGGGAAATCACGCCCACCGTCACGCCGGGAACGTCCTCCTGACCGACCGCCGCGGCCGGTATCCCGGTAAAGATCACCAGCATTCCCCTCCGCTCCGTACCGATGCACCAAGTGGACATGTCGGAATCTTTTGCTTTACAAACCTCACATATTGCGGTATAATATCTTTAATACAACAATCAGGAGACTTTTCATGCCCGCGCTTTTGCCCGTCCCGATCTATCGGCAGCGTCCGTGGGGCAATGCCGCCCTCACGGCGTACGGACGCGTCCTCCCATACCCCGATACAGGCGAATCGTGGGAGCTGTCCGTCCATCCGCACGGTCTGAGCCGTACCCCCGACGGTGTCACTCTCCGCGAGCGGTACCCCGACCTGCGCCTGTGTTTGAAGCTGCTGACCTCGTCCGCGCCGCTGTCGGTACAGGTACACCCGTCCTCAGGCCCCGACGCGAAGACCGAGATGTGGCTGATCCTCGACGCAGCGCCCGGCGCGTTTGTCTGCGCCGGGTTAAAAGAGCCGTACGGGAAGGACGCACTGCGCGAACGGATTGCGGACGGTACACTCGCGGATACGCTG
>JAAZKA010000148.1 GCA_012800055.1 Clostridiales bacterium
ACCGAGTCGCGCACGCTGTCCATATCAAACACCCGCACATGCCCGCCGGTGGGACGGATATACCCCATCGCAAGCCGCAGCAGCGTGGTTTTGCCCGACTGCACCGGGCCGAGGATGCCGTAAAACGCGCCCGCTTCAATGGTCAGACGCGTTGCTTCCAGTCCCGTGTCGCGCTTATAATACTTGGACGCAGAGTCCAGTTCGATCGCGAACATTTTTGATCCCCTTTACGCGATAATATAAAGCTGTTTTCCGTTCAATGGATATTTCAACAACACTATTGTAACCGTTTTTTCTCACTTTGTCAACTCCCCGCAACTATTAAATAAGTGCCCAGAGTTCACGCGTTTCCGCGGATCAATACAAAAGGACGAAAGACTGCATTCATTGCGGCTGTATGCGGAGCGCGAGAACAAATACGCGTTTCATTGTTCGGGTGCTCCTCCTTTGGAAAGGTTTACCCGCAGTATGCACCGTTTGTCCTGATTGATACGTCGCAATCGCTTGGTCAGCGGCTCAAAAATTTTGCGAACGGAGAACGCGCGACGACGATCGCGGACTCGGGGCAGAATTCCTGGCAGCAGAAGCAGCAGATGCAGGTACGGCGGTCAAAGTGCGGCTTGGGGGAGAGTGTGATTGCGTGCGCGGGGCAGGTACGCATACAGATGCCGCACGAGATGCACAGCTCCGGTCTGAGCTTCGGTTTCCGACGGATCAGATAGCCGAAGGCCCTATCGAGATGACCGCTCTTGGAGAGGAATAAGTCGACATTGCGCATCGGGATGAGCCGGAAGTCAGTCTGACAAAAACGCGCGAGATCGCCCGCGAACGTCAGATCCTCGGCGCGCTCCGGTGCGAGGCCGCGCTCATACGCCGCCCGCAGCACCGGCGCTTCGGTTACGCCCATGATGCGCCCGCCCGCGAGATCGCACGCGTACGGGTTTTTCGACGCCAGGATGCAGCCGATGAAGCGAGGGTCTCCCGATGACGGCCCGTTGCCCTCCATCCCCCACACCGCGTCGACGATGCTCAGCGTGGGTCTGATGTACTGGCATAGATCGACGAGCATATGCGCAAACTGCATCGTGTCCGGGTAGAGGAAGTGAAACTCGGGCTTCTTCGTACCGGGGATGATGCCGAACAGGTTCTTCACCGCGCCGGTCATCGCCATCAAGCCGTGGGTCTTGAGCTTGGCGAAGGAGATGACCGCGTCGGCACCCGCGAGCCACCCGGTGTAGTCGAAGGTCTTTGCGTACTTCGCGTCGGGGAAGTGCGCAGTTGTCTGCGAGACGTCGTAGTTGAGCCGCGCGCCGGTCTGCTCGACGGCAAGCATCCCGGTACCGGCGTAGACGCTTTTGAGGTAGGCGGGCACGAAGATGCCGCCGGGACTGTCGCCGACGGTGACCTCAGCCCCGCGCGCGATGAGCATCCGGCATAACGCGCAGACGAGAGCCGGATGCGTCGTCGCGGCTTTCTCCGGCGCCAGCCGCCTCACCAGGTTCACCTTCACCGCCACATGCATCCCCGGTGTCACCCAAGACAGCCCGCCGAGCGGCTTTAACACTTCCTCAAGCGCGTGTGTGACGATATCGTGCTCGTAATTCTCACAGGGTGCGACGGATACCAATGTGTCCATAACACTTTCTCCTATTGGAAAGGACGTGAGAGAGTTCTCACGTCCTTGGAATGTGCGGAAATACGGAGGTCAGTTTTTGAAAACGACGAACGCGTTGGGGATTTTGCGGCCGTCGGTCTTATTCGAGCCGGACGGATAGGTGATGACGCGGCCGTTGTAGTACATGACGGAGGACGAGCCGCCGTCGAGCGCAGACGCCTGCACCGCGCCGTACTTCAGCAGAATCTCCGCCGCGTAGAGCGACTTGCACCCCAGAGACGTCAGCGACCGTCCGTTGATGACGAGCATCAGCACGGAGCCGTCGGAGGTCTGGCCGAGCTGCGTACGTGGGTTGATGCCCCAGCCGTCTTTGAGCGTAACGACGAGCTCACCGTTGTTGATGAGCAGCGGCTTGAACTCCGCGGCGTCGCGCAGCTTGACGTCGAGCGATTTGTAAGCGCCGGTATAGAGAATATTGTCCTCGGTGAAGCCGACCACCTTCCAGTCACCGTACTCGGAGCCGTTGAATTCCTTACCGTTGGAGACGACATAGCCGTAGGGGGAACCGCCGTTGCCGTCGCCGTCAGGGTCATAGAACCCGGAAGCGTTGATACCGAGGATCGCACCGTTGTCCTCGCAGAGCTGCGGGATACGCTCGCCGACCTTACCCAATTTGCTCGACACGACCAGGCCCACCTGCGCCGGATTGCGTACGATTGCCAGGACGCCGTGAAACCCCTCGCCCGTGACCGCGACAAGCAGGATGCCGTTGCGCGTATCAACCGCGAGAACCGTGTCGCCGTTGGTGGTCTTGATCGATGTGCCCTTGCCATCACGGTTGGCCTTATCGATGAACAGGTAGCCGTCGGCGTCGTACATCGTATCCTCATGGGCCTTGGCGTACTGGCTGAAGGACTTGACGTCCAGCTCCGGGAACAGCAGGTAGAGCGGATGCTCCGGGTCGATCCACTGGGGGAGAGCGTGTATCTCCGCGGTGGTAGCCGCAGTGGTGACACTGATGATGGCGGTGGTACCGGACGTCGCGGATGTCGCAGATGTCGCAGACGTGGAAGCTGCCGTGGTTGTCGCCGCAGGATCGGCGGAGGTTGTGACGCCCGGCCTCATGATGCCGATGCCGGAGGTATCCTTTGGCTTTACGAGATTCGAGTCGGAGACCATATCGCGCTGTTCCTCATCGAGCTGATAGCGCGCGTTGACGACCTCGTCGATGACGGGCTTTGGGATGAACGCCGTCGCGAGCCACTGCTTGGTCATTGTACTCATGGCGGTCTCGATATAGATGCAGCGCCACTTCGCGATGAAAGGGATGGAGGAGTAGACGGCGGTGAGGTAGAGCGCCGCACAGACCAAGACAGCGATGCCCAGCTTATAATACCACCGCATCCGCTTTTTCACGGGCTTTGCTTTCACATGCCGTGTCGACGGAAGCGACGAAAACAGCTTTACACGTCCGGCCCGGGAAGTCGGCTCTCGGCGCTGCGGGAGGTCGGCTCCGGGGATCGTGTCGTCGTCATCATCGACGGATATACGCCGGGCGGGAGCCTGCGGATAGGAGGTCGGTGTACGGAAGCGAGCGGGCGGTGGTGTGATGGGCAGCTCATCGTCGATGCGGTAGTAGACCGGAGCGTCCGTCTTGGGAGTTTCGGGAACCGCGGGCGTTGCTTTGGGAGTCGTCGGAGCATTATATGCCGTCTGACGAGCCGTCGGCTGCGGTGCAGCCTGCTCGGCAGAGGACGGATTTCTGAATGGGATGACGACATCTTCCTCGTCGTCGATGCGGGAATAGAGCGGCTGAGCATTGGGCTGGCGCGCAGCCGCAGTGCGGTTGCCGGAGCCTCCGATGATTTTCATATGTGCGTGTTCCTTTCGCGTCCTGAGTGAGCTATATCTTTCGATAAGACGTTACAAACGCGTTATTAGTTTCACTTGAAAACGTAATCTCATGATATTCTATCACACACAGAGAAATTAAGCAAGGATAAAATGTAAAAAGATTGCACGAAAAGAATAAAAGATACCGTCCAAAAAATATTATTATTTATAGGATAATACTACTTGACAAACAATATTGTTCGTGGTATAGTATAGGCGCCATAGGGAAACACCGTCAGGCAGTGTATAGAGATGTGTGTTTGTACGGTATAAAAACGGAAGGGGAGTGAAACCACAATGGATCCGCAATTGAAGAAGGGTCTGCTGGACGCGTGCGTGCTGACGGTAGTCGAGCAGGGCGACACGTACGGGTATCTGGTCACGCAGAAGACGGTCGACCTGCTGCATGTGTCGGAGTCGGCGCTGTACCCGGTATTACGCAGGCTCGAGCAGCAGGGCTGCTTTGAGACGTACAATGCGGAGTACGGCGGCAGACTGAGAAAGTATTATCGCATGACGCCGGTGGGTGAAGAACGTCTTGCGAAGACGCGCGAGGAGATGGAGGATTTATACGCGATCATTGAGTTTATCATGAAAACGGAGCAAAAACCGGACGCCGACGGTGAGAAATCGGCGAAAGAACTGACGGAGGGTGAGGGAAAATGACAAAGGACGCGTTTTTGACAGAGCTGGGAAATGCTCTGCTGATGGTCCCGGAGTCGGAGCGCGCGGAGGCGCTGCACTACTACCGCGAGTACATCGAGGACGCGGTGGACGCGGGGAGAAGTGAGGAGGAGGTCGTGGCATCGCTGGAAGCGCCGGGCGTCGTAGCGTCGCGTATCCGCACGGAAGCGACCTTGGCCAGAGCTGCCGACCGTCCGACACCGCGCAATACGTCGCGGGCACTCGCGGCGGTATTCGGCATCCTGTCGCTGCCGATCACACTGCCGCTTGCCATCTGCATCATCGCGTTGGCAATCTGCGTAGCGGCTGTCGCGTTTGCCGTGATTGTCGCGGTAGCCGTCAGCATCGCGGCAATCGTTGCTGCAGCGATCGTCGTCGGCGCGCGGTCGGTGTACCTGTTGATCATCGGTGCGATGACAGGCAACGCGGCTGTGTTCACGCTGGGACTGGGACTCATCGGTACGGCGCTGGCAATCTTCGCGGTGATCCTGCTGTGCTATGTGGCCGTCGGGGTCTGCCGAGGCGTCGGGCACTTCTTCCGGTGGGTTAGCGGAAAAGTATCGAAAGGACGGGCTACAAAATGAAAAGAACGATGAAGGTACTGGCAATTATTGCGGCGTGTTTGCTGGGCGCGGGCATTCTTGTCTGCGGCGGAATCATCGCCGCAACCGGCGCGGGCTGGACGGAGATACGCAGCTGGCTCAAGGCGCCGCTGAATATCACGTGCACCGATAACGGCGGCTGCCGTGTGGAGCCGGGCAGACGCTTTGGAGATTTACAGCAGCGTACCTATACGGCGGTCGGCGCGGTCGATGCGCTTGAGCTGAACATGGTCAACGAGAACATTGAGTTACGCGCGGCAGATATCGACCGCGTGCGCGTCATCTACTATGAGGAGTTCGAGGGGCAGTATCAGTTCACCGAGAGTAATGGCAAGCTGATCTTCGAGCGCGCGTCGGACAAAGACATGGTTGTACGCTTCTGGTTTGATTTCAATGAAATTCCGGCATTTAACGACGAGATTCCGACGTTTATTGTCGAGTATCCGGCGAAGAACGTGCCGCAGACGCTGAAGCTGTCGACAGTCAACGGCGATTACCGCCTCGATGCGATGACGGTGAGGTCGGCGGAAATCGATTCAACCAACGGCAATACGCAACTCAACTCTCTGACCGCACAGAGTTTTCGTTTTGAGACGGTCAACGGAGAGCTGACCGGGTTCCTGACGGCGGACGAGTGCAGCTTAAACACGACCAACGGAGAGGTCGATCTGACGCTTGATACACGCGACGCGTCGCTGAAGTTCGTGAACACGGATTACCGGCTGACGCTCGGGGGCGACCCGACGGCATATGGGTTTGACTTCACGTATGTGAACACCGATCTGGAGGTCAACGGCGAGGAGGTGGAAGCTCAAGCGTTCGGGCTGACGAAGGACGGTGTGGTCATCCTGAGCAGGAAGGATCAGACGCGCATGATCAAAATTAACGGCGTTAACGGAAAAGTGAATATTAAAACGGAGGGATAACAATGTATTGCAAAAATTGCGGGAACATGATGGATTCGCAGGCGGTGGTCTGCGTGAAGTGCGGCGTTCAGGCGGGCACGGGAGATCGCTTCTGCAGCAACTGCGGGCAGGAGATGACGCCCGAGCAGATGGTGTGCATCCACTGCGGTGCGGCGAAGCAGCCGCGGTATAACAGGACGTACGCAGCTCCGGTGCGCGAGAGCAAATCGCGGCTGGCGGCGGGATTGTTGGGGATCCTCGTGGGCGTGTTCGGCGTACACAACTTCTACCTGGGCTTTACCGGCAAAGCAATTGCACAGCTCCTGCTCACCGTGCTGACCTGTGGCATCGGCGGTGTCGCATCCGCGATCTGGGGGCTGGTCGAGGG
The DNA here is from genome assembly GCA_012800055.1 of Clostridiales bacterium. Lineage (GTDB taxonomy): Bacteria > Bacillota > Clostridia > Oscillospirales > QAMX01 > JAAZKA01. The sequence continues at coordinate 6,088 of JAAZKA010000148.1, forward strand.
AATCCTCATCCTCACCAAGCAGATCAACTACGACGCGCAGGGCATTCCGCTCAGCGAGATGTAACCTGTACCATAAAAAGGACGCGTACCTGAGAAAAGGTACGCGTCCTTTATTTATCCGTGATATGGCACAGGGTCTACGCGAGCCAGGTCCGCAGCAGGTATTCGCAGTTGACGACCTTCTCCCACATGGATGCGCGGCTAAAGTAGTAGTGGTTGGCAGCCTCATAGCCGATGGCGGCGTTTCTGAGCATCACGCGATAGGTCTCGACGGCAAGCTCCCGTTCACGGGTGACGAGATTGCGCAGCTCCGCTTTCAGCGCATTGGTCGGTGTTTTCAGGTAAGCGTCACGCAGCGTAACGAAGCGCGCCTGGTTGTACGACGCCTCGAACAGTGCGCCGCAGACCTGCGCGACGTCGGTGAACTCACACGCGGGCATCCCGTCGAGCAGTGTCAGGCCTTCCCGCCAGCCGTCCGACAGCTTGCGGAGCTGCTCGATGAACACATCCACGGGGTAGATGCTGCGCCAGCTCTCAAGGTCGTCGTAGGCGTAGCAGGTCATCGTCGCGGTCAGACCGGTCGGACGTTCGAACAGCAGGTTCGCGGGGCCGGCGTTCTGCGGACCGGTGTAGAGGGTGCTGACATGGAACGGGAACTCCGCGAACGCGTTGCAGAAACGATGGACGGCGGCGCGTACGGTCTCCGCGCAGCTGCCGTATGCCGCTTTGAGGGCGTCGGTATAGGTGAAGGGAGTCTCCTCGTCGAAGAAATACGCCGCCGCAATCTTGAGGTTCTCTGACGGCCAGCCGCCGAGCGTCCAGGAGAGCTGGATGTTTCCGACACCCGCCGCACGCAGGTTTTCCATGTACCGGCAGACGTTTTCGTAGACGGGAATGTACGGCGCGGTGGAGGCTTCCCACGTCGTGTTGATCTGCACCTTCGCGGAGGTCTTATGTCCGGTGGCAAGCGCGGTCTTCCAGCACTCGAGGCTCTGCTGGGACGGCGGGATATTCGACAGCGTGTAGTCGACGACCTTCAGCGGGATGCCGGCCTTGACGATGTCCATGTTCTCCTCGGAGGTGTTCTGCAGGATGCAGTTCTTCGACAGCAGTGAGATGGCGCGGTGCATCTCGTCATGCCCGAAGCCCTTCCATCCCCAGGTCCAGATGATCGTACGGATGCGCGGGTCGACGGCGTGGGCGGTATCGGCGATCAGCGAGTTGACCTCCGCGACGACCTCCGCGCGGGTGCGGCTTTTGCAGCGCGGGCAGGTCTGCTTCTCCTGCGTCGAGTGGGAAAAGCAGTTGGTTTGGTTTTCGGAGACGGAGATTGTGAAGAATCCGCCCAGCCCCGGCGCTTGCTCACACAGGCAGCGGATGCTGTCGCGCAAATAATTCTGCACGGCGGGGTGGGAGGTGCACAGGCTTGCAAGCTCGTTGCGTTCGAAGCCTTTGAGGTCAGGGTATTTCTCGAAGAACGCCTTCGGCATTGCGCGCGGTTCGTTGATGTAGAGGTAGACGCGCAGACCGTAGCGTTTGGCACGGGCAATCAGCTCGCGCAAACGCTCAAGCCGTTGCTCGTAACCCTCCGACAGCGCCGGGTCGAACGGGAAGGGGGTGAGCTTATACAGCACGCCCTGCAGCCAGACGCCGTTGACTCCCGCACGCGCGTAGGCTCGCAGCAGCGCGTCGGGGAAGGAGACGCGCGTATCGACGTCCAGCGGCGCGCCGTACAGTCCGCAGTAGGAGTAGATAAAGCGCGCGTCGAACGCCGGAGTACGGTGCCGGACTCTGAGCGGGAGGTACGGGCCGCCTGCGGTATCCATCAGCGTGAGCAGGAAGTACAGCCCGCGCAGGATGCCCATCGGATGTCCCGCCGCAAGCGTGATGCCGTCTGTACGGATGTCGAGTATGTGGTATTCCTCGGGTTTTTCGGAAAGCGCCGGGTCGAGTGTCAGCGTGAGCGCCGAAGTGCCGGACGGCGAAAGGGTGACACCCCAGACCGTCCGCAGCTCGTCGGCAAAGTCACCGGCATAGACGGCGCAGTCGGGGTCGTCGGTACGGTCGTCGATGCGCCAGGCGTCGGTGAGTGCGGCGGTACCGGCGGGCTGCGCGGATGAGGTGCGGGCAGCGTCGACGGTACGGAAGAAGTCGAACGGTACGGCGGTTTCCTCGGCGTCGTAGGGACGGATGAAGGTGTCCATTGCGCGGCGGATATCGGCGAGGGCAGCGGTGTTGGTATCCGTCAGGCGGACGGGAGAGCCGGGGAACTTGGCGTTGCCGAACTTGTGGGAGAGGAAGTCGTCTTCCTTGAGGATGAAGGCAAGCTCCGCACGGGAAACATCAAGCAGCGTCATGATCTGGTCGTACGGCAGCAGATGCCAGACGGCGCGGAGGATGGTGATATAGCCGCGCTCCCGCCAGACGGCAGTGTCGCGCTGCGGCGGAAGTCCCATCGCGTCGGCATAGGCGCGCACATCGGCGGCGTCGCACATGAGCGTTTCCGCGAGCTTCTCCGCCGGAACCATCTCCCACAGCCGGAAGACCACGGCGGCGGCGGGATTCGGAAAATGCGGCAGCGAGATCGTCAGTGCGGGGTTTACCGGCGGCAGCCAGGTCTTGTAGTCGTCCATGGGGTTACCCTCCTGTAATATATTTGTCGTTTCAAAGAAGATATGTCTGCTCCCCGCGCGTTCG
>JAAZKA010000149.1 GCA_012800055.1 Clostridiales bacterium
AACGCGGCTTCACATTGTTCGAGGCGTCCGGCGGCTACACCGGCGAGCGGCGCCCCGCCGTCCTCTGCGTCATCCGCCGCACACAGACCGCACGGCTGCGCAGAATCGTCTCGGAAACCGACCCCGCCGCATTCGTCATCGCCGCCGATGTCTCCGAGGTCACCGGCGAGGGCTGGACACCGCAGAAATAAACCGCCGTTTTTCCTTGACAGACACCGTGAGCATGTGTATACTATTGCTATCAACGACGCAGAGAAACGGCAATCCCGCACATATCTGCCGAGCGCCGGACGGAGGTTCAAACTTGAGGAAACACGCGGTCTTTCTGTTGACATTCTGCCTATTATACACCGCATCCGGCTGCGCGGTACAGTATTCCGACCTTTCCGAGTATACCGCGGCGGCGTCTGCGGCGTATTCATCCGCGTATACGGCATATACAACCTCATCAAAACGTACGACGGTTTTGTCGACGCATGACACGCAGACGACCACACTGCCTGCGACGACAGCTGCTCCCTCTCATATGGATGATACGCCCGCGCGGTGGTGCTATGCGCTGCTCGATGAAGACGAGCGCGCGGTATACGACCAAATGTACGCGGCAGCCGAGGCGATGGAGGACACGCTGACAGGTCTGAAGCTCAACCGCAGCGCAGCTTCCCGGGTATTCGACGCGCTGCGGCTGGATTGCCCGGAGCTTTTCTGGCTCGACGGGCACTCCGAGACTGTTACGCATTCACTCGACGGTGCTTTCCTGTCGCTGGACTTCCGCTTTTTCTACACATTCACTCCCGATGAACTGTCTTCCGCACGCAAGGCATTCGAGCACGCGGTCGACACGCTGGATATCCCCGACGGCTCCGATTATGACAAGGCGCTCGCGATCCATGACCTGCTCATCGGGCACGTGACGTACCGCGTGCGGGAGGGCGATCAGTCTCTGTACACGGCTCTCGTCGAAGGCGAGGGGGTCTGCCGCGCATACGCTGCCGCCGCACAGTACCTGCTCAGACGCGAAGGCATTCCGTGCCTGCTGATTACAGGCCGTGCGACAGACTCCGACGGCGTGACCGGGCCGCACGCGTGGAACCTCGTGTACCTTGATGACGACTGGTACGGCATGGACGTGACCTGGGACGACGCAGACGACGGCGTTCCGGGATATGCCTACTTCCTCGTGACATCCGGGGAGCTGGAACGCTCGCGTGAAGCGGACATCTGGCCCGAGCCGCCCGTCTGCACAGCGACCGAGGGCAGCTATTTTGTCCGCGAGGGCGCATTGTTCAACGTCTATGACGAAGCGGTCGGCGCGTACATCACCCGCTCCGTACGGGAGAACCGTCCGGCAGTATCGCTCAAGTTCACATCGCGTCAGGCGCTCATCGACGCGAAGTCCGCGCTGCTCGACGGTCAGGAGGTCTATACCTTCCTGCGCGATGCCGGGAACCATGCCATTGACACCTCCTGCATCACCCACTCCACCGATAGCCGCATGCTTGTGCTGACGCTGATGTTTACGTATTAAGGGCGCATACTCAGCAAAAAGGTCATGTATCCACTTTGGATACATGACCTTTTGTATATCTCAGCCGTTCTCCTGTCTTTTACCGTCTGACCCCGGATTCTTCTCGGGGTACTGCGGGGTGCGGACAGGAGTACGCATAAACAGGAACGCCGCGCCGGAGAGAATGTCGGCGATGATACCGGTGAACAGCGTGATGAATCCGCTTACCGCGAGGACGGACATCCAGACCGCCGCGCCGCCCTGGTAGATCATCCAGGTAGCAAAGTACGTCGACGCGACCGCGAAGGTACGGACGGCGTGAGCCGGGACGACAAAGCCCGCACAGAGCCGGGTGTCACGGCTGTTCTCACGATTGACCGCAAAGATGAAAAAGCCGACAGTCAGCGCGAGAGAGGATGCGCAGCCGAGTGCCGCGCCGAGATACAGCGACGTGTACGGATCCGCGGCGGTCGGGAGCAGCAGTGACAGCACGACCGGTACCGCCATGCATCCTTCCGACAGCGCGCAGAGCAAGAACGCAGCGCGGTTGGGGATGGACTCCGTCCGGCGCGCGGCGATCAGGTACAGAACGAGAAAGCCACAGGAGAAGATTACCAGCTTGGCGATCGCGCCGACGTTGATGTAACCCGACAGTGCGACGGAATCGGCGGAGTCGAGAAGCCGCGTGAGGAAGCGGTCGCCCACAGACCAGACCGCTTTGAGCCACAGAAGCGCCGTGAGCGCAATTCCAAGCCACGGTGCGTTCCCGAAGGGACACACGGCGGATGCCGCCGGGTCAGGCGACACGACTGACGGCTCGGGAACGGGATGTGCGTTCTCTAAGTTGTCCATGGCAGATCCTCCACCGTGCGACGTACGGCGTCGAGTATCACCGTCTCCGCGTCTTCAATCATGGCGTCGCGCTCGGAAGTATTGTAGAGCGTGCAGCCGGCGGCGCGGGGATGTCCGCCGCCTCCGACGAGTGCGCAGATACGCGACGCATCGACCGTCTTGTCGGTACGCACGGACGCCTTGATGCCCTCATGACGCTCGTACAGCGTCACGCCGATACGGACGCCTTCGATGCGCTTGGGCAGCGAGGACAGCGACTCCATATCGTCCTCCGTGGCGCCTGTTGCATCGATGAGCGCACGGGTCACTCTTGCCACCGCAACGGCTCCGCCCGCGTAGTAGACAATCCCGCGCATCACAGCCGACTCGATGGCAACACGCGCGGGTGTGCGCATCTCGAACAGCGTGAAGTTCAGGCCCGCCGCGTCACACCCGGCGTCCATCAGATCCGCAACAATGCGATGCGTCCGGGCAGTGGTGTTGGAGTAGCGGAAGCAGCCGGTATCCGTCGAGATCGCAGCGTACAGCGCGTCCGCCATCGCGGACGTCAGCGGCACGCCGAGCAGCCGGATGATCGCGTACACCAGCTCTCCGCACGCGGCGGCGTCCGCGTCCACGCAGTAGAGCCTTGCGAATCCGGCGTTTGTGCCGTGGTGGTCAATCGCGAGGTCGATCGCGTCCGCATAGCTCATCGCGTTGTCCGGAAGCTGCGACAATGACGGGACGTCCGTCGAGACGACCGTGTCGGGAACATAGCCTTCCGGCGGATACAGAGGCTGTAGAAAGCGCGCGTAACGCGGAGTCAGCTCGGGGTTCACATGTGCGTACGCCGTCTTGCCGCATGCCCGGAGCGCGAGGGTCAATGCGCTCGCGCAGCCGATCGTGTCGCCGTCGGGACGCCGATGGGTGAGGATGAGGAAGCGGTCGCACTCCATCAGCACGCGTGCCGTCTCCTCGGGGGTGATGCGTTTGCCGCTCACGGGTACCACTTCCTTCCTGCCTGTTCAGGCGTCCGCTTCCGGAGAACGATCGGGCTTCTGTCCGATCTGGTGCAGCTTCTGAAGAAGGTCTGCGCCGCGTTTGATCGACTCGTCGATGTGGAAGGTGGGTTCGGGAGCAGCGCGCAGTGCGAGCATGGATGCAGTCTCACGGCGCAGGTACCCGGACGCGGCTTTGAGTCCTTTGAGGACTTCCTTCTCATCGCCGCCAAGCACGCTGATATAGACCTTCGCGTGGCGCAGGTCTCCGGTGACCTCGCAGCGCGTGACCGATGTCATGCCGGTCACGCGCGGATCCTTCACCGTGCGCAGCGCGTTGGCCATCGCATGGTGATATTCCGATGAAATACGGTCGATTCGGTTGTTCATGTTTATCCCTTGATCTCCTCGATGATGTACGCTTCGAGCACGTCATCGGTCTTGATATCGTTGAACTTGTCGATGCCGATGCCGCACTCATAGCCCTGCGCGACCTCACGGACATCGTCCTTGAAGCGCTTGAGCGAGGCAAGCTCGCCCTCGTGTACGACGATGCCGTCGCGCACCACACGCACCTTCGCGTGGCGCTCGATCTTGCCCGACTGCACATAGCAGCCGGCGACCGTGCCGACGCCGGTGATCTTGTAAACTTGCCGTACCTGCGCGCGTCCGATCGTGGTCTCCTTGAACTTCGGCGCGAGCATGCCCTTCATGGCCGCTTCCATTTCCTCCAGGCAGTCGTAAATAACACGGTAGAGGCGGACGTCGACCGACGCCTCTTCCGCAGCAGTCTCGGCAGCCGCAGACGGACGGACGTTGAACCCGACGATGATCGCGTTGGACACGGAGGCCAGCATAACGTCTGACTCGTTGATTGCGCCGACGCCCGCGTGGATGACACGTACGCGCACCTCATCGTTTGTCAGCTTTTCGAGCGATGTCTTCACCGCTTCGGCGGTACCGTTGACGTCCGCCTTGACGATAATGCTCAACTCCTTCATCTCGCCCTCCTTGATAAAGTCAAAGAGCGAGTCGAGGCTGACACGCTGCACCTGCGCAGCCTGTTCTTCCTTCTCCTCGGACTTGCGCTGCTCGACGAGTTCTCTCGCCATGCGCTCGTCCTCGACGGCGTAGAACAGATCGCCCGCCGACGGTACCTCGGACAGTCCCACAATCTCCACCGGGATGGACGGCCCCGCCTCGTCGATCTTGTCACCGCAATCGGAGTTCATCACACGCACGCGTCCGACGCTTTTGCCCGCGATGATGACGTCGCCGGTCTTCAGCGTACCGTTCTGTACCAGAACAGTTGCGACCGGGCCGCGGCCGCGGTCGAGCTTGGCTTCGATGACGGTGCCCTTTGCAGCACGGTCAGGATTGGCCTTCAGGTCGAGCATATCGGCAGTCAGGAGCACCATTTCAAGGAGGTTGTCGATGCCCTGTCCGAGCGTCGCGGAGATGTTGCAGCAGATCGTATCGCCGCCCCACTGTTCCGGTACCAGACCGTGCTCGGTGAGCTGCTGGAGCACGCGCTCCGGCTGGGCGTTGGGCTTGTCGATCTTATTGACCGCGACAACAATCGGCGCGCCGGCGGCTTTGGAGTGGTTGATCGCTTCAATGGTCTGGGGCATGATGCCGTCGTCGGCCGCGACGACGAGAATGACGACGTCCGTGACGGATGCGCCGCGCGCGCGCATGGAGGTGAAGGCTTCATGTCCGGGTGTATCGAGGAAGGTGATATCGCGGTCGCGCACATGGACGCGGTAGGCGCCGATGTGCTGCGTGATGCCGCCGGCTTCACCGGCAGCGACACGCGCGCGGCGGACGCTGTCGAGCAGAGACGTCTTGCCGTGGTCGACGTGGCCCATGACGACGACGACCGGATCGCGCGGAACAAGCGCGTCCTCGGCATCCTTCGAGTCGTCGATCAGGCGATCCTCAATGGTAACGATGACCTCGTGCTCGACCTTCGCGCCCAGCTCGATGGCGACGAGCGCGGCGGTGTCATAGTCGATGAACTGCGAGACGGATGCCATCACGCCGAGCTTCATAAGCTGCTTGATAACTTCGGCGGCAGTCTTCTTCAGACGCGTGGCAAGCTCTCCGACGGCAATCTCGTCGGGGATCATGACCTTGAGCTGCTGCTTCCTGAGCATCTCGAGGCGCAGCTTGCGCATCCGCTCGGCCTCCTCCTGACGCTTCTTCGCAGACAGGACGGGCTTTTTCTCGGTACTCTTTTTGGTGAGTTTCTGCTTGGACGGCCCGACACTCACTCCCTCTGCGGGCACAAACCTCTCGACGCGGTCGTCATAGCGCTCGAGGTTGACGCTCTGGCCGCGCGTGTCGATCTTGCGGCCCTTGGGAGATTCGGCTGCGGCAATAACGACCGGCCCGTTATCATCGATACGACCCTGAAGGGTGATGGTATTCCTCGGCGTCACGTCACGCTTCACGGCAGGTTTCCCGGCTCTTTTCGGCTTCTGTGCGGTGACGACGGGAGCCTGGAACTTCTGACGTCTGGCCTCGGCACGCGCGGTGGATTTGTCCGCACGCGGCGCGGGCTTATATTCGCCGGTCTTATTCGCCTCGGCACGGGCAGTTTCCCTCGTAGTGCGCTCTGAGGCGGCACGGGCATTCGCGGCGGCCTCGGCACGGATGGCACGCGCGGTGAGCTCGGCGTGGCTGAGCGTGGCGGGAGGCTGCGCAGACTGGGCAGCGGGTGGTACGGGCGCGCCGGGCTTCTTCGTACGCGGTTTTGCCGTACGCGACGGTTGCGGCTGACCCGGGACGCGCTGACTCTGCGTACGCGCTTTCGCCGTACGCGACGGCTGCGGCTGACTCGAGACGGGTGCGGCGGGCTTCTCGGCTTCGACGGGTTTCGCGGGAGCCTTGGGCTTAGGTTTCGGAGGCTGCGCTGCCTGAGCCGCGAGCGCACCATGGATATCGGAGGTCTGTGTCTGCGCGGTCAGCCGGTCGAATAAGTAGTTCAACTGATCCGACTCCAGAACCTGCATATGATTCTTCGGCGTCACACCGATATCGCCGAGCATATCCATAATCCGCCTGGACTGCATTCCGAAATCCTTGGCCAGCTCATGAATCCTGTATTTCGTGGCCATTATACCTTACCTCCGTTTCCCCGATTCGTGCCGTTGGTTTTTTTCTTATACGCCGGCTTTCCCGTGTAGGGCTTCCGGTCTCCGGTGAAAGGCTTTTGTTCTCCCTTAAAGGGTTTCCGTTCACCTTTGAAAGACTTATGCTCTCCGTCAAAGGGTTTCCGTTCGCCGCTGAAAGGCTTCTGCTCTCCGTCAAAAGGCTTCCGTTCGCCGCTGAAAGGCTTATGCTCTCCATCAAAAGGCTTCCGTTTGCCGCTGAAAGGTTTCTGTTCTTCGTCAAAGGGCTTCCGTTCGCCGTTGAAAGGCTTCTGCTCTCCGTCAAAAGGCTTCCGTTTGCCGCTGAAAGATTTCTGTTCTCCGTCAAAGGGCTTTCGTTCACCGCTGAAAGGTTTCTGTCCGCCGTTAAACGGCTTGCGTTCTGCGGTATAGAGTTTACGGTCAGACGCAGCAAGATGCTCCCGCTTTTTCTCGGCGTCCTGTCTGCGGCGGTCTCCAAGCGTCGGCTTCACACCTCCGCTGCCGGGCGCCTTACCGTAGACTTTCCCCGGCGCTTCCCGGTTTGTGAAGTCACGCTTCGGCGCGAACTTCTGTGCAGCCGGCTTCGGCGCATCCTCCGGCTTCGATACGGGGGACGCGGGCTTCTTCCCGCGCGGATTCTTCTTCGCCGCTTTCTCCATCTCCCGCTTCCTGCGCTGCTCGGCGAGTACCGCGTCTGCGCGCTTGCGCAGACGCTCCGATACCGCCGCGAGCTTATCGTCGTCCGGCGCATCCGCCGACAGCATCGTCCAAAGCCGCGACGCAAATCCTACATCCGTGATCCCGACCACCGCCACGCTTTCTCGTCCCAACACGCGTCCCAGCGCGCTTTTGTCCGACGGCAGCACCGTATACGCCAGCCCTTCCTCCTCGGAATAGCGTGCGAATCGATCCTTTGTATTCTGCGCCGCGTCACTTGCCACGCATACCGCGACGACCTCCCTGCGGCGGATGCCGTCAGATACCGGCTCGTCTCCCACGGCGATGCGTCCGGCTTTGCGCATCAGCCCAAACAGCAGCAACTGCTTTTCCAAAATGGTTCATTCACCCCATACCAGAATTTTGTTCCCGGGTTTTTATGCTTCTTTACGCGTCATCCTCCGACGACACACTCTCGGTCAGCGCCTTCGTTTCTGCAGGAAGCTGTGCCTCCAACTGTTCATAGACCGCGTCCGGGATCGCGCAGTTCAGCGCACGCTCAAGCGCATGGCTGCGGCGCACTTTCTTCAGACACCCCGCGTCCGGGCATACATATGCCCCGCGTCCCGGCTTCTTACCGCGTCCGTCCAGCGTAATCTCGCCCTCCGGTGAGCGCACAATCCGCAAAAGCTCCCGTTTCGCCTTATGCTCTCTGCAGCCCAAACACTGCCTCTGCGGTATCTTCCTCGGCTTCGGCATACTATGCACTCCCTTTCCGCTTTACTGATCCTCTTGCGTATCTGCCGCGTTCTCCGGCAATTCCTCCAAAGTCTCCTCAGCGGTTTCCCATTCGGTCTTCTGCAGCACTTCTTCCTGCGTGCGGGACTTGATGTCAATCTTCACGCCCGTCAGCTTCACCGCCAGCCGCGCGTTCTGACCTTCCTTGCCGATCGCCAGTGAGAGCTGGTCGTCCGGCACGATGACCCTGCAGCTCTTGCCGTCGTCCGCAACGTCCACTCTGAGGACGCTCGCTGGGGACAGTGCCGCTGCGACATACGCCGCAGGGTCGTCCGAGTAGCGTACGATGTCGATCTTCTCACCGCGCAGTTCGTCGACCACCGCATTAACGCGTTCGCCTCGCGGACCTACACATGCACCGATCGGGTCGATATCGCTCTGCGTCGCGCTGACGGCCATCTTCGTACGAGAACCTGCCTCACGCGAAACGCTCTTGATTTCGACCAGGCCGTCGCGCAGCTCCGGTACATTCATCTCAAACAGCCGCTTCACCAGTTCCGGATGCGACCGGGAGATCAGCAGGCGCGGACGGTTCTTGATTACCTTGACCTCGACGACAAACACGCGGATGCGCTCACCCTCGCGCAGCACCTCGCCGCGTGCCTGCTCTCCGACGGGGAGTATCGCCTCGGTGCGCTCGCCGCCCATACGTCTGGCGTCAAGCTCCAGCAGCACGTTGCCGCTCGGCTCTACGCGGCTCACGACCGCTGACAGGATCTCGCGCTCGCTTCCGGTGAAGCGCTGATAAAGGATCCCGGCTTCAGCCTCGCGGATGCCCTGGATGATGACCTGCTTAGCCGTCTGCGCGGCGATGCGTCCGAAGTCCATCGTCTTGACCTCGACGCGCACGTCGTCACCGTAATCGCAGCTGCCGTCGATCTTCCGGGCTTCCTCCAGTGTAATCTCCGTCGCCGGCACTTTAACCTCCTCCACGACGGTCTTCACCGCGTAGAGTTTCAGCTCCTTCTTTTTCTCATCCGCGTCGATTACGCAGTTCTCCGAGACTCCGTCGCTGTCGCGCTTATACGCCGTGGTCAGCGCCTGCGCGATCTTCTCGAGCATATAGGACTTCGGAATTCCCTTCTCTTTTTCCAGAAGGTCCAGCGCCGTGAAAATCTCCACGCCCGCCGCGTTTTCTTTCTTCTGCTCCTTAGCCCTGGCTTTCATTGCGTTCCATCCTCATTATGTCCTCCGGCTGTTTTGTTTGTTGGTATTCTTATTGCTTCGCGCCGTCGATCGGTGTGCTTTCGATGAAAGCGCTCACGCGCGCCACGGATGACGCGGTGAAGACCTTTTCTCCGGCGGGTGTTTCCAATGTCACATCCGCTCCGTTATAGTCCATGAGAACCCCCGTGAAAACCTTCACGCCGTTCTCGGGTTTATAGAGCTTGACCTCCGCGGGCTTTCCCATGAACGCGGCAAAGTGCTCCGGGGTACGCAGCGTACGCTCATCCCCGCTGCTGGAGACGCTGAACGTATAGGTTTCCTCAATGGGGTCATAGCGGTCCATGAGCGGGTCAACCGCGCGGCTGACGGCTTCGCATTCGTCGATGCTGACGGGCGTCCCGTCGGTGTGATCAATGTAAAGAATCAGCTCGGAATAACCCCCGTGCTTCTCGTACACCACATCCCACAGCCGCAGTCCCAGTCGCTCAACCTCTTTCTGCGCGAAGCCCCGGACGGTCTTCTCCACGTTTTTGCTTTTTGCCATGGTCCTGCTCTCCCATTATGTTCACTCAGAAAAGAGAGAGCGGGTTTCGAACCCCACTCTCCCCTTACTCTCCTTATAGTACGAGGATAGTATACCACCCCCGCTCACATATTGCAAGGTATATTATGACGTTTTACAAGGCTGTTTAACGGTTTTTTGCTGTTGCTTTTCACGGTTTTGACTCTTTCTGCGTGACTTTTCTCCGCTGTGACAAATGCCAGAACGCGCTGAATGCCGCAAGCCACACGCCGATCGCCGCAATTTCCGTACCGAACGGCAGCCAAGCGTTCACCTTATACAGCACGCCTCCGAGATTATTGGCAAGCGTCGACAGCAGCGACCTCGCCGCGATGAAGACCGCGACGAACATCCCCTTATTATCTCCCTCGGCCAACTCGGTGAACTTCCCCAGGGTGAAGAACAGCGTCGAATTTTGTGCGCCGCGCAGCAGAAGTATCCCGAGCAGCAGTTTCAGTCCGCTGCCCAGCAGTCCGATATTGGCAAGTCCGTGGATCGTGCACAAGCCCGCGAGCACCGTCAGTACCGTCCGGGTCTTGCTCACGCGTTTGACCCCCAGCGTGATGAGCATCGCGCCGAGGCTGATTGCGGTATAGCCGTAGCCGATCTGTGCCGACGTCATCCCGCGCATATCAGCGAGGTACAGTGACAACACCGGCTCGGAGATATTCTCAATCGCCGGCAGCAGCATCAGGAAGACCATCCACGCATAGAGATTTCCGTAGCGGGAGAAGTGGGCCTTCATATTGAAAGGCTCCTTCTTTTCGCCGACGCTGACGGCCTCCGCGCGGTTGGGGGGTTTTTTTGCGGGGGACATGAACATGGTGAACAGGGTACCGACGGCGAAGAGGGCGAAGGCGATGAGGAGAGTGGGGCGCATACCGAGGGCGGTTGCGGTGAATCCGCCGAGGGTGGGGGAGAGGATGGAGGCGCAGGAACTGACCATGCTGTAGAGCAGATAGACGGAGAGTTTGTTTCCGGGAAAATCGTATTCGAAGATATAGAGCATGACGGCGGGAACGAATGCGGCGGTGAGGGAAAAGAGGAACTGTCCGGTGATGAAGCCGGCAGTATTGGTCGCAAAGGCAAAGATCAGGGGAGCCGGGACGGTGACGCCCCAGCAGAGGACAAGGAGCCATTTGACGTTGACCTTTTTGCAGAGGTAACCGCTGACGATGGCGAGAATACCGGTGACATTGCCGATGGACTGGATGAAGGAGACGACGCGTGGATCTCGGACGTAGGTATTGATATAAACGGGAAGGAGTCCTTTATACATATAAAGACCGACGACCCAAAGAACTTCCGCAACAAAGAGATAGGCGATGTCGATGTAGAAACGTGGGACAGCGGACAGGCGTGAGCGGAGAGACATGAGAGAAACCTCCAAGTAAAAAATATAAGAGAAGCAGTAGGGTAGAGCGCTCCGCGAATCCTGCGGGTTCTCTCATTCCAAACTCCCGTGACAGGAGATTCCGCAGGAATCTCCAAGAGCTTTTTCTTGCAGCTTCTTTTTCGCGAAAAAGAAGCGCGCATCCAAACTCCCGTACAACAAAACACGGCGTACGAGACAAGCGAGGTGTGCATTCGGCCGGGCTTGGGCGGAAGTTCGGTTACGGCTCGTAGCTCTCCTCCAAACTCCTCCGCCTCGATATATTCTGCGTCCCGTCCGTCATGCTCTTCAGATTCTCCAGCGCTCTGCCCGTCCCATACGCCACGCAGCTCACCGCGTCATCCGCAATATGTGCCCGCAGTCCGGTCCGCTCCTCCAGCATCTTGTCAAATCCCCAGATCAGACACCCGCCGCCCGTCAGCATAGCTCCCGTCTGTGCAATGTCCGCCACCAGCTCCGGACTCGTCCGTTCCAATACCCCGTGGATCGCGTCCAGAATCCCCGTCGTGACCTCCTCCATTGCCTCGATTGTCTCCGTACTCGTCAGCTCCACCGCTCGCGGCAGTCCCGTCAGCAAGCAGCGCCCTTTCACCGTCATCGTCTTCTCCTCCGGCCGCGGGTACACGCATCCGATATTGATCTTTACTTCCTCCGCCGTCCGATCGCCGATCAGCAGATTGTACTTCCTCCGGATGTACTTGATGAGCGCCTCGTCATACTTATCCCCCGCGATCTTCACCGAGTCCGATTCGACAATCGCCCCCATCGAAATGACCGCGATGTCCGTGGTGCCGCCGCCGATGTCGATGACCATATTGCCGCGCGGTTGGTCGATATCCATCCCGGCGCCGATCGCCGCCGCCATCGGTTCCTCGATGAGGTAGACGCGCCGCGCGCCGGCGTGCATCCCGGCGTCGACCACCGCGCGCTCCTCGACCTCGGTGATGTTCGACGGGATGCAGATGACCAGATTCGGACGCAGGAACCGTGACCCCGGCGCGCGCTTGAGGAATGCCCGCAGCATCCGCTCGGTCATCTCGTAGTCGGAAATCACACCCTCACGCAGCGGCCGGATCGCCACGATGCCGCCCGGCGTACGTCCCAGCATCTTCTGCGCCTCGGTTCCGACCTCCAGCAGCGCGCCGGTACTCCTGTCCAGCGCCACTACCGACGGCTCCCTCAGCACGATTCCCTTGCCCTTCACATATACCAAAACCGTTGCCGTTCCCAGATCGATCCCTATATCCTGTCTGAATATCATAAAAAGCCCTTCTTTTCGTTGTTTATCGACCGTAGGCGCGGTTGACCAGCCGCCGCAGATACGACCCTGCGCTCACAAGCGCCCCTGCGAGAATATCTTCCTCCGTCACACGTGACAGCAGAATCTCCCGCGCTCCGTAACGGTCATAATCGTGGATGATGTAGAGACGTCCGTCGGCACTCTCGCACATGTCGGGGTAGCTGACGTTTGTGCGGCCGTCGAGCAGCAGTCCGTCCGTCCAGGTCGCACCGTCGTCATCGGAGAGCTGCGCCGTCAGGTTGTTGCGTCCCGTGAAGTTGACATGGTTCACCAGCAGCAGACGTCCCGACCGCAGCCGGCGGATGTGGAAACGGGAGCATGGCCCGCCCCAGCCCGTGTCCCGCTCGCCGGTCCATG
>JAAZKA010000150.1 GCA_012800055.1 Clostridiales bacterium
ACACGCGCCAACGATACTTGGATCGATGGATCCCGGGAAAATAGGTCGTCGCCGACACCATGGGTCCCAATAGGGACTCACGAGTTCCCCCTACGAAAGCAGGGGGAACTCTTTTATGCTTGTCAGGTTCAACAATCCAAATAATAGGAAAAAAGAACTGCAAAGGAAAGATAACTGAAAGGGTTGCAAAAACAAGATAACCGCCCTGATCTTATTCAGGGCGGTTATCGGCGGACGGATATTGAGATTGTTGAAGAGATAACCGGAATACCGGAGGGCTGTAGGTTTGATTACTCCACGCACACCTCCGGCGGCGCGGCAAAATCGTTGAACTTCGCGGCGATCCCGGCCTGTGCGGTTGTGCCGGCGTGAACACAGACGCGATAGTCGAACCGTACGCTCTCCCCGGCCTTCACGATCATGTCGCCGCCCAGGTTGAATACGTTCGCCGCCATCAGGCCGTAGTCACGCGCATGCCACCAGCAAGGGTAGCGCGGGTTCGTCGGGCAGTCCAGAATCGCGATGCCCACCGTGTGACCGTCTTCCGTACCATAATAGTCGCACCACGGTGCACGGCTCATCCAAACCTCTTTTTCGTTGATCCCGCCGTAGCCGTTTTCAAACCGCCCCGTCTTCGGTACCACCATGTTGTAGTTCACACGTACCGCCAGCGGACCGCCTTCTTTCGTCGCGCCCAGCGTCACGTTGCCGTAGTTCGCCGTCAGAGTCAGCGACGCGTCAAAGATGCACGCGCTCGCCGGCGTGTTGTAGAACGTGAACACCGTCACATCGTCCAGCAGCGGTTTTCCGTCGCCGGCAGTCCATATGTTCTTCGCCGTGAACGAAGTCAGCACATCAGAAGCCACTGTATCTGCAATAGACTGATTGCGAATGTAGCCGTGATTGCCCTCACGCTCACCCCATGTGTCCTCACCGTTCACCAGACCGTGAGAGAACCACAGAGAGCGGTGATGTTTATGTTCCTTCTCGTCGAAGTTCAGCCGCGTTACTTGCTCGCCGTACGGTCCGTACAGCGGACCGAGATAGGGCTTCGGCGTCTGATCGCCGTAGTAGTATGCCGTATACGCACGTCCGCCGACCGTCACGTTTACCTGCACACCGTCGTCGACTGCGCTGCATAAAGGAGTCCCGGACGCAGATTTCACGATGTCCAGAACCAGCGTCTCACCGGCGAAAAGCTGCGGCAGGATAAACGTCAGCTTTCCGGCGTTCAGATACGCGGACAGCCTGTCACCAGCGGGCGTCACCAGAGCGTAATTATGGGACGCGTCCAGCCCGGGCGCATCAAACGTCACCGGACAGTTCTTACGGTCATGGAAACCTGCACTGACTGTGATTCTCATAAACACACCTCCAGATGATTGGAACAGGGGACAGTGATCATGCTGTCCCCTTTCTGTTTATTACCGTTCCTTCGTCGCGATGATCTTCAACAGCTTTGCCGTGAATTCGTCAAAGCTCATCGACGTACTCGAGCCGTCTTTGCGGTCGCGGACGGTGACCGCGCCGGTCTCGGCTTCACGGTCGCCCAGCACAAGCATGTACGGAATCTTCTCAAGCTGCGCCTCGCGGATTTTGTAGCCGATCTTCTCGTTGCGCGCGTCGACTGTGCAGCGTACGCCCATCGCGTCCAGCTTCTCTTTCAGTTCCATACCATACGCGACCGTACGGTCGGTGATTGTCAGGATGCGAACCTGCTCCGGAGACAGCCATGTCGGTAGCGCACCCGCGTACTTTTCAATCAAATATGCCAGCGTACGCTCGAAACAGCCCAGCGACGTGCGATGTATGATGTACGGCGACTTCTTTTTGCCGTCCTCGTCCACATACTCCATCCCGAACTGCTTTGCGAGCAGCAGGTCGATCTGGATTGTCGCCAGCGTATCTTCTTTGCCAAAAACGTTCTTATATTGTACGTCGAGCTTCGGGCCGTAAAACGCCGCTTCATCGATGCCGATCGCGTAGTCGACGTGCAGATCGTCGAGAATCTTCGCCATCAGGCTCTGCGCTTCGTCCCACTGCTCCGGGGTGCCCTCGTATTTGTTCTTCGGGTTTGCCGGATCCCACTGCGAGAAGCGGAAGGTGCAGTCCTCCAGCAGCCCGACGGTGCCGAGGAAATACCGGATCAGCTCCAGACAACCGCGGAACTCGTTCTCAAGCTGCTCCGGACGCAGAATCAGATGCCCCTCGGAGATCGTAAACTGACGCACACGGATCAGACCGTGCATCTCGCCGGAGTCCTCATTGCGGAACAGCGTCGACGTCTCGCCCAGGCGCATCGGCAGGTCGCGGTATGAACGCGCACGGTTCAGAAAGACCTGGTACTGGAACGGGCAGGTCATCGGACGCAGCGCGAAGCATTCCTTCGTTTCGTCCTTCGGGTCACCGATGACGAACATGCCGTCGAGGTAGTGATCCCAGTGACCGGAGATTTTGTACAGATCGCGCTTAGCCATCAGCGGCGTCTTGGTCAGCAGATAGCCATGCGCCTGCTCGTAATCCTCGACCCAGCGCTGCAGAAGCTGTATCACACGCGCGCCCTTCGGCAGCATGATCGGCAGACCTTGACCGATTACGTCGACGGTCGTGAAGTATTCCAGCTCCCGGCCGAGCTTGTTGTGGTCTCGCTTCTTCGCGTCCTCAAGCTGCGCGAGATAGGCGTCCAGATCCTCTTTCTTCATGAAGGCGGTGCCGTAGATACGTGTGAGCATCTTCCTCTTCGAGTCGCCGCGCCAGTATGCGCCCGTCGCGGAGGTCAGTTTAAACGCGTTCGCCTTCACACGACCGGTGTCCGGGATGTGCGGACCGGCGCAGAGATCCACGAAGTCGCCCTGCTTATAAAAGCTCAGCACAGCATCGGCGGGGAGATCGTTGATCAGCTCGACCTTGTACGGCTCCTGATGCTCGGTCATCAGCGCGATGGCCTCCGCACGCGGCAGCTCGAAGTGCTCGAGCTTCAGGTTCTCACGAATGATCTTCTTCATCTCGGCTTCGATTTTCTCGAGGTCTTCGGGCGTGATGCTGCCATCGGCGTCGATATCATAGTAGAAGCCGCGGTCGATGGCGGGGCCGATGGCGAGCTTGGCTTCCGGATAGAGGCGCTTGATCGCCTGTGCCATGATGTGCGAGACGGAGTGACGCAGCGTGCGCAGCCCGTCCTCATCGGAACCGGTGAGGATTTCAAGCGTGTCGCCCTCATGCAGCGGCAGACGGAGGTCGCGTACCTCACCGTTGACGCGAGCGGCGAGTGCGGCGCGGGCGAGTCCGGCGGAGAGCTGGGACGCCGCGTCGAGAGCGGAGGCGTTGTCCTGCAGTGCAAGAACGGAGCCGTCCTTCAGCGTGATATTCATAAAAATCCTTTCCGGCGGGCACAAAAAACCCGCCTCTGTAAAGTACCAGAGGCGGGTGTGTTCACCCGCGGTTCCACTCTGCTTGCGGCATGAGTTCATGACGAGCCGCCACTCGTGACCCCGTAACGCCGGGTACGCGTCCGTGCTTACTGTTGTTTCGGCGCGGCGGTTCGGGGATGGTCTTCACACGCGGACGTACGCGGACAGCTCACAGCAGCTATGCTGTCCTCTCTGGGCGTACGCGTTCCGGGGCTACTGTTCCCGTCATAACCTTTGATGCTTATTATAGCTCACTTTCACTCGTTTGTCAAGCACATCGTGACGTACAGGTGTGCGCACCACACGGACACTCACGCTTTTCAGGGCAATGCAGTGGTCGGATACTTGAGAAGATTCACTTGTACCGTCCTCCTTTACCGCGCGCAGATGTCTCGACGGTGCGGGGAAAGCTCGGTCGGACAACACAATGAACCGTTGTGCAACCGAAAATATTGCAACTATAAGTTGATTCAACGAATGGTTGATTGCATTTGGAACGGCGGCGTGGTACACTGGAGACACCAAAGACACGGGAGGATACAGACCATGTACAATACGGACGCGATGGGCGTACGCATCGGGGAGCTGCGGCGTGCGAAAGGCTTGACGCAGGAGGCATTCGCGAAGACCCTGGGCATCTCAGCCCAGGCGGTGAGCAAGTGGGAGACGGGGCTGGGGTTCCCGGACATATCACTGCTTCCGATGATTGCCGAGTCGTTGGGGACGAAGATTGAGACGCTGTTCGGCGCAGAGCCGACTCCGCCGCCGACGCCTGAGAAAATTTACATCACCGCCCCGGAAACGCCGCCGAGAATTGCGTTTCCTGAGACTGCGGAAAACCTGCACATCGTCCACTGCTATGGGACGGCTGCGTGTTACGCCGACGCCGACCCGGTGCGCATCGACGGCGCGCGGGTGATGTTCTCCGACGGCTCGACGGCAGATCTCGCGGAGGGTGAGATTGTCAACAACGGCGGCGTACGCGTGAAGATCGAGTATGCGGATGAGGACGCGTATCAGCGGTACAGAGACCCGTCCGCAGCGTTCTCGTACGACTACTCCGGCATCCGTTCGCTGGACGTGCGGACGTCCGGCGCGGTCGAGACGGAGATTCACTCGAGCGATGACGGCGTGACGCGGGTCGAGGCGTCCGGCTCGGAGCGGTTTCTGGACAGCCTGCGCGTTGAGCAGCGCGGCGGTACTTTGGAGGTCATCAACAAAAGCTACAGAGGCGGCGGGGTATACCGGGAGCATAACAACCGCATCCGGATTTACGCGGGTTTTTGTCGAGGAGAGGACTGTACGCTGTCGATCGCGGGCTCCGGGCAGATGAACTGCGAGCCGGACTTCCAACATGTGAACGCGAGCATCGCCGGATCGGGAGTTATCCGGTTCGCGCACGCGTCGACGGTTGAAGCGGCTATTTCCGGCTCCGGCGACATCGCCTTTGACGAAGCACGGGTGGTGACAATGAAGATTGCCGGGTCGGGCGACATCACGGCGAATGCGGTACGCGAGACGGCGGTCTGCGCGATCTCCGGCTCCGGCGATATCATGTTGGGCGACGGAGAGCTGCAGCGGCTCGAGGCAAGCATTTCCGGCTCGGGAGACCTGAGGGCGGGGAATCTCAACGCAAACGAGGTGGAGATCAGCATTTCCGGCGAGGGCGACGTGAAGCTCGGCCACGGTACTGCACGGCGGCTGTCGGTCTCCATGATTGGCGCGGGCGAGGTCAATGCGGAAGGTGTGACCGCCGAGACCGCCGAGATCCGTCTGCAGGACGGCAGTACGCTGACCGTCGGCGCAATCACCGGGCGCAGTGTCGAGCGCGTGGCGAAGACCGCAACGCTGCGGGTTCTCTCACGTGAGTGACGGGGGAAATAATGCATTCAGAGCCTCTTCCGCGTTCCGGAAGAGGCTCTGCTTCGTCTGACTTTATCCATTGCTCTGCTTTTCCGCTAAACAATTTCCGAATAGCTCCCGAGATACTGAAAATCGTCGCACAGCCCTTCGAGCTCCACGATCAACCGGGCAAATTCAGGGGAATAGACGGAGGCTTCCAAATCGAAATAGAACATAAACTCGAAGTCCCTGTCGGGTATCGGCCGCGATTCCAATTTTGTAAGGTTAATCCCCAGAGCAAAGAAGCGTGAGAGCACCTTATATAGAGAACCCGGCTTATGTGCAATGGATATCATGAGACTCGTGCGATCTGCCCCTGCGTATATCTGAGGCTCCTTCGAAATACAGATGAAACGGGTATAATTGTTCCCCTTGTCTTGAACCGAAGATCTCAGAGATTTCAAACCATATATCGGTGCACATGAACCGGACGACAGAGCCGCGACATCTTTTCTGTTACTTTCAGCAACCAGCTTTGCCGCTGCAGCAGTATTTTCGCAAACATTCACCTTTACGGAAGCCAAGCTTTTCAGAAAACCTTCACACTGATTTATGGCTTGTTCATGTGAATAGATTTCTTTTATGTCGTCCAACTC
>JAAZKA010000151.1 GCA_012800055.1 Clostridiales bacterium
CCCGCCGATCCCGACGCCCGCGACGCGTGGATCCGTACCGAAACCTCCCTCAAGCGTAGCTACGAGGGGGCCGACCGCTTCCGTCAGGAGCTGATCGCAAAATACGGTGAACTCCGCGGCAGTAAAGTCAAAGCCGCCGAAGCGTTCGAAATCTCCGAGTACGGACGACAGCCCGCGGATGGAGAACTCGCCGAATTGTTCCCGTTTTAGTGTATCACAATCTCACCCGGCGTGTCTCATACGCGCGCCAGACGTTCTCAAACCACTCATCCGGCTCGGGGATTGGCTTCACCGGTGTCAGCACCGTGTGGAAGTCCCCGTCGTACGTCGTCACCGCCGCAAGATTCTCCGTCTCGGACCTCTCAGGCGGATCGGACACCAGCGCCGCGCCCCGGCTGCCGAACGTGTCCGCGCAAACCATCGCCGCATCCAGCAGCGCCCGCGACGTCTGCAGCAGATCGTAGCTGCGGTACAGGTACGCAAGCTCCGTCTGTGACCCAACACGCTCCACGTCCCAGAATACCCGCGCCTCCTCCGCGAAATCCTCCGCCAGCTCCCGCATCGCCTTACGGCTGCGGATGTGCGCGCAGACCGACGTCATCCGCGTCTGCCGGCTCACCCGCCGTTCCTCTGCGTTCGGCGTATCCGATACACACCCTGACAGCCGTCCGATGAACGCGTCCGTGTCCCGACATGCCCGCTCAAACGCATCCATGTCCGGCAGCGGACGCTTCGCCCGTACAATGGCGTCCGCCGCACGGCGTGAGACCACCTGCGTCGCGTTCAATGCCGAGCCGCCCGGACGGTAGACCCCCAGCGTCCCGGCCGCCTCGCCCGCGGCATACAGCCCCGGCACGCATGTCAGCCCGTCGATATCCACCGCAATGCCCCCGTTGTGATGCTGCGCACACACCATCACCCGCAGCGGAGACGTATACAGGTCAATGCCGTGGCTGCGGTACAACTCAATCGCCTTCGGGTTCATGTGCGCAAGCCGTGCGATCGGCGTCGCCGTCATCGCGCCGGAGCGCTTGAGATAGCCGCGCGCTTCGTCACCCAACACGTCAAACGAGAATCCCCTCGGCTCGCGGGTAAAGTCCATATATACCCGCCGTCCCCGCTCACACTCACGGTGCACCAGCAGGTCGACCACCGACGAACCGTCAACCTTGCGTACGTCGAACGGCCACTGGTAACCCTTCAGGAACGTCATGTCCAGCGCACGGCTCTCTCCCAGCGCGTCGCACAGGAACTCCCGCTCGACGCCCTGTTCATCCACGCTGAGGTAGCGCGGCAGCACCTGCTGATACGTCCCGGAAACATTCCAGCGGAAATCCACCGACGCCAGACCGTACTGCCACTCGGAAAAGTTGCGCAGCGCCGCGCCTGCGTCGATCGCAAGCCCCGTGGATCCTGTCTGGCTCTCCGGATAGACGCTTGCACGGTAGACCCCGGCGGGACCTCCCGTACACAGCACCACCTCCGCGCATCGGATCGCGATGGGCTGTCCCAGACGGTCGAGGCATAGAAGCCCCACGACCGCGCCGCAGCTTTTGAGTATCTTGACCGCTGTCAGACCGTCGTATACCGGCACATTCTTCGCTTTTACAGACCGTTCGAGCGCTTCGGTCATATAGCGTGACGTAAGCGGCCCGGCAGAGGTCGCACGGGTACGCGGGTCGTGGTCGGTCTTATAGCCGGCGTACTGCCCGTATACATCCGACGGAAACGGGACGCCCAGCAGCACCAGCCGGATAAACCCCTCGACCGACCCGGCAGCTTCGGACAGCGCTTCATCTCCATCCATCGCGCCGCCGTCGTAGAGCGTCTGCGCCATGTCGCGTACAGAGTCCGCACCGCCGCCGGAGAGCGTCAGCTTGTAGTATGTCTGCTTATCGCTGCCGGTGTTGCGCGAGGTACCCATATGCACGCCCTCGGTGACAATGCAGACGTCACGCCCGAGCTCTGCCAGACGGTCTGCGCATGAGTAGCCCGCGCAGCCGGTGCCGACGACGACGGTGTGATGCATCAGCATAGGATTTCCTCCACAGCCTTCCCGTCGATACCCGGCATGTCAAACCCGAGCACGCGGGAAAATGTCGCGGTCAGATCGACGATCGGACGCCGCTCGAGCTGTACCCCGCTGCGGAACGCCGGGCCTGCCGCAATCATCGTCGGCTGCGGGCCTTTGTCCGGCAGGCAGCCGTGTGTCGCGCGGCCGTAGCGCCAGTCGGTGATGTCGATGTTGTGTACGAGCGGACGCTTCCAGTCCTCATTGAACGCCGTGAAGCCGTCGGTCTCGAGGACGAAGTCGAAGTCCCATGCGAGGCGTTCCTCCGCGCGCGCCTGCTCGCTTGTAAAGACACGTGAGATTCCGTAGATGCCCTCGCGCTCCCAGTACAGCAGCAGCGCGTACAGCTCATCGTACCGTGCGCGGTTTTTCAGATGTACCTGTGCCGACAGTCCCGCCGACTGGATATATGCGTCCCAGTCGATGAGGTTGCCGCGGTCGTCGGTCTTGATGAACCCTGCTTCCTTCAGACAGACGTTGAGCGCAATCGAACGCTGAATCGTAATCTGTCCGTGGTCGCTCATCACGACAATGTTCGTATCGCCGAAGGTACCGGTCTCCTCGAGCGCTTGGTAGATCATCCCGAGCTGCAGATCGGTCTCGTCAAGCGCGCGGTTGACCTGCTCGTTGAACAACCCGTACATATGCCGGAAGCCGTCGATGTGCGCGGGGTGGATCATCAGCAGGTCAGGCTGATAATTGCGGATGATGTCGCACGCGCAGCTTGTAACAAAGCGATCGGCCTCCGGATGCTGCCGCTCATGCCCGCGCAGGATATGGAGATTCGGGCGTACGACCTTCTCCATAACGTCGGGAGACGAGCCGGAGCGTATGAAGACGTCCTCGAGGTCGTCGTCCTTCGACTGCGACCAGTACTCGTCGACGAGGTAGTCGATGTAGGGGTTGTTGCCGGTGACGGGCCAGAAGACGGCGGCGGTCGATAACCCGGCAGCCTTCGCGTACTCGAAAATCGTCGGCACCGCGATGTCCTCCGCGAACCAGTGCCACGGGTTTCTGAGCGTACCGGGGCGGAACAGTTCGTTGGTTGTGATGACGTGGCGGTCGGGGTAACAGCCGGTCGACACGGACGTGTGGATCGGGTATGTCACGGTCGGGTAGATGGCGCGCAGCGTCTTGATCTGCGCGCACGCGTCGAGCAGCCGCTTGTAGTTCGGGAGGTTCGCGAGATAGGCCAGGTCTTCGTATACCAGCGCGTCCTGCGAGATCACGATGAGCTTCGACATAATATACCTCCGGGCGATATGTAAGGAATCAATTGAAGAAACCTCTGCAAAAGTTGGAAAAGCAGGCTGCGGGAATCTACAGCCGCCGCAGGTGGAACCCGCCGTCGGCGTTGAGCACCTGCCCGGTGGTGTAGTCGAGCATCCCGGAGCACGCCGCGCAGACGCAGTTGGCAACGTCGGCAGGCTCACCCATCCGCGCGATGGGAAGCAGCCCGTCCGCGATGAGCGCCTCATACTTTGCAAGAACACTGGCGGTCATGTCGGTCTTGATGATGCCCGGGCGTATCTCGAACACCGGGATGCCGTACTCCGCAAGCCGGTCGGCGAAGAGCTGTGTGGTCATGCTGATACCGGCCTTTGAAATGCAGTACTCGCCGCGCGATGTGCTGGACGTATACGCACTGATCGACGAGATGTTCACGATGCGCGGACGATAGTCCGCAACGGTTTTCTGCATCCCGATCATCAGATTCGCCGCAGCCTGGCACATGAAGAACGTCCCCTCCAGGTTGATCTTCAGCAGCCGCCGAACGCTCTCCGGCGTCGTCTCGAGCACGTCCAGCCGTACCACCGGCGCGACACCCGCGTTGTTGACAAGGACATCCAGCCGCCCGTATGCCCGCGCTTTCTCAAACAACACCGCGCGGTCATCCGGGTCGGAGATGTCACACTTCACACACTCGACGTCGAACCCCGCGAGCGCTTCGTCGGGAACAAACACGCTCGTCGCGCACAGCAGCAGCTTATAGTCCATTTCGCCCAGTGCTTTCGCAATCCCCAAGCCGATCCCACGCCGCGCGCCGGTCACAATCGCCAGCTTTTTCACTTCCTGAAGACCTCCTTATAAAGCTCCGTGTACAGCTTATCCCGCAGCACGCAGCCGGGCGTACTCCCCGCGCGCATCAGCTCCGTACATTTGCTGCACGTTATGCATATCTTCTTCGGGTCGAGCGTCCCCTTTGTCAGCAGATCGCGTGCGAAATCCGGGTACGCGAATGCCAGCCGTCCGAAGCCCGCTATGTCGCAGTAATCCTGTTCGACCGCACCCGCCGCAAGATTGCCGGACAGTCCGCGCAGATACGAAAGCCCCGACCCGATCACCGTCATCTCCGGATATGCGCGCTTGACCGCGCCTACGCAGTCGTACATCCGCGCGACGCCCTCGAGCGGATGCTCCGGCGGGATGTAGCCGCCCAGGTCGTACGGACGGTTCACGTGCGGGTTGACGTACGGGTTGCCGATCGTCACGTCCAGCAGAGGGAACCCCGTCTCCCGTGCAAGCCCGATCAGCCGCAGCGGTTCGGTCAGGTCGGGTGTCAGGGAACCGTCTGTCCCGACGCCCCAGCCGTACGGATACGGGAAACCGTCGTATACGTTCATACGCGACGTGACGAGGAAATCTGCCGACACCGCCGCCTTCGCCGCGCGTACGCAGTCAAGGTACAGCCGGGTGCGGTTTTCAAAGCTGCCGCCATACTTCCCGGGACGTGTGAAGCCGGAGAACATCTCGCATATCAGATAGCGGTGGCATGCCTTGACGTCGACGCCGTCGAAACCGGCCTCCTCCGCGAGCTTCGCCGCTTTCGCGAACACTTCGGGCAGCGCGTCGAGGCGGTCGTCCGACAGGATGCGCGACGGGTCGATCGGCTTTTCTTTCTCAAAGAGCGGATTGTTGTAGGCGATGAGCGGCGCAGGAGTCCCTTCGGGTTTGGAATAGCGGCCGGAGTGCGTGAGCTGGAGGATCAGTACGGGCGCGAAGCCGTTCGCCTGGATGCCGCGTTCCCGGATACGGGAAACAAGGCTCTTGAAAGCGTCGACGTTTTCTTCATGCAGCCAGAGCTGCCGGGGATTCGCGCGGCCCTCACGGACGACCGCGCATGCCTCGACCCAGATCAACGCGGCGCCGCCGTCGGTGAAGCGGTCGTAGCGGCGCAGGGTCAGCTCGCCCGGTTTGCCGTCCGGGGTTCCGTCGCAGCCTTCCATCGGCTGCACGGCGAGCCGATTGCGCACGGTGAGCTTTCCAACCGTGACGGGTGACGCCAATGCGCCGATGTTCTCCGAGAGCGGAAGCGTGACGTTCAGCCGCGTGAGTTCCGCGTTCAGCGCGGATAGATCGGGATAGTGAAACTTCTCGTGCCGCATGAGTTTCCTCCTTTGTCGATATGTGAGCCGGCGCGGCCTGTACAAGGTCAGCGCCGGAGCGCGTCCCAAAGTCCGCGTGCGTTCGGGAGAATCGGCTCGACCGGTACCCCC
>JAAZKA010000152.1 GCA_012800055.1 Clostridiales bacterium
CGATGGTCGAGCTCTACAACCTCGTCACCGACCCCGGTGAGCTG
Source organism: Clostridiales bacterium (assembly GCA_012800055.1). Classification (GTDB taxonomy): domain Bacteria; phylum Bacillota; class Clostridia; order Oscillospirales; family QAMX01; genus JAAZKA01. The sequence goes on from JAAZKA010000152.1 coordinate 45, forward strand.
CACAATGTTGCCGACGAGAACCCCGAGATCGTCACCGCACTGCATACCCGCATGATGGCCCATATCGCCAAGCGTAAAGCCGAGACCGGACGTGAGAACCCCATGGACACCAACCTCGACTGGCACGGCATGGGCTGCGGCCCGTTCAAGACCTCTCAGCAGGCCTATGACACCATGCACATCGGCGACCCCGAGACCGCGCGTCGTCTGCAGGCTGAGGGCGAGAAGAAAAAAGCGTAATCGCCCGCGTGTGCGGCAGGCATCCCGTCCTGCGGATACCGTGTTTTCACCGTACCTCGCAGGACGGAGTGCCTCACACCGCCGTCCCCGCGTGATTATCAGCGTCAGAATGGAGTGACAACATGCTGCGCGCCTGTGTGATCGGCATGGGACCTATCGGACACAACCATGCGCGATCGTATACCAACAACCCCGACGTCGAGCTGATCGGCGTCTGTGACAGAAACCCCGAGCGCTGCGCCGGCGGCGCAAAAGCCTTCGGCGTGCCGGGCTATACCGATGCGCAGGGGATGCTCGACGCTCTGCACCCCGATATCTGCAGCGTCGCGACCGGCGGGTTCGAGTATTCGTCGGATCACTACGAGCCGACCCTGCAGGCTCTGCGTGCCGGGTGCCATGTGCTCACCGAAAAGCCCATCTGCAACGATCTGCGGAAAGCCGAGGAGATGGTCGCCGAGGCCGAACGGCTGAACCGCTGCTTCGGCCTCGACCTCAACCACCGCTTCACGCCCGCCGCGCGGATGGCGAAGAAGTGGCAGAACGACGGCGAGCTCGGGACGCTGCTGTTTCTCAACATGGGTCTGTGGATCGGACGTCCCGAGAAGCTCGAGACACCCTACTACCATATGAAAGCGCTGAATCCCCACTCGGTCGATATCCTGCGCTATTTCGGCGGCGATATCGAGCGCGTCCACTGTTTCGCGATGACCGCTCCCGGACGCAACATCTACTCCACCATGTCCCTGAATCTGCAGTTTGCGTGCGGTGCAGTCGGACACCTGACGTCGTCCTACGACATCGCGCGCGGTCATCCGATGGAACGCTGCGAGGTCGCCGGCCTCAAGGGCCGTCTGGTCTTTGAGGACATGTGGCGTGAGGCGACGCTCTACCCCGCCGGTGACCTGGTAAAGCGTGTCTATACCAATCCTGTCTTCGGCGGCTTTGAAGGGTTCTACGATACCTTTGACGACCGCATCCGCACGTTTGTCCGGCAGATCAAAGACGGCGCAAAGCCCGACGAGATCGACGGCTCGGGGAAAGCCGGGCTGGAGGCGTCGCGCGTCATTCATGCGGCGATCAGGTCCCTCGAGACCGGGCTTCCGGTGACGGTCGCGGACGTCCACGAATGAGCGCGAATATCCTGACGGCGGCAAGGTTCTTCGGGGACGAGCTGCCGCCGGTAAAGGTGCAGACCATTGCCAACCACAGCGTCAACTCGATGCACGGACATGAGTTTTACGAGATGGTGTTCATCCTGCAGGGCTTCACGCTGCACTCCTGCGGCGGTGCGTCGAGTATCCTGACAGCCGGGGATATCTTCCTCATGCCGCCGGGTACGACGCATGCCTATATTGCAACGCATCAGACATGGCTTTACAACATCCTCTTTTTGCCGGAAGCGCTGCGCAAATGCGATGTGCCGGAGGGCGCACCGCTGTACAGCGTCCCGACGCGCGCGAAAGCTGATCCGGTACGCCGGCAGGAGCTGATTCCGATCCTTGAGCGTCTGATGGCGGAAGCCGATACGCGCGGGGAGGGCTGGCGACGGATGGTCATGGCGAAGTTCGGCGAGCTTTTGGTGCTGTTTGAACGCATCCACGCGCTGACGCCGCATCTCGACACGTCCAACGCGCACTACCGTCAACTCATGCGCGCGATGCAGCTCATCGAGGGCAGCCTCAACCGGGAGCTGCTTTTAGAGGAAGTCGCGGCGGCGGCCGGGATGAGCCCCGGCAACCTGACACGGCAGTTCAAACTCGTGACGGGGCTTGCGCCGATGGAGTACGCCCGCAGCCAGCGGATAGCCAAGGCTGCAGAGCTTTTGAAAGATCCGGCACAGAGCGTCTCCGGCGTCGCGGCTGAACTGGGATTTTCGGATATCTCAGTCTTCTCAAGGCTGTTCAAGCAGATCACCGGCATGTCTCCGTCGGAATTTCGCAGAAATGTGTGACGGCACCCGTGCTGCCGTTTTTTACACGGTATAAAACAACATCAAAAATATGGAGGTATTCCAATGGCACTGAAAATCGGTATCGTCGGATGCGGCGGCATCGGCAAGACCCACGCGAAAGTATATGTGAACGACCCGCTGGCTCAGCTCGTGGCGTTTGCGGATATCGTACCGGAAAAGGCCGAGGCTCACGCAAAGGAATTCGGCGTAAAGGCATATCCGTCCCTCAAGGCAATGCTCGAGGCCGAGCCCGACCTGGACATCATCGACGTGACAACCTCCGGCTATGAAAATGGCTCGTGGCA
>JAAZKA010000153.1 GCA_012800055.1 Clostridiales bacterium
CCCCGCCGCTACGCCGCACAGGAACACCGCTTCATAATATCTCCCGAAATACGTCGGCAGCAGACGGTCCCCCCGTGCCGACGAGTACAGCAGCGTCAAACACTCCGGGTGGTCCAGCGAGAACCGCAGTGCCGGATTGACAAGCACCGACGACGTGACGAACAGCACATCCGCGTCCGCCGCACGTTCCGTCAGTATGTTATACGTGTTTCCCTGCACCAGCCCGTCGATGCACGACGACGTCACCCGTTCCCCCAAAGCCTCCTGCATCGCCAGCCGCCCCCGCTCGTGCGCACCCAGCCAGTTATCCGCCGTACGCCCCGGGCCATACGCGAATACCAGATTCGCCCGCCGGCGGTTCGAGAATATCTGACGCAGCAGCGGTGTCTCCTCCTGCTCGCGGTCGAGGATCAGCATCGGCGGCTCCGGGTTCTCAATGAGTTTCAGCTGCGGTTTCAGACGGACAATGCGCGACTGCAGCTCGTCGGCCGTGATGTGCAGCGGGAAGCAGTAGATGTGCAGGTACTCCGCGAACGCGTCGCCTACCGGCATCGTGCAGCCTGCCTTGTGACAGCAGTCCTCGAAGAAACGGTACATCCTGTTGAAGTCCGGATGCTCATCCTCCGGCAGCTCTGCCAACAGCCGACGCTCCTGACGATACAGCCTCTCGTAGCGGTCGGGGTCGGAAAGCTCCAGCTCCTGGAACAACCCGTTGCGCGCGTATTCCAGAAACGCGTGGTAGCGGCGCGTGTCCAGGTTGTCCGGATCGAGCCTTGGGATGATGCGCGTAATCTCGGCGCTAAAAGAAACCGCGCCGTAGTATTTCAGCACGCTCACCCGCTTGTTTCCCTCGACTACGTAATAACGCCACAGGTATTCATACACCGTGATCGGGTCGCGGATGCCCTCGTTGAGATGCGCGCAGCACAGCCGCGTCCATTTCGACGCAAACTCCGAGTTTAACTGATGCAGCGGCATAAACCCCGCGCTGAACGACTGCGCCCGCGACGCCGTGTACGTTCCCGCCACCCGGTCGAGCGAAATGTCGCGCAGCGGCTGTTTCACGTACGCCAGGACATCGCACTGCCCCAGCCGGTCGCCGAGAACCGCCAGATGGCCGTTCTCACCGCGCGATACCCGCGTGTTGTACTCCTTCTGCCCCTGTTTTCGCGCCTTTTCATAAATTTCTCTGCATTCGGCAATATCAACCACGCGGTTTCAACCCCTTTTTTGTCTGTTTTTTGTCCTGCTCATTCTTCGCCGGAATGTTCAGGTCGAGAATCCTGTAGTTATATCCGTTGATCACCGTCGTCTCACCGTAAATCAGGTCACGCGGCTGACGGGAATTGTAGGACGGATGCTGGTGACCGTGGAAGTGGTAGGCGGGCTTGTAGCGGTCGATCAGGCTGCGGTAGACACGGAAGCCCTCATGGAACGGGTCGCTTCCGTCGCCGAGACCGTACGCCGGACAGTGCGTCACGAGCACATCGAAGCCGGTGAACATGAACTTCGGCATCGCGCGCCGTACGAGACGCTGCATGATCTCCTCGGTGTAGTGATACGGTTTGGGCGCGCCGCTCTTGCAGCCGCCGAATCCCACGAAGCGGATGCCCTTTATCGTCTTAGGTCCAAGCGTCAGATCCTCGCACCCTTCCGGAGGATGCAGCAGGTACGACGCGTCATGGTTCCCCGGCACATACAGACACGGTACCGGCAGCATCGTCACCAAAAAGCTTAAGTAGTCCGCGCGTACATCTCCGCACGAGATAATCAGCTCCACACCCTCCAGACATGTACGGTCGAAGTAGTCCCAGAGAAACTTACTCTCGGTGTCCGAGACCACCAGAACCCGCAGATGCCTGTCTGTCATACGTCATACTCTCTCCTTTCTGTCACACATGCCTGGTCCCTACAGCGTCCTTGCAAGCTCCAGCGCCGCCGTGAGCATCGCATCCAGGGATGTCTCGCGCTCCTCGGGCGTCATGCGCGCGCCGGTCAGCAGCTCGTCGGACACCGTCAGCAGAGACAGCGCCCGCTTCCCGTACCGCATCGCCGTCAGGTACAGCGCTGCCGTCTCCATCTCCACGCCCAGAATCCCCAGCTTCCGCCACCGCAGGTTCCAGTCCGCCGTGTCGGTGTAGAAGTAATCCGATGTCAGCACGCACCCGACCTCGTACGGGATCCCCAGACGGCCTGCAGTGTCGGCAGCGGCACGCAGCAGCTCCCACGACGCTGTCGGCGCAGGTGTACCGGGCAGCGCAAACTGCGCCGCAAAGTTCGTATCCGTACACGCGCTCATCGCCATAATCAGCGTCCGAAGCGGCGCTCGCTCGCTCAGAGAGCCGATCGTCCCTACGCGCAGCAGATTCTCCGCTTCGTAAAAATCACACAGCTCATGCGCATAGATGCCCATCGACGCACACCCCATTCCCGACGCCATCACCGAAATCTTCGTACCTTTGTACAAACCGGTGTATCCCTGAATCCCGCGCACGTCGGTGAACAGCACAGCGTCGGTCAGATAGTTCTGCGCGATATAGCGTGAGCGCTTCGGGTCGCCCGGCAGCAGTACGGTCTTCGCGACAGCTCCGCGCTCCGCTGCAATATGCGGTGTTCCCATAGTGACCTCCGTTCCGATCATATTCAAGGACAGTATACCACACGCGTGGGAATTTGTCTACCGTCCGCCGCAGGATTTTTCACCGCATATGGATTTTCCACCGCGTGTGGATTTTCCACCGCGTGTGGAAAACACAGTGGACAGAACAGCAAGGATATGTTAAAATAAGCTATATCCATCAGACGGGAGGTATTTTCATGTCGATTCTGCATGGCGTCCCGATCGCGTCGGTCACATTGGACGGCGAGCGGGTTCCTCTGTATCCGGATGCGGAGCTGCTGCGCGGGGGTCTGCGCGTGACGGTGCAGTGTGAGCGGATGCATCCGCAGGCATTGTCGTGGACGGTACGGCTGGAGAACATCGGGAAGGCCGACTCTCCGCGCGTGACAAAGCTGCTGGGGCTGGACGTCACGATTCCCTGCGCGTCCGACGCACCCTCCGCATGGCACGGACTGCGCGGCGATTCCAACGACGGACGCTCCTTCCTGCCCGACGACGTCCCGCTCACGCCCGGCGTCTCCTTTCATCGCGAGCCGACCGGCGGACGTTCGAGCAATACGACCGCGTTTCCGTACTTCGACGTCACGGCGGGAGACGCGGGCTATACCGTCGCACTCGGATGGTCGGGCCAGTGGTTCCTCGACGCCGCGCGCGGAGATGACGGCGTGACACTCCGGGCCGGTCAGGTCGACTGCGACTATACGCTGCATCCCGGTGAGACCGCAAGGTCGGTACGCGTGCTGCTGTGGGAAGGTTCCGCGGATCTCGATCGGCTGCGCGACGGATTCCGCGCGCTGCACCGTGAGCATTACTCGCCGCGTACCGTACTCGGGCGGGACTTTCCGGCGCCGATCACCGTCCAGTGCTTCGACCGTTACTTCTGGGGAGCGAAGCCTGCGTCTGACGGCTCTGCGCCGTACTTCGAGACGGAAGACGCGCAGATCAGGATCGTCGAAGCTGTCGGACGCTGCCGGCATTTCGATACGCACTGGATCGACGCTTGCTGGTTCCGCGATACATTCCGCTCGGGCGTCGGGAACTACGGCATGTCGACGGGCTTCCCGAACGGCCTGAAGAAAATCTCCGACGCGGCGCACCGCAACGGCATGAAGCTGATCGTCTGGTTCGAGCCGGTGCGCGCGATGCCCGGTACAGACGTTTGGAATGCGTTTGAGGACGACCCGGAAGCACTCATCCGTCTGCCGGAGAGAAACTATGCCTGCTGCAACTTCGGCAATCCCGCGATGTGGCAGTGGACATTCGAGCACATCGTGCAGACGATGGAGGAAAACGGCATCGACTGGTTCCGCGAAGACTTCAACCTCGACCCGCTGCCGTTCCTGCGGACGCTCGATACGCCCGGACGCGTGGGGTTGACCGAGATGCGCTTTGTCGAGGGGCTCTACAAACTCTGGGACAGCCTGCGCGCGCGGTTCCCGGGACTGTTCATCGACAACTGCGCGTCGGGCGGACGGCTGCTCGATCTGGAGACATGCTCGCGCGCATGGTCACTGTGGCAGTCGGATACCGGCTGCTCACCGCATACACCGACACGCCCGGTATCGGTCTGGCATCAGAACCAGAACCTGACGCTGTCCCGATACCTGCCGTTCCATCAGACGTCGAGCTTTGAGAAGGACGCCTACACAATGCGCTCGGCAATGACAGCGGGCATTTCATGCGAGTATGACTTCCTCAGCGATGACTTCGATACGGAAGCTGCGGCTGCGGCGGTCGGCGAGGTGAAGCGCCTTGCGTGGTACTGGGAGGGGAGCTTCCGCGCGCTGACGGAGCCGTCGCTCGCGGACGACGTGTGGAGCGGCTATCGGCTCGAACGGGAGG
>JAAZKA010000154.1 GCA_012800055.1 Clostridiales bacterium
AGGAACGGCATCCGGCCGCCGTTGAGCGTACGGTAGAGCACCATGCCCAGTGAGTAGATGTCGGACTGTGCGGACGGCGGGGCGCCGCGGTAGACTTCGGGAGCCATGTAGTAGGCGCTCGACGGTTCGGGGATCCCGGCGGGTATGACGGGCTGCAGCGCGCGCGTGACGGAGAAACCGCCCAGACGGTAGCTGCCGCGTTTGGATACGAAGATATGCTCCGGGCGTACGTCGCCGTGGATCAGCCCTTTTTTTGCCAGGGCGTCGAGCGCCGTACAGATATCGACGCCCATCTCCATCAGCTCTTCGCCGGTCAGCGCGTGCTCCGCCGCGTACGCCGCGAGCTTCTGGCAGTATTCCATGCGTGTATGGACGATGAAGCCGTCACCGGTTTCCTCGACGCGGACATCGTCGGGTACGAGAAGTCCCGACAGGGTGCGCAGCGGCTCCATGTCATTGATCCACGCGTTGATTTTTTTGAGAACCTCAGGTTTTGCGGACGGCGCGGCAGAGACATGCGTGACCTTGACGGCGGCGTAGAAGGTCTCGCCGAACTGCTCACGGCGTGCGCGGTATACGACGGAATCAGCCGATTCGGACTCAACGCCGTCGGCGATCCATTCAGGCCAATACAGCTTGACATGATCCATTAATTGCTCTCCATTTTTCCTGTACAATACAAACGGCAAAAAAGCGTTGTTCTGTTATGACGGTATTATACCACAAAGAGTTCCGGCATACAAGGCGGGTATACGACATTTTTTGTGAAAAAAGGATGAAGTTTTTGATTGCCTCTTTACGCGCAGGAGAATCCGCAGTATAATACATAATATACGGCCTTTTATGACGAACAGGTCACAGACGCGTTTTGACTTTCATTTTACATCCATTCATTCACATGGGAGGTTTTTATCATGCGCTGCGGATTTTATCAGACCGACATCACGCCGCCCCTCGGCTCCGTCATCCCCGGGGACTTCGGTGCACGCTACAACACGATGATCCTCGACCCGCTTTACGCACGCGCGGTGATCTATGAATCTGACGGTAAAACTGTCGGAATTGTTACAGTCGACGCCTGCGGAATTTATAAAGACATCACCGACCGCATCCGGGAGCGTACGGCGCAGTTCATCCCGCTCGACCCCGGCGCGCTGATGGTCACCGCGACCCACTGCCACGGCGGCGGCCCGACACTCAACTGGGGCGAGGAGGTCTGCCGCGACGAGAACTACCTTTCCTTTCTTGTCACCCGTGCCGCCGATGCCGTGGTCGGCGCATATCAGCGGCTGCGCGGCTGCACCCTGCGCTACGGCGAGTCGGAGCTTCGCGGCTTCTCCTTCATCCGCATCTACAGGATGAAAGACGGCTCCTTCAAGACCAACCCCGGCATCGGCAACCCGGACATCGACGCGCCGGTCTCGCAGATCGACCCGGGGGTACGGGTGCTGGCGGCGTTTGACGGAGAGCGTCCGTACGGCGCGCTGGTCAACTTCACCTGCCATCCCGCGATCGTCGCCGATACGCGGACGAGTGCGGACTACATCGGCGCGATGTCCCGGCGGCTGCGGGAACTGTACGGCGAGGACTTTATCGCAGTTTTCCTCAACGGCGCGTGCGGGAACATCAACCATGTCAACCCGTTTGACCCGTCGAGCATCCGCAAGGGAATCCACATCGCACTGGGGACGGCACTCGCCGAACGGGTGTATACGGCGGTCTCGGCGTCGTCCGAGGTCGACGGCGTCGTCAGATGTGCGGAGAAGACGATCCCGGGACGTCTGCGCAAGCCGTCGGCTGCATATCTGCTGGAGAAGAAGGCGCTGTTTGACGCGCTGGGGGATGGGCTGGAGGCGTCGAAGCCGGGGACACCGGGGTACATCGAGACATTCTTTGCATGGCAGGCGTTCGGGCAGCAGCGGGATAAGCGGACGGTGCTGCCGCTGTATCTGCAGATGGCAGAGGTTGCGGGGGTAAAGGTATTCGGATTCCCGTGTCAGATTTTCGTCGAGTTTGGGGATGCATGCAGGGAGAACGCGGGCGGTCACGCGATGGTGAGTGCGTTTGCGAATGACTACTGCGGGTATGTGCCGACGGCAGAGTGCATGAGACCCGGCGTGTATGAGGCGAGGCTGGCGGAGACATCCAGGCTCGTGCCGGAGACGGGTGACGAGTTGGTGGCGGCTATGCGGGAACTGATGTAGTGCCGCAGCCAAACCCCCGTCGTTCCCTTCTCTTGCACCGGATGCGTGACAAAAACAGGGATGCGATGCGGTGTTTTAATGACCGCTGCCGGCTCATCATCGTTTTTTCGCTTGACAATCCCTCACTTTTGTGATATATATTAGCTTGGCTTTGTATAGAATCAATAAGGAGGCTCCCAACCCATGAAAACATACTGCATCGTCGGTACCGGCGGCCGCGGGATTCACTCCTACGCAGTACCCCTTGTCAAAGATTTCCCCGACTGCGCCGTCCTTGCCGGCGTCTATGACATCAACTGGAAACGCGCTGCTCTCGTCTCCGAATATGTAGGCAAGAATATCCCCGTTTTCCGCGACTTCGACGAGATGCTCCGCACCTGCAAACCCGATGCCGTCATCGTCACCACCAAGGACAGCGAACACGCAGCCTACATCATCCGTGCGCTCGAATTCGGCTGCGACGTCATCACCGAGAAGCCCATGACCACCGACGCCGAAACGTGCGCTGCCATCCTTGAAGCCGAAAAGCGTACCGGTCACAATGTTATCGTCACCTTTAACTGCCGTTTCTTCCCGTTTTATGTCCGCATCAAGGAGCTGCTGATGAGCGGTGTTGTCGGCGATATCCTCAGCGTCCACTTCGAGTGGCTGCTCGATACCCGCCACGGCGCCGATTACTTCCGCCGCTGGCACGCCGAGCGTAAAAACTCCGGCTCGCTGCTGATTCATAAGGCCACCCATCACTTCGACCTTGCCAACTGGTTCGTTGATGATGAGCCGCGCAAAGTCAACGCCTTCGGTACCCAGCGCTTCTACGGTCCGCACCGCGAACAGCGCTCTGTCCGCTGCCTGGACTGCCCGTATAAGAAGACCTGCGAGTTTTACATGGATATCGAAGCGGATGCCGAGATGAAGAGAATGTACCGCGACTGCGAGGACGTCGACGGCTATTTCCGCGATCAGTGCGTCTTCGGCGACCGCATCGACATCGAGGACAGCATCAGCCTGAACGTCAGGTATGCCCACGGCGCTGTCATGAGCTATTCCCTCACCGCCCACTCTCCCTATGAGTGCATGAAGATTGTCATCAACGGCACTCTTGGTCGTCTTGAGGCCGACACCGCGTTCGGCGGCACCAACCTCAGGGTCTATAACCGTAAGGGTGAGCGCGTCGATTACGTCAAGGTCGACAAGCGCGAGATTCCCGGCGGTCACGGCGGTTCCGACCCTGCCATGCGCAGCAACATCTTCCGCGGATTCACCGAGGATCCGCTCAACCAGATGGCGGGCACCCGCGCCGGGGCCATGTCCATCGGCATCGGCATCGCCGCCAATATTTCCATGAAAGAAGACCGCGCCGTCTGCCTCAAGGAGTTCCTCGGAGACTTCTACGATATGTAATCTCATTCACACCGTGTGGATCAACAGGGCAGGGAATACCTCTGCCCTGTTTTTACCATCCTCAAAAAAACAGAAGTACGGAGGTCTACCGCCATGGAACTGCGCGTCCAACTCAACCGCTTTGAGGATACGGTGCGCGAGTACGAGAGCCGTCCCGTCGAGACCGGCGGACTGCTGCTCTACGGCAGCTCGTTCTTCACCAACTGGGGCTATGAGCGCGCTGCCCGTCATCTTGAGGGCGTCTGCGACAATACCGTCTGCCACGGCATCGGCGGCGGCACCGTGGATGAGCTGCTCTATTACTACGGACGGCTCGTGTATCCCTATAAACCTGCCGCGATCGTCCTGCGCACCGGTGCCAACGACCTCTTTCATGACTATACCCCCGCCGAAGCCGCCGACCTCACGGTACGGCTGTGCGAATGGGCGCGTACCGACTTCCCCCGTGTCCGCATCATCGTGCTGCCGATTTTTGACTTCCCGTCCGCACCGAGTCGTCCGAAACACAAGCTCTTTGCGCCATATAATATGCTGCTGAAAGCCTACGCCGACCGTACCCCCGGCGTCGATTACCTCGACATCGGGCAGTATCTCTATACCGATCCTGCGTATATCGGCACATTTGACCACTTCCGCGACGTTTTCGGCCCCGACGGTCTCCATCTCACCGACGCCGGATACGAAGCCTTCGCGCCCTGGTTCCGCGATACCCTCAAACAGATTTTATCGGAGGTTCCCGCGTGATGGAAAACTTCATCTATACACATTCCGCCGCGGCGATGTCCTATCTGCTCTGGCAGCCGGACGACCGTACGCCCGACGAAAAGCTCCCGCTGCTGGTTTTCCTCCACGGCGCCGGCGAACGCGGCAGCGACCCCTATAAGATGTGCGTTCACTGCGTACCGAAAATCTTTATGGGTGCGCATCCCTATCGCTGCGTGATGGCGGCCCCGCAGTGCCCGGATGGGATGACCTGGTACCCGCTGCTCCCGGCGCTCAAGGATTTTATCGCGATGTGCGTGGAATCCTACGGCTGTGACGCGGCCCGCGTATCCCTGACCGGCATCAGCATGGGCGGCTACGGGACGTGGGAGCTTGCGATGGCGTACCCGGAGCTGTTCTCCGCGATTGCGCCGATCTGCGGCGGCGGCATGGCGTGGCGCGCCGGACTGCTGAAGGATATCCCCGTCCGCGCCTACCACGGCGACTGCGATACCGCCGTACTGCCCGAGCGTTCCTATGAGATGGTCGACGCCGTCAACCGCTCCGGCGGTCACGCCGAGCTGACGGTTTTCCACAACGTCGGGCATGACTCGTGGGTCAAGGCATATGGGGAGACGGACCTTATCGCGTGGCTGATCGCGCAAAAACGGGCATGATATTCCCGGTGTGGGCAAGCATAGAACCCTGCGATGAATACGCAGCACGGTTTTGACGGAAAGGACAGACACATGGACGAGAGGATTTTTCGTGAGGAACAGGAATACCTGCGCGAGACGCTGGCACTGCTCAGAAAGCTGCTCGGCGAGAGTATGCGCGAGCATGAGAGCGTAAGCGGCGCGCTCGATGAGCAGAGCCGCTACCTGTGGGAGGACGTCGAAGCCTACTATGCCGAGGGCGAGCAGGAGTTCGACCGCTTAGGCGAGGTTCTCATCAACCTCGAGGAGCTGTCACGGCACGCCGAGCAGCATGCCGACCTCGCCGCCTACCTCAGACGCTGCCGTCGGATGCTCGACTCGCCGTACTTCGCGCGCATTGATTTCCGTGAGGATCCGGCGTCTCCCTCCTACGTCGACGACACCGCCGAGCGTATCTACATCGGCCGCGCCGCGCTGATGGACCGCCGAACCCTCGATGCCCGCGTCTATGACTGGCGCAGCCCCATCGCATCGCTGTTCTACCGCGCCGTACCCGGAAGCTGTAAATTCACCGCGCCCGCCGGGGAGATCTTCGGCACGATGACCCTCAAGCGTCAGTACCAGATCAAGCGCGGAAATCTCTCCCTCTACGTTGACTCTGACCTGCGTGTTGCCGATGAGCTGCTTGCCGAGGCACTTTCGAGGGCGACCACCGGCAAGATGCACTCCGTCATCGAGACCATCCAGGCGCGGCAGGACGAGATCATCCGCGATACCGAAAACGACGTTCTGCTCGTCGAAGGCGCCGCCGGTTCCGGCAAGACCGCTGTCGCGCTCCACCGCGTCGCGTTCCTTTTATACGAAGGCCACGCGTCGAAGCTCTCCGCCAACGATGTCCTGATGCTCTCCCCGTCGGCGATGTTCGGCGCGTATGTCGCGGACGTCCTCCCGGAGCTCGGTGAGGAGACGCTGCAGTCGATGCTCTATGAGGAAATCATATCCCATGACCTTCCCGATACGCTGCGGTTCTCGTCGCGGCTGACACACCTCGACGCACTGACGGGGATGTCCGGCGAGAGGGCAGATGCGTACGCGTTCCTCGGCTCGCGGGAGATGGTGTACATTCTGGGGCGTGCGGTCGACCTGTACGCCCGGAAGCGCTTCCCGTTCGCGGATATCTGGCGCGGCGGGAAGTGCGTGATGAGCGCCCGGGAGCAGAAAGCATACCTGCTGAACAACCCCACCCATACGCCGTGGGGCGAACGTCTGCAGCGTCTGAGCGTCGTCATTTCCGAAAGGCTGCTCGAGGGACGTGCCGCGCGTACGGAGCAGATCGCGGAGCTGCTGGCGACGGACGTCTCCCGCGCAGAGCCTGAGCAGGATGCCCGTCGTCTGGAGATCTTCGAGAACAGCCGCCTGCGCCGCCGTTATACCGACGCGCTCACAATGGACGCTGCCGCCCTCATCCGCGCACTGATGGAAGACGACGCGTTCTTCAGAAAGGCTGCGCGCGGTGTAAAAGTCCCCGATGCGTTCCTGAGTTTTCGTAAGGAGATTGTCCGGCAGCTGATGTCCGGCACCGTCGACTTTCCCACGGCGTGCGCGGTGTTCTACGTCCACACGCTGCTGTTCGGCGGCCACGGCTACGAGAAGCTCCGGCAGCTTGTCGTCGATGAGGCGCAGGATGTCACGCCCTTACAGTTCGCGACACTCAGAAAGCTGCTGCCGTATGTCCGTGTGACCGCCGTCGGAGACCGCGCGCAGGCCGTCGGGGACGCATCCTCGCTCTATGACTCTCTGCGCGACATCTTCGCGCCCAGGCAGACCGGACTCCTGACGCTGGACAAAAGCTACCGCAGCACCGCGCCGATCACCCGCTTCTGCAACCGGCTGACCGATACGCCGGCGGAATTCTTCGCACGCGACGGTGAAGAGCCGTCCGTCACGGCATACCCCGACGCGTCTGCGATGATTGCCGCCGTCCGGGACGACGCGGCGGCGCTGCATAAAAGCGGCTGCGAGAGCGTCGCGGTCATCTGCAAGAACGCCGCACGCGCACGGGAGGTACACAACGCCCTCGCGTCGGACGCCGCGCTCGTCACCGAGCATACGGAGGTCTCGCCGCGCGGGGTGGTGGTCGTACCGGTGGCGATGACGAAAGGGCTGGAGTTCGACGCCGTGCTCGTCATCGACGCGGACGGGAGTTATATGACTCCGCGCGACCGTCGGCTGCTGTACGTTGCCTGCACGCGCGCGCTGCACCATCTGAAGCTGTATGCGGTGGGATGTGTTACACCGCTGTTGGGGGGATAAGGATGCACCACTTTTTCGCCTACGTCTTCCGGATGCGCCACATTCTGCGCTGGAGCCTGATGCGCAACGCTGAGGACGAGAACCTCTCCGAGCATACCGCCGAGGTCGCAATGCTCGCCCACGCGCTGGCATTGATTCGGCGGGACGTGCTTCGGAAACCCTGCGACCCTGACCGCGTGGCGGCACTGGCACTCTACCACGACGCGCCCGAGACGATGACGGGGGATCTGCCGACACCGGTCAAGTATGCCAACCCCCGCATCCGTCACGCGTTCGGCGAGATCGAGGACGCCGCGCGTGAACGGCTTTTATCGATGCTGCCGGATACGCTCAGGCCGGAATATGAAAAGCTCCTTGATCTCGAGCACTCGGGCTACTATGACCTCGTGAAAGCCGCCGACCGTCTGGCAGCGTATATCAAATGCTGCAACGAGCTGAAAACCGGCAACGAGGAGTTCCGCCGCGCTTATGAGAAGACCCGCATCAGCCTGGATGAGATGAATATGCCGGAGGTGCGCTGGTTTATGGAACAGTTCATGCCGTCGTTCTCGCTGAACATGGACGATATGTCGGATGACTGACAGAAATCAGAAAACCGGGCGGAATTGCGTCTTGATTTTTCCGGGGAATGTGGTATAATAATAAGAACGAGATCGGAAGCGGGAGCGTGAACATGGGCAAGATCATCGCGGTGGCAAACCAGAAGGGCGGAGTGGGCAAAACGACGACCGCGGTCAACCTCGCGGCAGCGCTCCATAACCGCGGCCGGCGTACGCTCCTGTGCGACTTCGACCCGCAGGCCAACGCGACCTCGGGGATGGGCCTCCTGCGTGACGACAACCGCCGCGGCATCTACGAATGCCTCATCGACGGCGTCCCGGCGCGCGACGCGATTGTCTATACCGACTACTGCGACGTGCTTCCGTCGTCGATTGCCCTTGCGGGTGCCGAGCTGGAGCTTGTCGACCGTCCGCGCAGGGAGTACGCGCTGCGGGAGTGCCTGGGTTCCGTGGCGTTCGAGTATGACTACATCATCATCGACTGCCCGCCGTCGATCGGATTGCTGACGGTCAACGCGCTTGTCGCGGCGGACTCCGTATTGATTCCGCTGCAGTGCGAATACTACGCGCTGGAAGGGCTGTCAAGTTTGACCGAGACGCTGCGCGCGGTGAGGAAAACGCTCAACCCCGATCTCGACATCGAGGGCATCCTGCTGACGATGTACGACAGCCGCACGAACCTGTCGCTGCAGGTTGCGGAGGAGGTCAAGCGCCACTTTCCGCGTCAGGTGTTTCCGACGGTGATCCCGCGCAACGTCCGGTTGTCGGAGGCGCCGTCGCACGGGATGCCGGTGTCGGCGTATGACCGCGCGTCGAAGGGATCGAAGTGCTACGACAAGCTGGCGGAATACATCATCGCGCATCAGTGAGCGCTCAGGGAGGATTGAGAATGGCTAAGGGATTGGGACGAGGCTTGGGTGCGCTGCTCGGAGCGGACGCTGCCGTCGAGGAACCGAAAAGCGCGGTGCGTGTGCTGCGCGTCAGCGATATCGAGCCGAACCCGCATCAGCCGCGCCGCAGCTTCGATGAGGACAGCATGCAGGCGCTCGCCGACTCGATCCGCGAAAACGGTCTGCTGCAGCCGCTCGTCGTCCGGCGTATCGAAAACGGCGGGTTTCAGATCATCGCCGGGGAGCGCCGATGGAGAGCCGCCCGCCGCGCGGGACTTTCCGAGGTGCCCGCCGTCATCATGGAAGCCGACGACCGCCGGATGACGGAGCTTGCGCTCATCGAGAACCTGCAGCGCGAAGACCTCAACCCGATAGAGGAGGCCGAAAGCTACCGGATGCTGACGGAGGACTTCGGACTGTCGCAGGCGGACGCGGCGAAACGGGTCGGAAAATCGCGCCCGGCGGTCGCAAACGCGTTGAGGCTTCTGGGACTGCCCGAAAACCTGCGGGAGCTGGTGCGGAACGGGTCGCTGTCTGCCGGTCACGCACGGGCACTGCTTGTTATCGAGGACGGGAAGATACGAGACGCGCTCGCCGAACGGTGCGTGCAGGACGGTTTGAGCGTGCGGCAGATCGAGAAGCTTGCGGCGGCATGGAAGGCGCCGCGGGAGAAGCGCAGGCCTGAGACAGAGCCGCAGCCGGAGGAAGGCGTCAACCATCTGCTGGAGACGTCGGAGCGTCTGTCGGGTCTCTTCGGGCGTAAGGTCACATTCCATCCGGGGAAGAAGCGCGGCTATGTGACGATCGAATACTACGACAATGACGACCTGGACGCGTTGATTTCGCTGCTGGACGCAGCGGGAGGACAAAAATGACGATGAATCGCGAAACTACGCTGTCTATGCGTAAATTCATCATGACCTATATCGTGCCGATGTTTACCATCGCACTGATTCTGGTGCTTGTCTCATACCTGAAGGACGTACGGGAGCAGGAGACACGTGAGCAGCTTGAGATGCTTGACACCGCGCTCGCAGAGCGGGACGCGCGGATCACGGAGCTTGAGACACGCATCAGAGCATTAGAAGAAAAACTTGCCGAACAGGGAGAAGACACCGATGCTTGACCAGAATTTCATACGCAGCAACCCCGCATATGTACAGGCAGCGCTCGCAAAGAAGGGCTGCGTCGTCGACTTCACGAACTTCCTCGCGTGGGATGCCGAGAAGAAGGCGCTTATCAAGGACGTCGAGACGAAAAAGGCCGAGCGCAACAGAGTTTCGTCCCAGATTCCGCGCCTGAAGAAGGCCGGAGAGCCGGTCGAACCGATTTTTGCGCAGATGCGTGCGCTCGGAGACGAGATCGCGGCGGGCGACGAACAGATCAACGCGCTCACCGCGCAGATGACCGACTTCCTCGCGGTGCTGCCGAACATACCCGACGACGACCTGCTGCCCGGTGATAAGGAGAACAACGCCGTCATCCGTATCGTCGGAGAACAGCCGAAGTTCGACTTTCCGGCGAAGAACCACGTCGACCTGTGCACAAGCCTGGGCCTGATCGACTATGAGCGCGGCGTGAAGCTGTCCGGCAGCGGCTACTGGCTCTACCGCGGCATGGGCGCGCGCATCGAGTGGGCGCTGCTCAACTACTTCGTTTCCGAGCATTTGTCCGACGGCTACGAGTTCATCCTGCCGCCGCATCAGCTCGGTTATGACTGCGGCTACGGCGCGGGTCAGTTTCCGAAGTTCGCCGACGAGGTCTACTGGCTCGAGGGCGAGTCCGGCGACCATAAAAAGGAGCTGTTCATGCTCCCGACTGCCGAGACCGCACTGGTCAACCTCTATCGCGACGAGATCATCGACGAAAAACTCTTGCCGATGAAGGTCTTTGCCTACACGCCCTGCTACCGTAAGGAAGCCGGTTCCTACCGTTCCGAGGAGCGCGGGATGATTCGCGGGCATCAGTTCAACAAGGTCGAGATGGTGCAGCTCACGACACCCGAGCAGTCCAAGGCGGCGTTCGAGGAGCTGGTGGGCAAGGCGTCGAAGCTGGTGGAGAAGCTGGGGCTTCATTTCCGCGTGTCGAAGCTCGCGGCGGGCGACTGCTCCGCGTCAATGGCGCGCACCTACGACATCGAGGTCTGGATTCCGTCGATGGGCATCTATAAGGAGGTCAGCTCGGTCTCCAATGCCAACGACTACCAGGCGCGCCGCAGCAATACCCGCTACCGCGACGAGAAGACCGGGAAGACCGCCTATATCCACACGCTCAACGGCTCCGGCCTTGCCACCTCGCGCATCCTGCCGGCGATTGTCGAGCAGTACCAGAACGCCGACGGTACGGTGACCGTCCCGGAAGTGCTGCGTCCGTTCCTGGGAGGACTGGAGGTGCTTGGGGAACATGCCTGACAGGAAAGTCCGTGAAACGCCGGAGGTTCTGGAAAAGCTGCAGAAAAAAACAGGAAAGGTCGCTTATTCTATGTGGAAAGATTTTAAAGCGTTTATTTCCAAGGGAAATGTAATGGACATGGCAGTCGGCGTGATCATAGCGACGGCGTTCGGTAAGATCACCTCGACCCTCGTCGCCAACGTCATCATGCCGCTGGTCGGCCTGCTGCTCGGCGGTATCGACTTCTCCACGCTCACCGCCACCTTCATCGGACTGAACGGTCAGGAGGTCCCGATGCAGTACGGACTGTTCATCCAGGCCGTTGTCGATTTCTTCCTGATTGCACTGACCATCTTCCTCGTGATGCGCGTGCTGACCATTCGCCGCCGCCGCGCCGAGGCTGAGGCCGCCGCGAAGAAGGCCGCCGAGCCGAAAAAACCCACCACCGAGGAGCTGCTCACCGAAATCCGCGACCTGCTGAAGGAACAGAATAAGTAGAACAGGGAGAGACATACTATGATTACCATCCCGAAAATCGCCGGCCGCGCCGCGTTTGACCGGCGCATCGCGGAGGGCCTTTTTAAACTGCGCCTGTCGAACTTCCCCTGGGGGAGTCAGCCGCTCAAAGTCCTCGCCGATCTCGCGCACGACGGCGAACACCTCTTCGTCGCGATGCGCAGTTATGAGAGCAATCCCCGCGCCACCGTCACCGAGAACGAAGGCCCCGTCCACTTCGACTCGTGCATGGAGTTCTTCTTCTCACCGTGCCCGGAGCTGCGTCCGGATTACTTCAACATGGAGGCAAACCCTGCCGGCGCGATGAAGTTCAACTACGGGGCCGGCCGCCACGGCCGCCTCAAGACCCGCGGCTTCCCCGAGGTCGCCGGTATGCAGGCCACGCGTACCGCCGACTACTGGCAGCTTGTCTACCAGATTCCCTTCGCGCTGATCCGTGAGAACGCGCCGGAGTTCACCGGGGCGTCCGGCAGTATCATCCGCGCGAACATGTACCGCTGCGGCGAGCAGGCTGCGTGCACTTCCTTCGTCACGCTGTTCCCGATCGGTACCGAGAAGCCCGACTACCACCGTCCCGAGTATTTTGGAGAGATGATGCTTGCGTAACTTGCAGGTTCTGCGCGAAAGTGTGTTGCGCGCCGATGTGTAAAAATGATTGATATTGCGCTATCCCATGTACAGAAGTTTTTCGGAGACTTTCAGCTCCTGAAGGATATCACCTTCGACCTCTATCAGGGGGAACGGATGGGTCTGATCGGCAAGAACGGCGCCGGAAAGACGACGCTGTTCCATATCCTTTCGCAGATCGGGACGGGTCAGGCACATGTCGGCGATCCGTCACTCTACGACGCCGGTGACATTGCCATCCGTTCCGGGCGGCGCATAGGGCTGATCGATCAGATCCCCGTATTTCCCAAGGGCTATACGGTGGACGACGTGCTTAAAACGGCGTTCGCGCGGCTCGACCGGATGCGCGAGGAGCTGACCGCGCTCGGGCATCAGATGGCCGACGACCACTCCCCGGAGTTGCTCAAACGCTACGGGGAGTTGTTGTTGCGCTTCGAGGTTGAGGGCGGTTATGAGACGGACTTCATGCTCGAGAAGGTTGCGCACGGTCTGCAGCTCGACGAGGATATCCGCGCGCGGGAGTTCTCGCTGCTGTCCGGCGGGGAACGTACCCGTGCCAACCTCGCCCGCGTCATCCTCGAGCGGTCGGATATCCTGCTGCTCGATGAGCCGACAAACTACCTCGACATCGACGCCGTCGAATGGCTCGGCGAATACCTCTCCGCCTACAAGGGCACCATCCTGATGATTTCCCATGACCGCTACTTCCTCGACCAGGTTGTCGGACGCATCGTCGAGATCGAGGACGGCGTGAGCGAGGAATATGACGGCAACTACTCCTACTACGCGATAGAGAAGGAACGGCGGTTCCAGGAGAAGCTTCTGCGGTACCAGAACGAGATCGCGCAGAAGCAGAAGCTCGAGGCGCTTGCGCGGCAGTACCGCAGCTGGGCGACCGAGAAGATGATGGTCCGCGCAAAGGAGATCGAGCACCGCATCGAGCGTCTGACCGTCTCCGACCGTCCGCGCAGGCAGAAGGTCGTGCGCGGAAAGCTCGACGAGGCTGCGTTTTATGCCGACGACGCGCTCGACGTCCGCGACGTCTGTAAACGCTTTGACGGGAATACAATCGTCGACCGCGCCGCGTTCAGAATCGGCGGCGGCGAGCGTGTTGCGATCTACGGTCCCAACGGCTGCGGCAAGACCACGCTGCTCAGGATGATCGTCGGCGAGTATCCGTGCGACGAAGGCTCGGTGCGCTTCGGCCCGCAGATCAAGATGATCTACCTGCCGCAGATCATCGAGTTTCCGAACATGGAGCGCAATGTCGTAGACACGCTGATTTATGAGCGCAATATGACCCCGCAGGCCGCCCGCGACGCGTTGGGCGCCTACCTCTTTAATGGTGAGGACGTCTTCAAACCGCTGACCGCGTTGTCCGGCGGTGAACGCGCACGGCTCAAGCTGTGCATGCTGATGCAGGACGACGTGAACATGCTCATCCTCGATGAGCCGACCAACCACCTCGACCTTGCCGCGCGCGAATGGCTCGAGAATATGCTCGAGGGCTTCGGCGGCGTCATCCTGTTCGTCTCGCATGACCGCTACTTCATCTCGCGCTTCGCCACACGCGTGCTCGAGATGGAGGAAGGAAAGCTCAAAGACTACAAGTGCGGGTTCGAGGAGTACCGCGCGCGCCGCAAACGCGAGAGGGAGAGTGAGCTGGCACAGAAGCGGCGCGAGCAGAAGCCTGTGAAAAGCGCCGATCCGCGCGACGAGGCGAAGAATCTCCGCCGTGCAAAGCGCAGGCACGACTCCCTCGAGACGTATTCCCATGAGCTGGAAGCGGAGATCGAGCGCCTCGACAAGGAGATGCACGAAAAATGCTTCGACTACGAGGCACTCGAGAAGCTCACCGCGCAGAAGATGGAGGCTGAGGACAAGCTGCTTGCCGTCTACGAGGAGCTGGAGGCCTGGGTCGAACCGGAGACGTAAGAAAGCCTGCATGTTTACATAACATATTAAGCCCCGCGTGTTTTGTTTGGTACGGAAAGTATCGTCCAAAACACGCGGGGAGATTTTATATGCGGGGGTTGACAAATACGAACAGATATACTATACTCTATGCATCAACACAAATGCGGAGGTGCCAATGGCACAGTCAACGCAGACAACAAAGCACATGCGGCCCGCGTCCGCCGTACGGTCGATGGCGCACATCGCGGTTGCGGCGGCACTGCTTGCGGTATGCTCGTGGCTCACGATTCCCTTCACCGTTCCCTTTACAATGCAGACGTTCGCGGTCTTCCTGACGCTGCTGCTGCTCGGCGGACGCGACGGGACAATCGCCATCGGGGTATATATCCTGCTCGGCGCGGTGGGTGTGCCGGTATTCTCCGGCTTCACCGGAGGCATCTCGCGCATCATCGGCGCGACCGGCGGCTATATCGCAGGCTTCCTTGCGACCGGCGGCGTTTACTGGCTTGCCGAGCGGCTGGGGAAACGCTGGCGGATTCCAAGCCTTGTCGCAGGTCTGGCCGTCTGTTACACGCTCGGGACGCTGTGGTTCTGCTATGTCACCGGCACCGGCTTCGCCGCCGCGCTGATGCTGTGCGTAGTGCCGTTCCTGCTGCCCGATGCCGTCAAGCTGATTCTCGCCGCGCTGCTCGGAGCACGCCTGCGGCCCGTACTCAACCGGTGAACGGCAGCGGCTGACTGCGACAGCCCCGCTCTGCCGTCACTGTGGAAACACCCCCGACGCTTCCGTAGAGGAAACAGCGGGGGTGTTTTCATCCCATGACCGGGCGTCACGTTCTTCAAATGCTTGCGGACGACGCAGTGCAAGTCCCCGCGCCCATGTGACATTCCTTACAGTGTGATTTCCCCGACGCGGTCGATCCACCCGCGCAGCCAGTACTCACTGGGCAGCCCTACGCCCATCACGCAGTTGGTCAGGAAGACCAGTCCGTCCGCGCGATGCTCCCGCAGCAGCTTTAGTCCGAACTCGCACTGCAGCTCCATCAGCTCATTCGGCACGGATTTGCGTGTCGGATAGTTGTACATATAGATCCCCAGCAGCTTTTTCTTATGCGCGTACTGCTTCTCGACGAACTCCCAGCGCTCCGGAAGCTGCGGCAGCTCCTCGCAGCGCCATGTCCAAAGCGTCAGCCCGTCCATGTACTCTAAAAGCTTTGGCGAGATTGTCCGCAGCGTGTGGGCGTACCACGTCACCCACATCTCCAGCGGCCTATTGCTCTCCGCCAGCTTCCCGCGGATTGACCGCAGCAGCGCCTCTGTCTTCTCAAGCTCGTCCGGCTGACCTTTGTACAACACCCCGAAGAAGTCGTCCAGATACGCTCCGGCGATGTTCGGGTACTTTTCCGCCAGTTTCAGGATGAATGCCTCCTCGTTGCCGATGCGGAAGCCGCCCGAGCCTGTCGCGCTCCACAGCACGTTCTTCAGCCTGCAGAAGCTTTCCGCATAGCCGTACGCGTCTGCGGAAAACGGTACCGGGATGCCGTCGGAGTTCACCAGGATCAGGTTCGGCACGCCCAGCATGAACGCGCCCTCCGCCGGCGTGATGCGCGACCAGCGTGTCTTCAGCTCTGAGTTGCCCCCAAAATAAAGGTCGTCGTCATGCGCGCGGCTGGCAAACAGCCACAGTTTGTCCCTGACCGTCACTGCACTCACCCTCCATTATACCGCGACCTTCACGACCGCTTTCTTCACCTGCGACGGCTTGTCCAGCAGGCACGACGGCGCGTGGGCATCCTCCGGGTACAGCACCAGCAGCCACCCCTCCCACAGCGGCACATCAAACCCGTCGCCGGTTCCCAGCAGGCAGTCGCGATCGGCGTCGTAGCTCTGCGTTACCGTGAGCCGATCCGTCGGCGTCACCCATACGCGCTCTTCGCCTGCCGCAATGTACTGAATGTCGATATAGCGCTGGTGCGCCTCGTACATCACCGGCTTCGGCGCCGTCTCGTACGACATCACGTTCACGTACACCCGCTCGCCGTCGACCGGATAGCGCCCGTTCTCCAGCGCCGTCACGTCGTGCTCCCTGAGGAACCGGATCGCCGCCGCGATTTCCTCCGACAGTTCCGCGTACCGATCCGCGTCGGTCAGTCTGGTCAGTATCATGAGAAGCTCCTCCTTTTTCCGCTTGATAACGTCTTCAGGATATCACATCCGCGCCGGATTGTCAACTGGTTTCACAGCAGCCGCGCAAGCTCCGTCAGCTCGTCCGTCGTATTCTCGAGGAATTCCCGCGTCCGCGTATCGCGCAGCAGCACCCGTCCGGCGCGCTCGACACCGTGCCGGAAGCGCTTCTCCATCCCCGGCGCGCCGTCACGCAGCAGCGGGCACACCTTCACAGCCCTCGGGTCGATCCGCGCCCGTACCCGGTACCGTCCGCCCGCTGTACGCGTCACGCACGGGAAGTACGGGAAGATCCGGCACGACAGCGGACGCGTGTCACGGTCACACCCGCCGCCTTCGTATGTACACGCGAGGAAATCGTAGGGTTCCCGCTCAGGGTGTGCATCGCCGGCCGGAAGGCCCGGCTCAACCGTCAGCTTCTCGTCATCCCCGTAGAATGCCGCCTCACCCGGCAGCAGCCACATCCCGTCCCCGCCCTTACAGCACGCACCGCCGCAGAGCATGCCGCAGTCCGTTTGCAGCGGCGACAGGTCACGCAAAATCGCCCGCGCGTGTTTTAGCAGTTTTAACCTTTTCTTATATGCGCACTTTCTCATCGGCAACATCATCCTTTATTGTGTGTTTGTGTTCGCTTTCTGTATCTTTCCGGAGCGGACAAAAAGCGGAATAGTCCCGGAATCCGCGCGGCCAAAGAGGGGTCAAAGTCGGGGCGACAGACTGCTTTTCGGTATGCTATACTGTTACCGGTGAAGCAAAGGAGGCTGACTGCAGCAGCGTCCCTGAAGAAAGGAGCATCCCTATGAAACAGGCCCTTGTCCGCATCATCGCCCAGACCGCGCGCCTCATCGATGTCAAGAGCATCGTCACCATCACGCTCGTCGGTGCGCTTGTCTATACCACGCTGCGCGGCATCGAACCGCCCGCGCTGTTTTCCAACGCCGTCATGCTTGTGCTGGGGTTCTTCTTCAGTAAGAACATCAAGAGCAGCCCCGAGATTGATTGAGGTGAATGTATGGAACTCAACGGCATTGATGTCAGCAAATGGAACGGCGTCATCCAATGGCCGGCGGTCGCCGCGTCCGGGATACGCTTCGCGATGATCCGCGCGGCGTATGGAGCAAAGACAGACGGTGCGACCCTCGACCCGCGCTTCCCCGCGAACATCGCGGGAGCCACCGCCGCGGGCATCTCCGCAGGCGTCTACCTCTACAGCTACGCTCTGAGCGTCCGGGAGGCAATCTCCGAGGCCGACGCGCTCATCAGGCTGCTGGAGCCGTACCGCGCGCAGATTGCCTTCCCCGTTGCCTGCGACATCGAGGAGCTCACGCAGGCCGCACTCGGACGCACCGTCCTCACCCGGATGGCGAACGCCTTCGCCGACCGTATCCGCACCGCCGGATATACACCGCTCATCTACTCAAACCTCAACTGGCTCACGAACTTCTTCACGCCCGCCGACTTCACCGCCGATGTCTGGCTTGCGCAGTGGGCAAAGAAGCCCTCTTACACGGGTTCCTATGTCATGTGGCAGCGCACGGACCGCGGCAGCGTGCCGGGCATCACCGGCAATGTCGATCTCAACATCGCCTACGTCGACTTTGCCGCCGATACGTCCGCTCAGGCGGTCGACCGGCTCTACCGCGCGGGACGGATCAACAGCCCCGACTACTGGAAGGCTGTCGTTGAAGGCAAGAGCGCCGCAAGTGCGCAGAACGTTGCTGCACTGCTTGACAAATGGGCGGCGTCTCTGCCCGACACACCCGTGCAGGATCCGACACTGAAGAAAGGAAAATGTCCATGAACGAAAACATCCTGACCGCGCTCATCGCGTTTCTCGGGACGGTCTGCGGTTCGGCCGCGGGCATCATCACGTCCGGCAGGCTCACCGCGCACCGTCTCGACCGGCTCGAGCGCAAGGTTGATCTGCACAACAACGCCGTCGAGCGCATTGCCGTCCTCGAGTGCCGCATCAACACGCTCGACCGTACGCAATGACCTGAATGCGGGCCGTACACCCCGCCGTCTCGTAGGGACGGCGGGGTTTTACATATGCCGCGCGGGATATATCGGCTTGAGAAAATTTTCCGTTCGTACCTGTTGTAATTCTCAACAGTTTATGTTATAATACAAAAAGCAATGCCCGTATCCACATTTTACGAAGGAGGACTTTATAACATGCCGAATCTGAAAGGCTCCCGCACCGAGCAGAACCTGATGGCGGCGTTCGCCGGAGAATCCCAGGCACGCAATAAGTATACCTATTACGCCTCCCGCGCAAAGAAGGACGGCTATGAGCAGATTGCGGCCATCTTCCTCGAGACCGCCGAGAACGAGAAGGAGCATGCCAAGCTCTGGTTCAAGCATCTGCACGACGGCGCTGTTCCGGAGACGACCGAGAACCTGCTTGATGCTGCAGACGGCGAGCACTACGAGTGGACGCAGATGTATGCCGAGTTCGCGAAGGTCGCGCGTGAGGAAGGCTTTATCGCCATTGCTGAGCAGATGGAAGGCGTCGCGAAGATCGAAAAAGCCCACGAGGAGCGCTACCGCAAGCTGCTTGCCAACATCGAGGGCGGTTTGGTATTCTCGAAGGACGCAGACGCCATCTGGTTGTGCCGCAACTGCGGACACATTGTCGTCGGCCGTACCGCACCTGACATTTGCCCGGTCTGCGATCATCCGCAGGCGTATTTCGAGCTCAGAGCCACCAATTATTGACCGGTTGTATTTTCCAAGCGGTGTGATTAAAAATGGGGACGGAGGGCTGCGCTCATCGTCTCCCATAAAATAACGGAGGATTTTTATGTCTGTCCTTGAAACCCTGAGCAACATCACATGGCAGTCGGTCGTCATGTGGGTCATCGGCGCGATCCTCATCTACCTTGCCATCAAGAAGGAGATGGAGCCGACACTGCTGCTGCCCATCGGCTTCGGCGCGATTCTCGTCAACCTGCCGCTGTCCGGCGCGGTCACGCAGATTTACGAGGGCCTCGAGGCGGAGATCGGCGTTATCGACGTGCTGTTCAACGCCGGTATCGCAAATGAGCTGTTTCCGCTGCTTCTGTTCATCGGCATCGGCGCAATGATCGACTTCGGTCCGCTGCTCTCTAACCCCAAGATGCTGCTCTTCGGCGCCGCTGCCCAGTTCGGCATCTTCTTCACCCTCTGCATGGCCGTCCTCTTCGGCTTCGGTCTCCAGGACGCTGCGTCCATCGCCATCATCGGTGCCGCAGACGGCCCGACCTCCATCTTTGTCGCCAACTACTACGGCTCCCAGTACTTAGGCGCCATCGTCGTCGCCGCGTATTCCTACATGGCGCTCGTGCCGATCGTACAGCCGCCGGTCATCCGGCTCATCACCACCCGCAAAGAGCGTTTGATCCGTATGAAGTACGCGCCCGCAGACGTCTCCAAGACCGTGCGCATTCTGTTCCCGATCGTTGTCACGGTCATCGCAGGGATCGTCGCGCCGCGTTCCGTCGCGCTCATCGGCTTCCTGATGTTCGGCAACCTCATTCGCGAGTGCGGCGTGCTCAACGGGCTGTCCAATACCGCACAGAACGTGCTTGCGAATCTCGTCACGCTTTTCCTCGGCATCACCATCGCCGCCCGGATGCAGGCCAAGGATTTCATTACAGTTCAGACCCTTATGATCATCGGACTCGGACTGTTTGCCTTCGTCTTCGACACGGTCGGCGGCGTCCTGTTCGCGAAGTTCCTCAACCTGTTCTCCAAGAACAAGGTCAACCCGATGATCGGCGCGGCGGGTATCAGCGCCTTCCCGATGTCCGCGCGTGTCGTTCATAAGATGGGACTTACCGAAGACCCGCAGAACTTCCTGCTGATGCACGCGGTCGGCGCGAACGTCTCCGGCCAGATCGCCTCCGTCATCGCCGGCGGTATGATCCTCAGCTTCATCGCCCGATAAGGAGGGTAGGATATGAACTTTAAAGGTTTTATTGACGTGTTGCCCATCGCCCTCGGAGGCTGGGCCGGTGTCTTCGCGGTGATTCTCGTGGTGTGGTTCTCGATCGTCGCGATGCTCAAATGCTTCAAAGTGAAGAAATAGCATAGACGCGCTCCCGGTTTGTATGCCGGGGGCGCGTTTTATATCCCGTGTACATCATTCCCGGTACATCCGCGCGGCTTCTTTATCCCGTTCGATCTGCTCTGCCAATGCTTCCCAGCTCTCAAATTTCCGCATCCCGCGCAGGCGCTCCCGGTACTCCACCCGCACACGCTCACCGTAGACGTCCCCGGTGAAGTCCATCGCGCAGCTCTCCGAAAGTCCGGCCGCGTTCACGTTTGTCACCGCCGCGTACCATACCCCGCGTACCCGGACGCGCGACACATACACACCCGTCGCCGGACGGACAAGCTCCTCCGGAATCGGTACGTTCATCGTCGGGAAGCCGAACCTGCGCCCCAGACCCTTGCCGTGCACCACCACGCCGTCATACCCGTACGCGCGCCCCATCTCCGCCGCAGCCCGAGAGACTTCGCCGCGCGTCAGCATCGCCCGGATTTCCCGGGAACTATATGCCGTACCGTCCGTGCCGTTCATCCGCGCGAGAATCTCACAGAGGACGCCGTGTTCCACAAGCCGTGTTTGCAGCTTCTCCGCGTTGCCCTCGGCACATCTCCCGAAGCGGAAGTCAAACCCCGCCGCGACAAATCCCGCGTGGTATTTCTCGATGAGCACCCGGTCGACGAACTCCTCCCACGGCATGTCACGGACATACGAGAACGTCAGCGTCTCCACCCGCGCCATCCCGCAGTCCGTCAGCGCGCGGACGCGGTCGGCGTAAGTCATCACCAGATTCTCAGGCTCCCCGCGCAGCACCGCCGCCGGACGCCGGTCAAATGTCACCGCCGCAGGGGTCATACCGTGCGCCTCGCCGTATGCCCGCGCCGTCTCCAGCAGCATCCGGTGCGCACGGTGGACACCGTCGAAGAAGCCCAATGCCAGCGCTGTCTTTTCCATCAGATCATGCCTTTCTCGATCGTCAGCTCCGGCCGCCGATCCGTCTTGCGGATGATGCCTACGCCCAGAAACGCGCCGTCCGGGTCGTAGAGACGCACTCTCCCCGGTGCGTGGTGCAGGTATACAGGCGCACCCCTGCGGATGCGCAGCGCGTTCCCGGAGGTCAGATTCAGCCGCGGCAGCTCCGTGAACAGCAGATCACAGCAGCGCACCGCCTCTGCAAGCGTTCCGGCGGTTTTCATTTCCTCCAGGCGTTCCAGCGTGTAGGCGTCCGCGATGTTGAAGATGCCCGTCCGCAGCCGCCGCAGCTCCGCGAGTGTCGCCCCGCAGCCCAAAGCCTCCCCGATATCCGCGCACAGCGTCCGGATGAACGTCCCCTTCGAGCATGTCACGCGCAGGTCATACTCACCCGTTCCCGGTTCCCCGAACTCCGGGACGTCGGTGAACGCAAGCTCCGAGATCGTGATCTCACGGGCTTCCCGCTCGATCTCCACGCCCGCGCGCGCGAGCTTATACAGACGCTGCCCGCCGACCTGCACGGCTGAGTACATCGGCGGCGTCTGTGAAAGCGTCCCGGTGAAGCGGGGCAGCACGGCTTCGAGCGCGTCACGGCCGGGCAGCACATCGGTCTGTGTGAGTACCGTACCGGTGATGTCCTGCGTATCGGTCGTGATACCCAGCCGGATGCGCGCGGCGTAGGTCTTGTCGTCGTCGGAGACGTAGCTTGCGGCCTTCGTACCGCGTCCGAGGAATACCGGCAGCACACCCGTCGCCATCGGGTCGAGTGTCCCGCCGTGGCCGACTTCCTTCTGATCGAAGATCCGCCGCAGCCGATTCACCACCGTGTGTGACGTCATGCCTCCCGGCTTATCGATTGTCAGCATCCCCGTTATCGTATGCCCCTCCGTTTCTCTTTGACGTAGAAAATAGTATACCACATTTCCGCGCCCCACGCAAGATGCGCGCGGGATTTTCATACGCGAACGCGAAATTCTCTCTCTTTTCGCAATTTATGCGTTGACACCATGCGGGAAAACGTTTATAATGGATTGCAGATAGCGGAGGTGTCTGCTGCGAATTTGATAAGGGGAGTTATCAGGTCATGAAAAAACTGTTCGCTTTTTTTGATGAGTACACACAGAGTCTGAGCTGTGTGAATCTTGCGGCGATCCGGCTGTGCGTGTTCGGGCTGGGCATTTTGCTGGGGCTGAACACCCGGGAGGAACACAAACGTCCGATGGGGATCATCTCCTGCGCGATCGCCATCGGCACAGGCTTGAATATTCTGATCGATCTGGTTTTGGCGGCGATCCGCTGGTGCAAGTCCGACTGTGTCAGCGCAGATGAAGACACGGTCTGAACCCGCTCACATTAACATCACCGTAAAAGGAGGACGACACGATGGCGATTTTAGCTGACATCAGCGAGTTTTTACAGAAGGGCCGCGCGAAGAATGTCCGCGCGCTGGTTTCTCAGGCGCTCGACGAAGGCATTCCCGCCGAGAAGATTCTCGAGGAAGGGTTGCTGCCGGGGATGAGCGTCATCGGCGACAAGTTCCGTGACGGCGAGGTGTTCGTACCGGAGGTCTTAGTCGCCGCGCGCGCGATGAACGCGGGCATTGAGGTGCTCAAGCCGCTGCTTGCCGAGGCAGGCGATCTTTCGAAGGGTGTTGCCGTTATCGGTACCGTCCACGGCGACCTGCACGACATCGGCAAGAACCTTGTG
The DNA here is from genome assembly GCA_012800055.1 of Clostridiales bacterium. GTDB lineage: Bacteria > Bacillota > Clostridia > Oscillospirales > QAMX01 > JAAZKA01. Next base: position 23,071 of record JAAZKA010000154.1, read on the forward strand.
CGTATCATGTTTGAGGGCAAGGGTCTGAATGTGATCGACCTCGGCGTCGATGTCACCGCCGAGCAGTTCGTCGACGCTGCGAAGGAGCATAACGCTCAGATCATCGCCTGCTCCGCGCTGCTTACCACAACGATGGGCGAGATGCGCGAGACCGTCGAGGAGGCCAAGCGGCAGGGCATCCGCGACCGGGTCTACATCATGGTCGGCGGCGCACCGCTCACCCAGGCTTTCTGCGACCAGATCGGTGCCGATGCCTATGCCCCCGACGCTGCCTCCGCCGCGAACCTCGCCCTCGCGCACTGCACAAAGGCGTAATCCGCGGCACGGATTGCGTCCCGCTCCATGTCCCCACCGGGGATATGGAGCTTTTTGTATACCGGACACGCGCGGCACCTGCGCAAACAGCCGGAAGCGTTCCGGCACGGTTTCGGTCCTTTTTCTTGTGTTACTCCTGTTCGATCATGCTGTCGGGCAGCTCAATCAGTTCCTGAAGGAACACGAAGCGGAAGCCGGCGTCCTTCAGATACCGCGCTGTTGCGTACAGCTTTTCCGCGTAGTCCGGATACGCTGCGTAGTCCTCGTAGAAGTACTGCTCATGGATTGCCAGCCCCATGTATTCGTCGTCACGGTGCGCGTCGAGTACCGCGCGGCAGCCGTCCCAGGAGCGCGAGTTGATGACCAGCGTATCGCAGTTGCGCTTGAAGAACAGGCCGGTCTCCGCGTCCCGCCAGAATTTGCGGGTGTTGATCGACTTGCGGTAGAAGGCGGTATCCGCGTGGTTGTACGCCTTAAGCGTGATGACGCTGCCGCCCGTGGGTGTGGAGGCATAGAACCACGATGTTTCCTCCGTCCGGCCGTTCATCAGCCAAGCGGCATCCTCAGGCGACAGACTGTCCAGCGGCGCGTCGGGTGCCGCAGGCGTCCCGCAGCTCACCGAAATCTCCCGCACGCCGCAGTCACGCAGTGCCATGCAGCCCGCGCGGCTCATCGGCAGGTAGTGGATCGTCAGACAGTCGCTCACGGTCTCCTGTCCGGCGAAGCGCACAAGCTCAGCCGTCGTCTGCGTGTAGTCGCGCTTTACCTGCTCGTATGTCGCGTTGACGTACGGGTACGCGTGAAACTCCCTGCGTGCGTGGAATGCCAGCCGCAGCCAGTCGGCGTTTGCCCGCCATTCGTCCCGCCAGATGTCCGGCATCTCGGTCAGGTCGAAGTGATCGTCGCCGTAGGACGGGTCGGTCTCAAAGAAGCAGTTGAGCTGCAGCCGGAGCCCGTAGGTTTCATGCGCGTGCCGGAGCATCGCCAGGTACGGCAGATCGAACAGCGACTTCGGACGTTTCCGCGCCAGATCGCGGAACAGCCAGATGTGGTCGTCGATGTAGAAGTAGCAATAGTGATCCATGATGTCCTCCGTTATGTCAGTTCAGGCTCATCCACGGCTCGGCGTTATCGCCGTGCTCCCACGGCTTCGCGACGTCGGCAAAGTCCACGCGCTCGGGGAATGTCAGCGCCGCCTGTTTGAGGCAGAGCGCGTCCTGCTCACCCAGCGCCCGTCCGAGCAGCAGGTTTTGACGGATGCGCGACGCAAGGGTCGCTTCAATAAACTCCGGCAGCGCGACAACCGGACGCACAACGGCATCCCGGCAGAAGCGGCAGGTGAGCTGCACCATCGCGTCATCCGGGTATCCCGCCAGCGCGCCTCGGTTCAGTACCAGCGCCGACTGCTCCGTCTCACGCAGTCCCAGCAGTGCGGCGATGATATCGGCGATGTAGCGCGGGAACTCCGCCGCGCATCGACGGGTGCCTTTGAGGATCTGCTCTCGGGTGAGCGTCGGGTCTAAGAGCTTCTCGAAGTCTGCGTAGGTCGGACGCTTCATCAGCTCACCCATCCGCGTCTCGGGCAGTCCGCGGAAGCGGTGACCGCCGCCGACCGGCGCGTGGAGATACCCGGTCTGCCTTAAAATCTCGACATTGCGTAAAAATCCCTCGCGCCACTCGGGAAATTCCTCATGGAACGCCCCGGTGATCTCCGACGGGTCGTAATGTTTGAGCAGCCGCGTCCGAAGGTCATTGTACACGCTCAAGCCGCGCACCCGGACGTCGTAGTACCACAGCTCGTGGTTGATACCGGCATCATAGGGCATGACGTCGGCCTCCGGTTCCCCGAGGTATGCCGCGAGCACCTTGCGCGTGAACACGGACGCGTTGCACAGCCCCACGACGCGCGATAACCCAAAGCGCAGGTGAACGGCAATAAGCGGGATATCCGGCGGGTTCGTCACGACAAGCAGCCAGGCGTCCGGGCAGCGTACGGTCATCCGTTCTCCGATGCCCATCAGGTATGCGCCGTGCTGCACCCCGTATGCATGGTACGCTTCGAAGTCCCCGAGACCGTAGGACGCGCAGTAGAGCACGAGGTCGGCGCCTTCGAGAGCGTCCTCCAGCGTCGGGGCAATGTCGAGCACCGCGCCGCAGTCGTTGAAGCGTGCGGCGAGTGTACATGTGTTCTCCATCTTCTCCCGCGTCCGGCCGTACAGCGAGAAGCGGCAGGGGATATTCTCTTCGAGCAGCTCCAGGATCGTGGCGGTGGTGATCTTTCCGCCGCCGCCGATGAGCGCGATTTTTTTCATGTAGCGCACTCCTTTTATGTAATACGTTGGAACAGGGGATCGCGGTATCCGCCCCTTCATTTTACCCCACCGCCCATGTTTTGTCAATTCCCATTTTGTCTTTCACCGATCATGGACACACGAACACACATCAGCGCTTTTATTCGCACACGGTGTTGACAAGGTTTTTTCATCATGGTATAATGAACCATATCAAATTCACGGAGGTTTACGCATATGGGTATTATAAAGGCTGCCATTGACGCGATCGGCGGATCCCTTGCCGACCAGTGGCTTGAGGTCGTCGAGCCGGATACCATGACGGATAAGACCGTCCTCACCCAGGGCATCCGCGTCCGTCAGGATTCAAGACGCAACAGCAACATCAAAGGTTCCGAAAACCTCATCAGCAACGGCTCCATCATCCACGTCTACCCCAACCAGTTCATGATGCTGCTCGACGGCGGCAAGGTCGTCGACTATACCGCCGAGGAAGGGTACTATAAGGTACAGAACTCCTCTGCACCGTCGCTGTTCAACGGCGAATTCAAGGATACCCTTATGGAAACCTTCCGCCGCGTCAAGTATGCCGGTCAGCCCTCCGGCTTGCAGAAGGTGTTTTATGTCAACCTGCAAGAAATCAAGGGCATCAAGTTCGGCACCCGTTCGCCCATCCAGTATTACGATAACTTCTACAACGCCGAGCTGTTCCTCCGCGCCCACGGCAACTACTCCATCAAGATCACCGACCCGATGAAGTTCTTCTTCGAGGCGTGTCCGCGCTCCGCCGTGCGTGTTGACATCGACCAGATCAACGAGCAGTACCTCTCCGAGTTCATGTCCGCGCTGCAGGCGTCCATCAACCAGCTCTCCGTCGACGGCATCCGCGTGTCCCAAGTCACGTCCAAGAGCATGGAACTGTCCAGGTACATGGCGAACATCCTCGACGAAGACTGGAAGTCGATGCGCGGGTTTGAGGTGCAGTCCGTCGGCATCGCCAGCGTCTCCTACGACCCCGAGAGCCAAAAGCTCATCAACATGCGCAACCAGGGTGCGATGCTCTCCGACGCGTCCGTACGTCAGGGCTACGTGCAGGGCGCGATGGCACGCGGGTTCGAAGCCGCCGGTTCCAACACCGCCGGCGCTGCGCAGGCCTTTATCGGGATGGGCATGGGTATGAACACCGCCGGCGGATTCATGGGCGCCGTCACCGATGCCAATCAGGCTCAGATCAACCAACAGGCTCAGGCGCAGCAGCAGGCACGTCAGCAGGCAGCTCCCGCCGCTGCGCAGGTCACAGGCAAGACAACATGGACATGCGCGTGCGGCGCGGAGAATACCGGCAAGTTCTGCTCCGAGTGCGGCAAGACGCGGCCCGTCGAATCTTCGACGTGGACGTGCGTGTGCGGTGCGGAGAATACCGGCAAGTTCTGCTCCGAATGCGGCGCGAGGAAGCCGCAGAAGATCAAATGCGATAAGTGCGGCCACGAGTTCCCCGAGGGCACGAAGGTGCCGAAGTTCTGCCCCGAGTGCGGCGATCCCATCACCGACGCTGATATGCAGTAACAGTGGGTTCGGGCATCCGTATGCATGACGGATGCCCGACGGGATGACATATTCGCAATCCGATGACAATAATGAGGTGATAACCTTGCCCACAATGACGTATAAATGCGTGAACTGCGGCGGAGGGCTGATCTTCGACCCGGACAAGCAGGCATTCGTCTGCGAATACTGCGGTTCCGCGTTTACCGAGGCCGAACTGACTGAAATCGCCACAGAACAGGCACAGACCGCCGAGCATGGGATGGACGGGGCCGCGCCGGAGGTCGACACCGGCACGCAGGTCGTCTACATGTGCCCGTCGTGCGGCGCGCAGATCGTCACCGACGAGACCACCGCCGCGACCTACTGCTACTACTGCCACAACCCCGTCGTTCTCTCCGGACGGCTATCCGGCGAGTGGGCGCCCGACTTCGTGCTGCCCTTCGCCATCGACCGCGATGAGGCTGTAAAACGGTTCCTCGACTGGGTCAAAAAGAAACGCTTCGTCCCCGGCGGGTTCTTCAGAAAGGACCAGATCGAGAAGCTGTCCGGCGTCTATTATCCCTACTGGATCGGCTCGTTCGACGTCCGCGCAAACCTCGTCGGTTCCGCGGATAAGGTCCGTAAGGTGCGTACCGGGGATACCGAGATCACCACCGTCGAGAACTTCAGCATTGAGCGCCGGGCCGATATCCACTTCGATAACTATATGCGCACCGCGTTCTCAAAGATGGAGCGCAAGCTCGCCGATGGTGTGCATCCCTACGTCCTCGGCGACCTGAGACCTTTCACGTCCGCCTACCTCACGGGGTTTATGGCGGAAAAGCGCGATATTGAGAACAACGACTTTGCCAAGGAGACCCGTGAACGCATCGAGCAGTACGCTGGGGACATGATTCGCCGTACCGCCGAAGAGTACACGAACGTCTACGCGCGTCCAAAGTCCACGATCCACAAGCGGGACTGGAAGTACGCGCTGCTGCCGGTGTGGGTACTGACCTACAAGGGCGCGGACGGCGTGATGTATTACTTCACGATGAACGGTCAGACGGGGACGGTCTGCGGCAAGCTGCCGGTCGACCGGATGAAGCTGAACCTGACGGCGGGCGGCATCGCCGCGGCGGTCGCGGCGGTTCTGGGATTGGTGGTGTATTTTATATGACCAGACGCATCCTCGGTATCTTCGCGGCGCTGCTGCTCATGGCGGCGTTGCTGTCTCCCGCGTACGCGTGGCAGCCCGGTGACCCGCGTGTCATCGACCGCGCCAACCTCTTTACCGATGCCCAGAAGGCAGATCTCCAGCAGCGTCTGGACAAACTCATCGGGAGAATCGGCATGGATATCGTCATCCTCACCGACACCGATACCGGCGGGAAGTCATCGCTCCTCTATGCCGCCGACTTCTACGACGATAACGGCTATGGGCTGGGCAGCGACCATACCGGCGTTATCTACTTCATCGACATGGACAACCGCGTTCCGACGATTGTCACGACCGGCGGTGCGATTGCGTCAATCAACGACGATATGATCGACAAGATGCTCGACGACGTCTGGCAGGATCTCTCCGACGGTACCTACTCAGACTCCGTCATTGTCTTCCTCAACGATATCCAGGGTTACTTCGTCAAACAGATCACTGTTGTCGAGGCGGTCATCGTGCTGCTGATCGCGGGCCTGGTCATGTTCGTCATCATCCGCACCGTGCGCAGCAAATATGATCTGAAGGGCGAGACTTACACCTACGACTACGACCAGTACGGAAAGCTCACCGAGACCGTCCACACCGATACGTTTATCAACCGCACCGTCACCCGCCGCCACATCGAGAAGAGCAGCTCCTCCGGCGGACGCTCCTCCGGCAGTTCGACCTTCTCCGGCTCGTCCGGCACCTCCCACGGCGGCGGCTCCGGCAGGAGCTTCTGACCCGTACGCTTGCAGGGATACATCCGTATCCCTGCAATGATTTTACACAGAAAAGAGGTTGCTTCCATATGCCCGGCTACCGTATGACCGATCCCGACCGCGTTGAGGCATCCTACGCGCTCGCGAAAGCGTCCTTTGCCGCGTACGGCATCGACACCGACGCCGCCATCGCCGCGTTCCATACCATCCCCATCTCGCTGCACA
>JAAZKA010000155.1 GCA_012800055.1 Clostridiales bacterium
CGGCGGTCTCGCACGCGGGGATCTTCTCCCGGATCTCGGCGGTGACGGTCTGGTCGCCGGACGCGAAGACGAAAGGGACCCCGAACGTCCCGGCAAGGGCGGCGCACATCGTGGCCTCGGACAGCCGCAGCGTATCGCCGTTGACGTGCCAGCAGGAGTGCGGGAGGCTGGCGTAATGGCTCCCGGCCATCGCATGCATCCCGACGGCGACAACACAATCGAAGCTTGCATCGAGGCACGGCACCCACGCCGGCTGCAGGTTGGCCATCCCGTGCAGCAGCTCGGCGCGCGGGTCAAGCTGCTCGATGTCGATGGATTTGCAGTCGCCGTGGTTGTCGCTGACGTAGACGGTATCGGCGCCCTCATCGCACGCTGCGCGGACGGCCGCGTTGACCTCCTCGGTCAGCAGGCGGCCGATGACGCGGCGTTTCTCGAACTTTTCGATATCGCTGTAGCGGCTGCTGCGAGGATCCCACTCGACCACGCCGCTGACGCCCTCGATATCGGTGTGGATATAGACTTTCATACGCGCTCCTCCTTCGCAAAGCTTCCGAATGATAAAAACGCATGGATGGTCTGACTTATTATAACATTTGACCCGGAAAGATGCAAGAGCAACTTGAAATTCTTCGCGCATTGTGATATACTGTCAAACAACACCAATAGGAATGAACAACAGGAGGAATCAGGAACATGGCGAAGAAACTGCGTATCGGCATCATCGGAACGGGCGGCATCGCGCATGCGCACGCGAACGCCTATAAGAACTTCAAGGATGTGGAAATCGTCGCAGGCGCGGACATCATTCCGGGCAAGGCGCGGGCGTTCCTGGATGAGTTCAACTTGGCCAAGGCAGACGCGTACGAGAGCTGCGAGGAGCTGTGCGCGCGCAAGGACATCGATGCGGTATCGGTGTGCACATACAACACGCAGCACGCGGTGTGCACGATCGCTGCGTTGGAGTCCGGGAAGCACGTTCTGCTGGAGAAGCCGATGACGCTGACGCTGGACGAGGCGAAAGCGGTTATGGCTGCGGAGAAGAAGTCGGGGAAGATCGTGTCGATCGGGTTTCAGCCGCGTTACGGCGCAAACTTCCGGCTGGTACACGACCTGATCGCGGCGGGTACGCTGGGCGATGTGTACTATGTCCAGACGGGCGGCGGACGTCGGCGCGGCATCCCGGGCAGAACGTTCATCGACCGCGACAAAGCGGGCGTGGGAGCGCTGGGGGACATCGGCTGCTACGCGCTGGACTTTGCGCTCAACTCGATCGGCTACCCGAAGCCTCTGACGGTATCGGCAGTGGCGTACGACTACTTCGGCAAGAACCCGAAGTATTACGGTGAGAGCGAACGTTTCTCGGTGGACGACTTCTCGGCGGCGTTCGTGCGTTTGGAGGGCGGCATCACGCTGGACTTCCGCATGTCGTGGGCGATGCACATGGACACGACGGGCGACTTTCTGTTCTTAGGCAAGGATGCGGGGTTGAAGGTACGCCAGCCGCACTACGAGCTGTGGGGCGGTGCGTGGGACGGCACGGTGGGCGACATCACACTGTACCACGACGTCTTCGGCAAGCCGACAGCCACGCCGATCCCGATTGAGAAGCAGGAGAAGGGGAATCTGTTCGAGAGCAAGGTACGGGCGTTTGTAGACGCGGTGCTGACCGGCGGGAAGGCACCGATCCCGACGAGTCAGATCATCTACAACCAGGCGATCATCGACGGCATCGTACGTTCGGCCGCCTGCGGGCATGAGGTAGAAATTGCACTGTAAGGCATATACGGGAAAGCGGGCTTCGTGGGAAGGAACATCACGCGAAGCCCGCTTTTATTCTTGATTTTGATACAGGCGCAGGTTACAAATCAACCCGAGCAGAGAATCGACGCCGGTCTGGTGGAATCGTCAAGCGCCTGATACACCTTCTCCCAACGTTCCTCCGCGTCGTCGGTCCACAGCACCGGCTCGAATCCCAGCTTGAGGTAGAGTGCGATGGCGGGGAGGCGGAAGTCGTCGGTGGTGAGGTAGCAGCCATGGTGCCCAAGCTCCGCATGCCGTTTCAGCACGGCCAGGCACAGCGGCCGGGAGAGTCCTCGTCCCCGGTAGGCGCTGCGGATGGCGACGAAGTGGAGGTACGGCCCATCGGGGAGATTCTGCGCGGTAGCGGTACCGATGCACTCGTCGCCGTGGAACAGCAGCAGCACATTCTCCGTCTGGACGCCGCGATTCATATGTTTGGCATACCAGATCGGGTCGACCGACGGCACGAAGGCGTCCAGACATGCGACGCTCCACAGCACTTCTTCGCCCGGTTCCATCGCGCGGATGGTGTAGCCCTCAGGCAGCGTGTAATCCGGCACCGGCAGGTCGGGGCGGTACATCTTCAACTGTTGCATAAAGAATCCTTCTTTCAGACAGAATCAGGCTCTTTACCGCATACGGCTTGTTCGAATCCCCTCAAAGCGTCTCACGCAGCCGGCGATGACCGGCCATGATCTCAATCTCTTTATCCGCAGCGCGGACATCGTCAGGAGGCCGGGAAACTTCTCTTTGGGGAAAATTCGTACCTGATGCCTACAGTATAACAAAAAGACGGCGAAAATGCAAGGACAAATGGGGATGTGCGGAAACAAACGGTTTCCCGGTATTGATCCCGTACAGACAAAGCCCCCGTATCACATCCCGGAACGGGACATCTGATACGGGGGCGTTTTATCGGCAGCGGCTCAGTCATTCAGCAGCTTCATGAACTCCTCGCCTGTGATGCTCTCTTGTTCGAGCAGGTAGGCGCTCAGGGAGTGGAGCTTGTCGAGGTTGGCGCGAAGAATTTCGACGGCACGGGCATGGGCATCGTTGACGATGCGGATGACCTCGGCGTCGATCTTCGCGGCGGTCTCGGCGGAGCAGGCGAGAGCGGTGTCGCCGCCGAGATACTGGTTGGTGACCTGCTCGAGCGCGACCATACCGAACTGATCGCTCATACCGAAGCGGGTGATCATGGCGCGGGCGATGCGGGTGGCCTGTTCGATGTCGTTGGACGCGCCGGAAGTACGGGTATTGAAGACGAGCTCCTCGGCTGCGCGTCCGCCGGTGAGGGTCGTGAGCTTATTGAGCGCATCCTCACGCGTCAGAAGCACGCGCTCACCTTCCTCGACCTGCATCGTATACCCGAGTGCGCCGGACGTACGCGGAACGATGGTGATTTTCTGCACGGGAGCGGAGCCGGACTGTTTGGCGGCGACGAGCGCGTGGCCGATCTCGTGGTAGGCGATCATACGCTTCTCGTTTTCGTTGATGACGGCGTTCTTACGCTGATAGCCCGCTACGACGACCTCGACGCTCTCCTGTAAGTCTTCCTGTGTGACGAAGTCGCGTCCCATACGGACGGTTCGCAGGGCGGCTTCGTTGATGATATTGGCAAGATCCGCGCCGGAGGCGCCGGAGGTAGCGCGCGCGATGATGGAGAAGTCGATGTCGGGCGCCATCTTGACGTCCTTGGCGTGAACCTTAAGGATTGCCTCACGCCCCAGGAGGTCGGGCAGCTCGACGGGGATGCGACGGTCGAAGCGTCCGGGACGCAGCAGGGCTTTATCGAGCGATTCGGGGCGGTTGGTCGCGGCGAGGATGACAACGCCCTTTGTACTGTCGAAGCCGTCCATCTCGGACAGGAGCTGGTTGAGGGTCTGTTCGCGCTCATCGTTGCCGCCGAACTGACCTCCGTCGCGCTTTTTGCCGATGGTATCGATCTCGTCGATGAAGACGATACAAGGAGCCTTCTCGGACGCTTGCTTAAAGAGATCGCGCACCTTTGCCGCGCCCATACCGACGAACATCTCGACAAACTCCGAGCCGGAGATGGAGAAGAACGGCACACGGGCTTCTCCGGCGACAGCGCGTGCGAGCAGCGTCTTACCGGTTCCGGGAGGGCCGACGAGCAGCGCGCCCTTGGGGAGCTTCGCACCGATGGCGGCGTACTTCTGCGGGTTGTGGAGGAAGTCGACGATTTCGGTGAGGGCTTCCTTGGCCTCATCCTGACCGGCGACGTCGTCAAAGGTTTTGCCTGTGGAGGTCTCGGCGTATATCTTCGCGCCGGATTTGCCGAAACTCATCGCGTTTCTCGCACCGCTCATACGCTTCATCAGGAAGTTGCCGAGCAAGGTGAAGATGAGCACGGGGAAGATCCAGGAGAGGAGGAAGCTGAGGATGGGGGAGGTCTTGGTGGGAATCTCCTCGGTGAAATTGACACCGGAGGTATAGAGCTTTTCGGTGAGGGAGGGGTCATCCCACAAGCCGGTTTTATAGTACGCGTCCCGGCCGTCCTCATCGGAGGCGACGAAGGTGATTTGCGTATCTCCGCGCGAGACAGCGGAGATCTTCCCGGCTTCAAGCATATTGAGGAAGTCGTTATAGCCGACCTCACGGACGCTGTATTCCAAAAGCGACGGAAAGACGAAGGCGTTGAGCAGTAGCAGCACGACGCCTACGATAATGACGTAAAAAATCAGCGGTTTTTTACCGCCGGAACCGGACAGACTCATAATATACTCCTTTCAACAGAAACCTTAAACTGCAGGTGAAGGATACATCCGTTTTCAGACGGACGCGCGGGGTTTGAAAACCGGGACACGGCACCTGTGTCCCGGAAAGGCAGATCCCGACCGGGGATATCGCTCCTATCGGCAGACGCCGCAGCGGAGCATTTCGAGGGTACGCTCAAGGAATGCGCGGGCATTGTCGAGAGAGATATCCTGCTGATAATAGCGCTGGAGGGCGAGAACGGTGCATGAAAACGACAGAAAGAAGAAGATGCGCATATCGATTGGGTCACGGCTGCGGAATTGTTCGAGACCGAGCAGTGTGACGGGGAAGGGGGAGAGTGAGCCGAGCAAAGGCGCGGAGAAGTGCGTATGTACCGACGGTTTTAGGTTTTCGAGTACGCGTTCGACAAAGTTCTGCATCTCGGTTCCCTTGAAGGCTGCGAAGTGTTCGAGCATCCGCACGGGGACGCAGAAGATATCGATACGCTCGGGGAGGGACGTGAAGAAGTCATTCTCCAGAAGTTCGAACAGATAGCGGTAGATATCCTCCTTGCCGGTGAAATAGTAGTAGAAGCCGGAGCGGGATATCCCGGCGCTGCGGGCGATTTTGAAGACGGAAACCTTATCATAGGGAGCAGCGGAGAACTCACGGATAGCGGCGTCGGCGAGTGCCCTCTTTTTCTCATCGGTGAGCCGCATAAAAGCAGGAAGAGGCAAGCGCTCACGTCCTTTCACGTCGGGAAGTACGGAATTGACACAGCGTTAACTACCCTTTGATTATATTCCTCACATGAGGGAAAATACAATAGACGGTTTGTAAACTTTTGCTTTCACAGTATTGATTTAAACGCGTGAAATTCGGCGGTCAGGTCGTCGAAGCAGCGGCAGATGGCTCACTCGGAGAACAGCGGCGTGGAGAGGTAGCGCTCGCCGGTATCGGGCAGCAGGGCGACGATGAACTTGCCCCAATTTTCGGGACGTGCGGCGAGGGTGAGAGCGGCGCAGAGGGCAGCGCCGGAGGTGATGCCGGCGAGGATGCCCTCGGTACGGGCGAGCTTGCGTCCGGCGGCATAGGCGTCCGCGTCGGAGACGGTGATGACCTCGTCGATGAGGTCACGGCAGAGGATATCGGGCACGAAGCCCGCACCGATGCCCATCAGCCCATGGGAGCCTGCCTGACCGCCGGAGAGGACGGGGGAGTTTTCAGGCTCGACGGCAACGATGCGGACGGCGGGATTCTGCTCCTTGAGATATCGTGCGACGCCGGTGATGGTGCCGCCGGTACCGACACCGGCGACGAAGATATCGACCTTGCCGTCGGTATCGTTCCAGATCTCGGGGCCGGTGGATGTGTAGTGGGCATCGGTGTTGGCGGGGTTGATGAACTGGCCGGGGATGAACGCACCGGGGATATCGCGGGCAAGCTCGCGGGCCTTCTCGATGGCGCCGGTCATACCGCGCTTACCGTCGGTGAGGACGAGCTCGGCTCCGTAGGCTTTCAGCAAGCTGCGGCGTTCGGCGCTCATAGTCTCGGGCATCGTGAGGATGACGCGGTAGCCGCGCGGGACGCCGATGGCGGCGAGTCCGACGCCGGTATTGCCGCTGGTCGGTTCGACAATGACGGAACCTTGATGGAGAAGGCCTTTCGCCTCGGCGTCATCGAGCATGGACATGGCGGCGCGATCCTTGGCGGAACCGGCGGGGTTCATGCACTCGAGCTTGACGGCGACGGTCGCGCCGAGATTTGCGGCAAGGCGATCGAGCGCGAGCAGGGGAGTGCGACCGACGATCTCGTCGATTTTATGATACAGGTTCATGAGCGATCCTCCGGACGGTAATAATGAGCACAAAAGAAGTATAGCATGTTCGGGGGAGGATGTCAACGGAAGGGGCAAAAAGTTATGGAGACCCCTTGACAAACGGGGAAAGATATGGTATACTAAAAAGGAATTCAAGAGAGGATGTAATCGGAGACCCGCCGGAGTGGCGAAACAGGCAGACGCCCGGGACTTAAAATCCCGTGGGAGCGATCCCGTACCGGTTCGAACCCGGTCTCCGGCACCAGACCTCTTCATATCGCGGAGTAGAGCAGTTGGTAGCTCGTCGGGCTCATAACCCGGA
>JAAZKA010000156.1 GCA_012800055.1 Clostridiales bacterium
GACCGCCGTGAACCCGTAGGGCATACAACACTCCGACAGCAGCCGTAAGAACGCCAATATCTGTACCTTCGCGTCGTCCCGGCTCATCCCGTCGGGCACCTTCCGATAGCCGCCGGAGCCGAACACCAGCGTCCGTACGCCGAAGCGTGCGAGTACCGGGAAGATCTCCGCAAACCATGCGCGGGTTTTCATGAAACCGTCGCGGCAGTCGTCGTAGAGCGAGAAGCCGCCGATGAGACAGTTGACACTCTCGAAGCGTACAGGCGAGGCTTTCAGCTGCGTAAGATACCGCTCCCGCTCGTCCTCGGTATATCCCATTACCTGCGCGACGGACAGCTCAATGTTGTCTATCCCGGCGCGTTCGAGAATGTTCAGGCGGTCAAGCCCCGCGCAGAAGCCGATTTTCATCATTTTCCCTCCTTTTCATATGACGGAAAAGAGGGACGTTTCGAAAGCGTCCCTCGGATATACAGTATTTACGCATCAACGGTCTTCCGGACGCTGCCGTTGCCCTCGAACATTGCGGCGGTAAGGCGGCAGACCTCGTCGAGCGTCTCCGGCTCGGTGAACAGATCGCGGCCGAAGATATGCGCGTCGGACAGCAGCGGACGGAAGGCTTCCTTCACACCCGCACCGGCCTTCGCCTTCGCACCGCACTCCAGCAGCAGGTCGCGGATCGGGTCGTCCTCGAGCTGATACTCAACGCCGCAGTCGTCCACACCGGCGGTGTAGCGCAGGAATCCGGCGGCAGGCTTCAGAATCACGCGCAGCTTGCCCGGGCAGATGCCCTTCGCCATGCCCTCCCAGTACGTCTCCATCAGACGCGGCAGAATCTTTGTCGAACCATTGAGCGCAATGCGCATCGGGTCATCGGGGATGTTCGGGTTGTTCAGGCGGTGGAACGTGTCGGCGATGAACTCCGAGGGGTCGATGCCGGCCGGACGCTTTATAATCTGGCGGACGATGTTCATGATCTCGGTGATGATCTCGACGAGCTTAGCGTCTTGCATGCATTTATAGATGCCGTACGCACCGCGCGCGCCGAGCAGTACGCCGAGGGTAGCGAAGGTAGTGTGGCTCATGTTGAGGATGCGCAGCTTCATATCCTCATACTTCTTGACATCCTCAAAGTTTGGGCACATGAATACGCCTTCGGCCTGATCAAACTCCGGACGTCCGCCGGGGAACACATCCTCGATCGCCCAGTAGCGGTTCTCCTCGGTGACAATGACGGAGGACTGCAGCCCGAGGTCCTCCATACGGCGCGAGACGGCTTCGTCCGGCGACACGGCGATGCGGTCGACCATTGTGTTCGGGAAGCCCATCTGAGCCGGGTCGGAGAGGTAGGCGAGGAAGCCCTTCGGTGCAAATCCCTTCTCCTCCCACGCACGACCTATTGTGCGCAGGACAGCACCGGTAAAGAAGCCGTTCTTCGAGAAGTTGGTGCAGCTCACGAACGCGAACTTCAGACCTGCGTTGAAGCGTTCCAGAGCAAACCGCGTCCACTTGCCGGGATCGGAGGTATAGGTACCGTTCTCCATATCGGCAAGGACCTTCGGCGCGGTCGGAGTCGCGAAGTCTCCGCCGGAATAGGTCATGCCGTAGACAATCTCCGGGGCGTTGATTGTCGCGAACTGAACCTTCGGGTCGCGGGCATAGGCGAGCAGCTTTTGGAAGTCGGCGGAGTTCTCGTCGGCATCGAGGAACAGGGCTTCGGTAATCGCACCCTGTATCTTTGGCAGCGCCTGACCTTTCTTGTTGCCGTAGATGATCTGGGTCACGAGAATATCAGACGCCAACAGGCTTTCGTAGTATGCGCGGGAGAAGGTCTCGACACCGGCAATAACGCCGCTTGCTACACCCTTATGCAGCAGATCCTGCATGATATCCGCAAAGTGGCCGAAGCCCATGCGTCCCATCGAGAAGCAGATAGAGGTGACCGGGAGGTTTTTACGGTCGTACTGCGGCAGTGCGGCACCCTTACCCTCCCAGAACGCGCGGTCGCTTAATAAGCTCTGATTGAGTGTTCTCATAGTCTGACTCCTTATTTGATTGATTTATTCTCTCTTATTGTACCATTTTAAGCTCCGGATTGCAAGAGCCAATATTACATTTTACTTGACTTTTTGACAAAGGCGTCGTACAATAGTCTGTAATAAAGATTCATAGGAGGTGCCCATGTTCACCATTCAAAACGCCCGCCTCATTCTGCCTGACCGTGTGATCGAAAATGGGACGCTCCTCTATGACCGCACCATCCGGTATGCGGGGCCTTTCATCGAACCGTCACAGGACACCGAGGTATTCGACGCGCGGGGAC
>JAAZKA010000157.1 GCA_012800055.1 Clostridiales bacterium
AAGGAAGCCGAACTTTCCGAGCCGGTGATGCGCGAGGCCGAGCGGGTCTTCCTGCTGCGGACGGTCGACCGCCACTGGATGGATCAGCTCGACGCGATGCAGGAGCTGCGCCAGGGCATCGGGCTGCGCGCCTATGCCCAGCATGACCCCGTCGTCGAGTATAAGCGCGAGGGCTATGAGATGTTCGAGAGCATGATCGGCGAGATCCGCTCGGAAACCATCCGCATCCTCTACAATCTCCGCCTGCGTACCAAAGAGGAGCCGAAGCGTGAGCAGGTTGCGAAGATCACGATGGACAACCGCAGCGACGACGGCGAAAAGCCCAAACCTGTCCGTAAAACCACCAAAAAGCCCGGACGCAATGACCCATGTCCGTGCGGATCGGGTAAGAAATATAAAAAATGCTGCGGCATCAACGACTGACCGCCGTACTTGCCGCCGCCGCGGCGATACCGCTGCTGCTGACGGGCTGCGGGAGCGACCCGGAACTGAGCGGCCTGATCGACGAGGCGCGCGCGGCACAGCATCAGGCGACGTCGACCTACGCCCGTCCGCAGACCGAGCGGTACATCCCCGCCGAGCAGCCGCTGCCGGGCATCGCGATGACCTCCGGGTTCACACCTTCTGCATCTGACTGCGTCGACGGCATCCTCGCGCGGATGCTCTATACACGCCTGTATACGCGGGCGGGGGATGGCTCGGCGGTCGCGGAACTTGCGCGCGTCCACTCGATGACCGCAACGGAACACCGCTTCAGCCTCGACCCCGACGCGGCGTTCTTCGATGGTTCCCCCATCACCGTCCGCGACGCCGCGTACTCGCTCAACCTGTCGGGTTTCCATGCGTCCACCGACGGAAATACGCTTGTCGTGACCGATTTTCCCGGCGATCGCGCGATTGCCATGCGTCTGGCAGATGTACCGATCGTGCCGTTCGGGACATGGCACCATACGCTGCCGACCGCGAGCGGGGACTATTGTCTGCGCGACGGCGTGGTGTATGACCGGGAAGAAGTCGCGTGTTATACGACGGTGGTGTGCGATTCTCCGCGGGAACTGCTGTCGGCTTGGCAGCGCGGGCAGATTCAGAGTCTGACGGTCGACGGTTCCGCGCCGGACGCCGTGTTTCCGCATGGCGCGGCGCATACCGAGACGGTCGGGACGCGGACGCTGTACGCACTGCGGTTCAACCCAAGACGGCGGATATTTGCGGAGGCTGACGCGCGGCTGACCGCGGCATCGGCGCTGCAGCGTCCGGAGCTTGCGGGGGAGTGGGCACAGGCGGCGTTTGTGTTTGTGCCGTCGTGGTGCTATCTCTACACACCGGCGATGGAACAGGAGGCGCTGGAGATACTGGACCGGCATCACGGGATGCTCAAGGGGAACGCGGTGCTGGCGGTGCTGGATGACGCGGGGTATCTGACCGCGATGGCAGAGGAGATCGCGCAGCAGCTTGAGGAGATCGGTCTGAAGGTGGAGGTCAAGGCGTACCTGAGGGAGGATTACGAGGCAGCGCTGGGTGCGTGGAGCTGGGATATGCTGCTCATCAGGGAGGAGCTGGAGGCGGATTTCACGACGGTGTTGGAGACGGAGGAGTGCATGACGACGCCGGTGGCGTTTGCCAAGGCGAGGCGTTATACGCATAGGAGCTAGCGTACGCCGCGTCCAAACCCCCGCCGCGTTCTTTATAACCCCCGAATAACCCCCGAGCCCGACCGCATGTACACTGCCGAACCTGAAGAGTCCGTCGGCTGCCCGGCTCTCGCACGCCTATAAAATCTACGGAGGTGTTGCTATGTATCCCGTCATTATGCACGTCAACTACTGCGAACAGGGCCAGTCCATCCGCGATATCTGTGCCGTCGCCGCTCGCCTCGGTTTCGCCGGCGTCGAATTCCGCCGCAAACGCTCCGGCGTCGATGAGACCCCCGCTGCCTACCTCGACGAGATCGCCCGCTGGACCCGCGCGTTCAACCACCGGTATGTTCTCTTCGGCGGCCCCGGAATCAACGCCATGAGCAGTGACCCCAACGTCGTCCGCCGCGAAGTCGATGACTACAAGTCCTTCCTCACCCTCGCCGCCGACCGTGTCCCTCTCTCCGTCATCAACATCATGACCGGGCCTCTGGTCAATCCTGCCGTTGAGCCGGCTCGCGTTGCCTACCACCTCCACGGCTCCGCCTACGCCACATCCGAACAGTGGGAGTCTGCAGCCGCTGCCTGTCGTGAGATCGCCGACTTTGCAAAACCCACCGGCGTGAAGTTCGCTTTCGAGACCCATATGTATTACCTCCATGACCTCGCCGAAACCGCCCGGAAACTCTGCGATCTCATCGACCGCGATAACTTCGGCGTCAACCTCGACTATGGCAATACCCAGTATTTTACCTCCAGGGTTGCGCCGCTCGAGGAAGCCGTGAAGATCTGCGGAGAGAAGCTGTTTTATACCCACTTCAAAAACAGCTGCCATATCCCGCGTCTGGATACGCCCGACGCCCGCTTCCTGATTCCGTCCGGCCTCGGTGAAGGCGCGCTCAACCACCGTGCCTACGTCAAAGCACTGAAGGGTATCGGGTTTGACGGCCTCATCGGCATCGAAGCCCCCCGCCCCGGTGACCGCGAATGGTTCGCGGCGCAGGATATTCACTATATCAAATCCGTCCTGAAGGATTTGGAAGACTGATCCTATTACATCATAAGGAGTTCATGAAACCATGAGAGCACCTCTGACTGACGCGCTGATCCGGGAAGCCATCGACAACATCGCCTTTGACGGCACCCTGCTGCGCTATGAGCGCTACGGCAGCGGACACATCAACGATACCTTTGCCGTCTACTTCTGCGGAAACGGAAAGACCTGGCGCTACATCCTCCAGCGTATCAATACCGATATCTTCACCGATGTCGACGCGCTGATGGAGAACATCGCCGGCGTGACGTCCTACCTGCGCCGTGAAATTGAAGCACGCGGCGGCGATTATACCCGCGAGACCCTCAACGTTGTTCCCACTCGTGACGGTAAGTCCTACTACCGTGATACGACCGGCGGCGCGTGGAGAGGATACCTCTTTATCGAGGGTGCCAAGACATATGATACCGTCAAGGACCCGAAGGACTTCTACAACGCCGCCCGCGCGTTCGGAAAGTTCCAGAACCTGCTGCAGAGCTACCCCGCGGCCACTCTCCACGAGACGATCGTCCAGTTCCACGATACCGCCAAGCGCTACCGTGACTTCGAAGCCGCCGTCGCCGCCGATATCAAGGGTCGCGTGAAGGATGTGCAGCCGGAGATCGAATTTGTCCGTGCGCGGGAGAAGGATACGCATGTGCTCGTCGATATGCTGGCGTCCGGCGAGCTTCCGCTCAAGGTCACGCACAACGACACGAAGCTCAACAACGTCATGATCGACGATAAGACTGGCGAGGGCATCGCGGTGATCGACCTCGACACGGTCATGCCCGGACTGTCGGTGTACGACTTCGGCGACAGCATCCGCTTCGGCGCGTCAACAGCCGCCGAGGATGAGAAGGATCTGAACAAGGTCTGGATGGACATCAAGCTGTACGAAATCTACCTGCGCGGTTTCCTTGAGACGGCGGGCGACGGACTGACCGCCAATGAGATTCAGATGCTGCCGATGGGCTCGAAGCTGATGACGCTGGAGTGCGGCATGCGCTTTCTGACGGACTACCTCTCCGGCGACGTCTATTTCCGGCTGCACTACCCCGAGCAGAACCTCGACCGCTGCCGTACGCAGTTCAAACTGGTCGCCGATATGGAACGCCAGTGGGCCGAGATGGAGGCGCTCGGCAAACGCGCGTAAACACACGGCGGGATGCGCGGCACGCCGCCTTCCCGGCGCACTCACATACGCGTGCTGGTTCCGCGTGACGGCGGAGACGGCCGATGAAGAAGATGCCAAGAAGCTGAACAGATGCACAAAAATCACCGTGACCTGAGAGGGTCACGGTGATTTGCCGTATGTAAGCGATACTCAGCCGATCTGCGCGATATAACGCTTCATGTTTTCCAGCGCGATTTCGATGGCCAAGAGGGTATCCTCGATGCCTTCGAACTCGAGGGAGATGTAGCCGTCGTAGCCGTTACGCTTGAGGACCTGGAGGCACTGGAAGGTGGGGATATTGCCGTGGCCGAAGATGGTGCCGCGGAAGTAGTTGCCGGCGCGGGAACGTCCCCAGCCGCGTCCGGGGTCAGGCAGCATGCCGGAGCGCAGGAACATATCTTTGCAGTGGACGTGCATGCACAGCGGCGCGAGCTTGCCGACACTGATGGCGGGGTCCTCATCGGCGCAGCAGAAGTTGCCGATGTCGCACAGCCAACCGTAGTTGGTGCTGCCGACGGCGGTGAAAATCTTCAGCAGGCGGTCGGCGTCCTGGGCGACGTGGCCGTGGTTTTCGCTCATGGTACGGATGCCCTTCGTGGCGGCGTAGTCGGTGACCTCACGGATAGCGGGCGCGATGATCGGGACGATCGCGTCAAAGGTCTTCACGCCGGTGTAGCCTTCGTAGTACGGGCCGCAGACGTCGTGGCGCATGACCGGCGCACCGAGGATGACCGCGCGGTCAACGTGCTCTTTCACGCGCGCGATTTCCTTTGCCTGGTCGGCTACGAAGAAATTTGCGCCGGTGGTGTAGCTCGCGATCGGCAGACCGACCTCTGCGCACTTGTCACGCAGCTTTGCGACCATCTCACGGCCGCCTGAGAGTTCATCCCCGATCGAGAACTCGATCGCGTCGAAGCCCAGCTCTTTGGTCTTCTCAATCACGTCGAAGTACGTCATCTTGCCCTCTCTCAGAAGGCGCGAGAATGAGTAGGAGCTGATACAGGTTTTCATGGGTTGCTCTCCTTTATATTGATATTGAAAATGCTGTCATGTGCGCTCCGCGCTGTTTTAAATTTTATGGCTGTCTTTCCCGTTGATGTTTTGTTATGCGGGGCGTGGCTGCATACGGGAGTCCGGAACGAAGCGCACGCTACAGGCTGAAGTATTTTACGCCCGCTTCGAACAGCGGCTGATGGCGGTTGCCCGGTATGTTGATTCCGATGCCGGCTCCCGAACGCTCCGTATGCGCCATCTTCCCCAATATCCGCCCGTCCGGACTCGTGATGCCCTCGATTGCCATCATCGACCCGTTCGGATTCACGTCAATCTCCATCCGCGGCTGTCCGTTCGCATCTGCGTACTGGAATGCCACCTGCCCGTTCGCAATCAGCGCCTTCAGCGTCGCGTCATTCGCGACAAACCGGCCCTCGCCGTGAGAGACCGGTATCGCGTGGAGCTGCCCCGGCTCGCACAGCGCAAGCCACGGCGACTTCACCGAGGCCACCCGTGTCGTCACATACCGCGCCTGATGCCGCCCGATTTCGTTGTACGTCAGCGTCGGACATTCTGCGTCCATCGGACGGATATCGCCGTACGGTACCAGTCCCAGCTTGATGAGCGCCTGGAACCCGTTGCAGATACCCAGAATCAGCCCGTCGCGCGCGAGAAGTCCGCGCACCGCTTCCGTCAGCAAAGGATTGCGGAAGAACGCCGCGATAAACTTGCCCGAACCGTCCGGCTCGTCACCGCCGGAAAAGCCGCCCGGGATGACCATCATCTGCGCCGCATCCATGGCAGCTTTCGCTTCAGCGACCGATTCTGCCAGCGCTGCCGTCGTCAGGTTCCGCACGATCACAATCTGCGCCTGACCGCCCGCGCGCTCGATGGCTTTCGCGGTGTCATATTCGCAGTTGGTGCCCGGGAACACCGGGAGGACCGCCAGCGGCTTTTTCACAAGGACCGCCGGCTTCGAGACGTTCCGCGCGGTGAAGGTGATCGGCTCAACCGTACCGGAGGCTTCCGTACGTGTCGGAAACACCTGCTCGAGCGGAGCTTCCCACGCCTGCGTCAGCACGTCGAGCGTCTCGGTGATGCCGTCATGCGTGATGGATGCGTCGGAAACGGTATGGCCGACGAGTTCCGCGCCGGCAAGCGCCGCATCCGCTTCTACGACGATGCTGCCTGCCGGGATGCTGCGTGCAAGGTCGCCGGAAAAGCCGACCCAATTGCCCACCGCCAGCTTGAACACCGTCTCCCCGAGAGAGGTCTCCACCGTCCGCGCCGACAGGATGTGCGCACACTGCGAGCGCAGGTTGTCCCACAGCGCCAGGATGCCCGCGTAGTTCGGCGTACCGTCATGATTCAGCGGGAGCGTGAAGCAGTAGACCGGATGTCCGGCGCCGGTGAAGTCCGCGCCGATGACCGAGGACACGTCACCCGTTGCAATCGCAAAGGAGACGAGTGTCGGCGGGACATCCAGCGTATCGAACGACCCGGACATGCTGTCCTTACCGCCGATGGACGCGATGCCCAGACCTTCCTGCGCCGCGAACGCGCCGAGCAGTGCCGACAGCGGCTTGCCCCAGCGCTTCGGGTCGTCCCTGAGCTTCGGGAAGTATTCCTGCAGCGTCAGGTACGCATCCCTGTAGTCAAATCCCGCCGCGACCAGCTTCGACACCGATGTCACAACGCCGCACGCCGCGCCGAGGAAGGGGTTTTCCGACAGCACCGCCGGATCCGCACCGAAAGACATACACGTCACGGTGGACGTATCGCCGTGCAGCACCGGCAGCTTCGCGATCATCACCGGTGACGGAGCAAGACCGGTCTTGCCGCCGTAGGGAGCCAGTACACTCGCCGCGCCGACGGAGCCGTCGAAGCGTTCGCCCAGGCCCCGCTGCGAGCAGACCGCCAGTGTCGACAGCATATCCGCGAGTCTGCCGTTTACCTGTACGGAGCGGGGGAGGGGAAGCTTGTCGATTTCCGCATGAGCCTCACGTGTCGCACCGTTGGTGTTGAGGAATGCGCGCGACACGTCGACAATCTTTTTTCCGCGCCAGGTCATTGTCAGCCGCGGTTCTTCGGTCACGTACGCGACCACCGTTGCCTCGAGATTCTCGCGTGCCGCCGCCGCGATGAAGCGGTCGACGTCTTCCGGACGCACCACAACCGCCATACGCTCCTGTGACTCGGAGATCGCAAGCTCCGTGCCGTCCAGACCGTCATATTTCTTCGGCACTTGATCGAGGTCGATCTTCAGACCGTCCGCCAGCTCGCCGATCGCGACGCTCACGCCGCCCGCACCGAAATCGTTGCAGCGCTTGATCATCCGCGTCACGTTCTTGTCGCGGAACAGACGCTGCAGCTTGCGTTCCTCCGGCGGATTGCCCTTCTGTACCTCCGCGAAGCAGGTCGCAAGACTCTGTTCCGTGTGCGCCTTCGATGAGCCCGTCGCGCCGCCGCAGCCGTCGCGCCCGGTACGTCCGCCGAGCAGGATCACCGCGTCGCCGGGTACCGGCTCCTCACGGATGACGTGCGACGCGGGTGCCGCACCGATCACGGCGCCGATCTCCATGCGCTTGGCGACGTAGCCTTCGTGGTACAGCTCGTGTACCTGACCCGTCGCCAGACCGATCTGATTTCCGTAGGATGAGTAGCCCGCCGCAGCCGTCCGCGTCAGAAGCTTCTGCGGCAGCTTCCCCGGGATGGTCTCCTCCAGCGGCCTCCTCGGGTCTCCGGCACCCGTCACGCGCATCGCCTGATAGACATACGAACGCCCCGACAGCGGGTCACGGATCGCGCCGCCCAGGCATGTCGCCGCGCCGCCGAACGGCTCGATCTCCGTCGGATGGTTGTGCGTCTCGTTTTTGAACATCACAAGCCAGTCCTCGGTATGCCCGTTGATTTGCGCATCTACGTGCACCGAGCATGCGTTGATTTCCTTGCTCTCGTCGATACGCGGGAGCTTTCCGCGCTTCTTCAGGAGTTTCATGCCCGCTGTCGCGACGTCCATCAGCGTTACCGGACGTTTCGCGGCCTTCTCGTCGCCGTAGACCTCCCGCCGCGCCGCGAGATATTTCTCGAACGCCGCGTGCACCGCACGGTCGGCAATCTGCGTATCGGTCAGATGCGTGCCGAATGTCGTATGGCGGCAGTGGTCGGACCAATATGTGTCGATCATACGGATTTCGGTGAGCGTCGGGTCGCGCTTTTCCTCATCGCGGAAATATGCCTGCAGGAACGCAAGGTCGGCTGAGTCCATCGCGAGACCGAGTCTGTTGTGCAGATTTTCCCGCGCGTCCGCGTCCGCCGTGATGAAGCCTTCTTCGACCGCGACATCCGCCGGGATGCCGTAGTCCGACGCCAGTGTTTCGGGTTTCTCGAGCGACGCCTCCCGCGCATCCACCGGATTGATCAGCCGCGCACGCACCTTGTCCATGTCCGCGTCGCTCACATCGCCCTCGAGCACGTACAGCTTCGCCGCGCGTACCGTCGGACGCGGCTTACCCGTCAGGATTGCCACGCACTGCGCACAGGAGTCCGCGCGCTGGTCAAACTGTCCCGGCAGCGCTTCGACCGCGAGCAGCTTCACGTTCTCCGGCAGCGCAATCGTCTCATCTGTGCAGTCGTCGCACTGCGGCTCCGAGAAGACCGTCACGCGCGCGGCGTCGTAGTCCTCACGCGTCAGTCCCTGCACATCGTAGCGGCAGATTATACGCACACCCGAAAGACCCGTGATGCCCAGATCTTCGCGCAGC
Source organism: Clostridiales bacterium (assembly GCA_012800055.1). GTDB lineage: Bacteria > Bacillota > Clostridia > Oscillospirales > QAMX01 > JAAZKA01. The sequence continues at coordinate 8,602 of JAAZKA010000157.1, forward strand.
TCTTTATATAAACCGTGCGCTTCGACATCGAACCCCGCACGCTTTTCCGTATAACAGCGATATACTCTGTCCATTAACTGTTTTCTCCCGCTGCGGTTGTGCCCGGCTTCAGCCGTTCGAAGATGCGCTGAGCGATTTCCGTGTACGCCTTGGAACCTTCGAATTCCGTGCCTGCGTAGTCCATGATCGGCAGATTCCCCGCCGCTGCATCCGCAAATTTCACACTGCGGCGAATCGGCGGCTCGAGCACCGGATAATTCTCCCGTATCTTCGCGATGATCTCCCGCGCGTGCTTGGTGCGCTCGTCCACCATCGTAATCACGCAGCCCAGCATCTCAAGCTCTTTGTGATAGCGCTTGACCTCATGAATTGTCGTGTCGATCATCTGCAGACCCTTATATGCCAGGTGCGTCGGCTCGATCGGTACGACCACGAAGTCCGATGCCATCAGGCTGTTCACCGTCAGCACGCCCAGACTCGGCATATTGTCGATGAGCACCACGTCGTACAGACCATCGAGCGTCTCGAGCTGATCGCGCAGCAGGTACTCGCGTCCCATGCGTCCGGAAATCTCCATCTCCGCCGCCGCCAGATCGATCGATGCGGGGATCAGATCAACCGCTGCGACGTTCGTCATCATGATCGCCTTGATCGCCGGGATCTTTTGTGTCAGCACCGAATAGCTTGTGATTTCCAGGCTCCCCGGATCAAACCCCAGGTACAGTGACAGCGACGCCTGCGGGTCCAGATCGACCAGCAGTACGCGCAACCCCATCAGCGACAGTGCAGTCCCCAGATTCAGCGTCGTGGTCGTTTTCCCCACGCCGCCCTTGTTGTTCGCGACCGATATGACTGTCATACGTGAAAACCCCTCGCTTCCCGTTTTCCATTTATACTATACCATCTTTCCGTCAAAATTGCAAGAGTTATCCCGTGAAACTTCAAATTTCTCACGGAAGGGTTTTCCCAAAACTCTTTCATATTTCTTCACTATACAGTGCGGGGAATTTAGGGGTTTACAAATCCCTGCCGCAGGCGTATAATAGATATATTCCATTCTAACCTTTCCGGAGGTCCGTTATGAAGCCCTTGATTCTCATGACGCCGTCCTACGATATCAACCCCGCAAAGCCGGCGCATGATTTTGTTTACCGCGTCAACGCGACCTATGTCCGGGCGCTTGAGGCTGCCGGCTGCGTACCGGTGATGTGCGGCACCTGCGATTTCTCCGCGCTCGCCGACCGCTGCGACGGTGTGCTGTTCACCGGCGGCGTTGATATCGACCCGAAGTACTTCTCCGAAGACGTGCTCAATAACACCGTATGTATCTGCGATCTGCGCGATACGCTGGAGCTTGCGCTGTTCGACGTATGCTTCCAGAAGAAGCTGCCGATGCTCGGTATCTGCCGGGGCATCCAGCTTTTGAACGTCGCGCTCGGCGGAAGCCTGTGGCAGGACATCCCCGCGCAGCTTCCCGACGCGCTGCCGCATTCCGATGCGCGCCACACCGTCCAGACCGTCCCCGGGTCGCTTGTACAGCGTCTGTGCGGCGATACGTTCGTCTCCAACAGCTACCACCATCAGGCGGTGCGGGAGCCGGGACGGGGCTTAAAGGTTACCGCACGCGCGTCCGACGGCGTCATTGAGGCTGTCGAGCATGACTGCCTGCCCATCCTGGGCATCCAGTGGCACCCGGAACGGATGCTCTCGCCGTATAAGCCCGAGGGGGTTGCGGAGATGGCCGTCATCTTCGACTACTTCGCGCGTATCTGCGGGAAATCGTGATGGCGGGGTACAAGACCGTCAACCTTGAGCAGGGTATGCCCACCGCCGACCGCGCCATCCGCCGCCTGACCTATGAGCTTGCGGCGGCGCGGCAGATGCGCTATACTGCCGTCAAACTGATACACGGCTACGGCTCGTCCGGCAGAGGCGGTGTGCTGCGCACCGAGATCCGCGACTACCTGCTGCGCATCCACTCGCGCGGCCAGATTCAGGCGTTTATCGGCGGAGAGCGGTTCTCCATCTTTGATGAGGATACCCGCATCGCGATGGAGCTGTGCCCGGAGCTTCGACGGGACCGCGATCTCGACCGCCACAACAACGGCATCACCGTCGTGATTCTGTAGGACGGGGGACGCACCGCATCCCGTCGGGTCGGCCGGATGTGCGAATGCGCGGGATGTGTCGGCTGCGGCAGACACGGCACGCCGCAAACCCATGGAGCATAGTATTTGCCCATTTTCCTCCGTTGTCAAGCTCATATTGCTGATTTGGAGGTGCTTTATGACTTATTCACTCAACTTATCCGGCAACTGGGCCGCCGTGTATTTCCCCGATTACGGAAAACCCGCGCTCCCCGACGTTTTCCCGCTCTCACTGCGCGTTCCGGGTTACTGGGATGACCAGCCCTCCGCGTTCGACGGCGTCCCGACGCGTACCAATCCCGCGTATGTCCCCGTCGCGTATCCCATGCCCGATACGCCCGACGCGTCGCTGCCGTACATCGTCGGCACGGTTGCCTACCGGAAGACATTCTTCCTCTATACGCCCGCGCCGTACGCCGTGCTCGAGCTGCCCGGGATATCCACCGAGGTCTGGGTCTGGTGCAACGGCCACTACGTCGGCTGCCGCTTCGGTTATTCTGCACCGCATCAGATTCCGCTCGACGGGTACTTGAAAGCAGGGGAGAACACCCTCGTGCTCGCCGTCGGCAACGACCCGCACGGACGGCTCGGCTGCGTCACGCGCGGCTGGAAAGGCTTCACCGGCGGCATCACACGTCCGGTCACGCTGCGTGTCACGGGAGACGCGCGCATCGATGACCTGTACGCACATCTTCTTGACGGATGTTTGACGGTCGAGGTGCTGTGCGCCGGGCAGCCAGAGGGGAAGAAGGTCGTGTGGAAGCTCCGGGACGATGAAAGAACTGTGCGCGACGGGGTATGTGATGCCGCGAGAACCATGCGCTTGCATATTTCCGCCGACGGGTTGAAGCACTGGTCCGACGATGCACCGTTCCTCTATACGCTGCGGCTCGGGATGATCGACGGGGATGATGTGTGCGATGTGAGTGAACTCCCCGTCGGGCTGCGCACTTTCACCCGCCGCGAGAAAACGTTGCTCCTCAACGGCACGCCCGTCTACCTGCGCGGCGCCACCGAGCATGGGTTCTATCCCGCTACCTGTACCCCGCCCGCCGACGTCGACAGCTATCTCCAAACCGTCGGGATTCTGCGTGACTACGGCTTCAACTGGCTGCGTTTCCATACCTCCGTGCCGAATGACGAATACCTCACCGCCGCCGATCGGCTCGGGATGATGATTCAGATCGAAGCACCCGTGAACGCCGACCTGCGCGAGTGGGCGGAGATTTTGCGCTATATCCGCCGTCACCCGTCCGTCGTGATCGTTTGCTGCGGCAATGAGGAGCTTCTCGATGAAGACATGCTCGACGACCTGCGTATCCGTGCGGAGATGGCTCATACCCTCGCGCCGTCCACGCTGTTCAATCCGCAGGAGGCGCTGCGCGGGATCGAGTACGGATGGAAGGATTCCGACATGGGGGACGATCTCACCGCGCTGCCGTCTCTCCACAACGCGCGGCGGCTTGCTGTCCTGGAGAGCTTCTCCGATGTCCTCGGGCAGTTCTCCTGGGGATACCTTTCCTACGCGTCCACCGAAGGCGATTCCCATATGCTCGACCAAAGGCTTGCCGTATACAGCCGTCCGTGCCTGTCGCATGAGCTGGGCATCACGTCCGGATATATCAACCTCGATGAAGAGAAAGACTACATCTGGACACGCATCGGTCCCGACTGGATCCGCCTCGCGCGGGAGTATATGGAGCGTGAGGGAATGCTCAGCCGTTCGCAGGGATATTACCGTGTCTCCTGCATGACGCTTGCGGCCGTCCGCAAGCACAACATGGAGACCGCGCGCAAATGCCGGGAGCTTGCCGGCTACGACTACCTCGGCGCGATCGACTACCACTGGCACCGCACCGGCTATCAGTGCGGTGTGCTCGACGCGTTCTACCGTGAGAAGCCCTTTGAGACGCGTGAGACCGTCCTGCGCTGGAACGCCCCCACCGTCCTGCTGCTCGATACCTATGACGGGAACACCGACCGCTTCACCTTTACCGCCGGGGAGACCGTCGATGCCGCACTGCTCATCTCCCATTTTGGAGGGAGTACACTGTGGGCACAGCCCCTCGCGTGGCGGATTGCCGATGCGGATGGGAATGTCCTTGCACATGGGGAGAGCACTGTCGCGCAGATCGCCTGCGGCGTGTCGGAGATCGGCCGCGTGTCGTTTAAGCTGCCCGACGACCTCGCGGCGCAGAAGCTCACGCTGACGGCGTCTCTCGGGGAGATCGGCAATGTCTGGAGCCTGTGGGTATTCCCGGAGGCCCCGTGTGTACCGGACGGTGTGACTGTGACAAATGTGCTGGATACGGAGACGGCCGCGGCGATTGAGAATGGCGCGCGGGTGCTGCTGACGTCGGTCGGGCCGTTGCCCGCGGAGAAGACCGGCTTTCAGCCGATGTCCGCGGGACGTCCGTTCGGCGTCTGTGCGGCGGCGGTGTACGCGCATCCGATGCTCTCCGGCTTCCCGCACGACGGATTCGCCGACCGGCAGTTCCGTACGCTTCTGGAAGACGGCGCGGCGGTCGACTTCGGACGGCTCGGCTGTGAGTTCCGCGCGCCTGTCGAGCTGGTGTCGAGCTACAAAAACATTCAGAAGCTCTCGCCGCTGTGCGAGTTCGGCATCGGCCGCGGACGGCTGCTCGTCTGCGGGATGACCCTGGGCGACACGCCGGAGCAGAGGTGGCTCTTGACGCGGCTGACGGCGTACCTCGCGGGTGAGCTGTCCGACGCGCCGGTGCTGGACGCCGATGCGCTGCGGGGGTATATCCGCGAGCGGGAGGAGATTCTGTCCCACCTGGATACCGACCGGGGCTTTGATAAGAACGCCAATCCGGGGTATAAATTTGCGCTGTAACGGACGCAGCGTTTACCGTTTTGCGAGAAAGAAGTCACGGAAAAAAGCTCCGGGAGTTTTGGATATGAACGCCTTGGAAAGGAGGTACCTTATATGCGTCTGCATATGCGTCTGCCTGCTGTGCTGCTATCCCTCACTCTGCTGTTCTCACCGGCACAGGGTTTTCAGCCGCCCGAGTCCGTGTATAATGCCGTACGCCCGCTGTTCACCGGTCTCAGCTGGGTTCATACTGCGGCCCCTCTTGCTACAGCCGCCGGTGATGTCACCTCCGTTTACTATTCCGACGGCGGCATCGACGTCAATGTCCGACAATTTCCTAACGGCGACGTCTTCCTCCAGTGCCGCGCCGACGCCGCCGATACCCGCTCCGTCCTCCTCGACGGCAGCGCCTGTCAGGTGCGCCGCTGCACCGGGGGAAAGTGGGTTGTCACCGACTGCGTACAAAACGCCCGCGATACGCTCTATATCACCGTCACCGGCGGTGTGCAGAGCTATTCCCTGATCGTCAACCCGCCGCTTGCATACCGCAGTCTGTCGCATGACTGCATCGAGGCACTGCCGTACTACACCGGCGGCGCGACGGTTATGACAGAGTACGGCGGTGTCCGGCTGACGCTGAATGCCCCCGCGTGCAACGGATACGCCGCATGGTTTGTCCTCATCTCCGCGCAGCCCCTCATCGACTGGAATGACCCCGTCATACCGCGCATCTGGACGAACTACAGCTTCTCGGCGCAGAGCCGCTGGACGCCTGCCGGGTACTATTATACCGTCCCCAAGGATTATACCCCCACGGGCGCGAACGTCTATGAGCATACCCCGGCGCTCTATGTCCCCGTCGCGCTTGCGCTGACCGGAGGCTCGCGTGCCGCCGACGATCTCGCAACCGTCATGCTCGATACTTCCCGCGCGTATTACAACAACCTCGGTTACTTTCCCACCGCTGCCCAGAGCAACTGGCTCATGCGTGACTACGGCATCGGCGCCGGGTTCTATGACTCTCGCTTCAATGCCGATACCGCCCGCGCCTATCTCACTCTCGGACGCAGGCTCGGCATCCCCGCGTTCACCGATGTTGCCGACCGCTTTGCACAGTTCCTCGTGCCTTTTTCGGATTCTCACAGCTTCCTCTTCTTCGGCGGTACCGGCTTCGGACGACTCACGCAGGATTACTATCACCCCGACGGCGGGAAGCCCACCCATGTCGCGCTCAACCATCAGCTCGCCGAGATTCTGTTTCTCTATCAGCATGGTTCTGCCGCGTCCGTCCGGGTCGCCGACGCGATGCTGCGCGGCATTAAGTTCAACCGCGACGGCTGGATCATGGACGACGGCAACCTGCATTATGCCTACCTCCCCGACGATTCCTTCGGCTTGAAGGATTACGATTATCTCACCTATAACGACCTTTATGCGCTGCAAAACGAGCTGATGCGCATCAAAGGCGTCCGTGACCTTGACCTCGACATCCTCATGCGCAGCAAGCTCTGGTGGATGCGAAAGAACGACATCACCGGATATAACGAGTGAAGAGAGGTGTGTCCTATGTACGAGGATTTCCGTGCGTTTCTGAAAACCTGTGCGCATGTCACGCCGACCCCGCGCCAGCTCATGTGGTACAATACCGGCTTTTACGCCTTCATCCACTTCAGCGCCAATACCTATACCGACCGCGAGTGGGGCGACGGACGCGAAGACCCCGCGATCTTTAACCCCTATGACCTTGACTGCGGAGAGTGGGCGCGCGCGGTGAAGGCGTCCGGTGCGCAGGGCATCGTACTCACCGCCAAGCACCACTGCGGCTTCTGTCTGTGGCCGACCGCGACCACCGAACAGAGCGTCAAAAACTGTCCGGTACCGCGGGACATCGTCCGCGAGACCGCCGATGCCTGCCGTGAATACGGGTTGAAGTTCGGGTTCTACCTGTCTCCGTGGGACAGAAACTGCCCGCTCTACGGCTCCGACGCGTACAATGATTTCTACAAGGCGCAGCTCACCGAACTGCTGACCGGCTACGGCGATATCTTTATGGTCTGGTTTGACGGCGCGTGCGGGGAAGGTCCGAACGGGAAAAAGCAGGTCTACGACTTTCCCGGTTACATAGACCTTGTACGCAGATATCAGCCGGACGCGTGTATTTTCTACGACCGCGGACCGGATGTCCGCTGGTGCGGCAACGAGTCAGGCTCCGCGAGGCATGCCGAGTGGGCGGTCGTCCCGCAGGAGCTGGTGCCGCTGTGCGAGAACGTCACACCGCTCACTCCGGCGCTCCCCGGCGGACTGCCGGATATCTACAACACCGACGCCGAGCTGGGCAGCCTGTCCAATATGCTCTACTCCTCCGGCGCGGCGTTCTGCGGCGCGGAGATCGACATGAGCATCCGCCCCGGCTGGTTTTATCACGCGAACGAACAGCCCCACTCGCTCGAGCGTCTCTTTGAGACGTATCTGCGTTCTGTCGGCGGGAATGCGTGCTTCAACCTCAACGTCCCGCCGATGCCCTCCGGACGGCTCGACCCGAAGGACATCGCACGTTTACAGGAGTTGGGCGATCAGCTCCGCGCGGCGTTCGGCGACAATCGCGCCCGTGACGCCGCTGTCTCGTACGACGCGCGCGGCGGGCGTCCGACCGTCGATCTTACGTTTCCGGAAGCTCGGCGTATCCGCTATGTTACGCTGCGCGAAGACCTGAGAGAGGGTCAGCGCGTCGAAAGTTTCCGGCTGTGGTTTGAAAACGCCGACGGCGTCTTGTCACGGCTCTCTCAGGGGACAACCATCGGCAACCGCCGCATCGTCCGGGTCGACTGCCTGACCCGGCGTGTCCGTGTTGAGATCACCGCCGCGCGCGATGTCCCCGTGCTGCTGCCCGTCGAGGTGTACTGACTTCACGCATTCATCCGGAGGTGCCTATGTCCGACCATCCCTTCTACCGTCTTGCGCCGTTCATCCAGGAGTTCATCTACCGCAATGAGTGGACATCGCTGCGCGGCATCCAGGTTGCCGCCTGCCATGCCGTCTTCGAGACCGACGATCACCTCCTGCTCTCCGCGTCCACCGCGGCCGGAAAGACCGAGGCCGCCTTCTTTCCTGTCCTCACCGAGCTTTGGGAGGATCCGCCCGCTACCATCGGCGCGCTCTACGTCGGCCCGCTCAAGGCGCTCATCAATGACCAGTTCGCGCGCCTTGAAGAGCTTTGCGCAGAGGCCGATATCCCCGTCACCCACTGGCACGGCGATGTCAACCGTTCACATAAAGATAAACTGCTGAAAAATCCCGCCGGTGTGCTGCAGATCACCCCCGAATCCCTCGAGGCTCTTTTAATGCACAAGCATACCGATGCCGTCCGGCTGTTCGGCGATCTGCGCTACGTCGTGCTCGACGAGGTTCACGCCCTTATGCGCTGTGACCGCGGCGGGCAGGTGCTTTGTCTGCTCGAACGGCTTGCCCGGATGGCAGGCTGCAACCCGCGCCGCATCGGACTGTCCGCCACCATCGGCGACCTCGAGACAGCCGGGAGGTGGCTCGCCGGAGGCACCAACCGGAAAACCCTCTGCCCGACCCTCGCGCCCACCGGTACCCGGTGGCGGCTCACCCTCTCCCACTTTCCCGTCTCCGAGTCCGCCGACGACGCCAACCG
>JAAZKA010000158.1 GCA_012800055.1 Clostridiales bacterium
CTCCGGGATACCCTTGCGGTGACGGGACATTTCGGATCGCTCTGCGCGGTTTCTCTCTCCGGAAAACGACAGCGTCAGCGTATGGCAGCGGTATGCGCCGTCACTGTGGCAGTGCTGTCCCGGACGCCGCAGCATCAGCGTTCCGTACGACACCGGATATGCCGTGCCGTCGACCGTGATATAACCGTCGCCCGACTGGAACAAATCAAATTCGTAGTTCATCACCATGCGATCTTCCGACGGGGAAAGCCCGCTCTCACGGGTATATTGCCCCGCTTCCATCACAAAAGGCAGAAACTCCATAGATGCATCACCTGTAGATTTCTAAAGTATTGCTGTACAGCGCCCCTTGTTTTCATCAGCATGTACGGTGTATAATAGAGTTGGATCAAGAAAAACTGACGGAGGTACAATATGAAGGAATCCATCCGCGCTTATGCGGAGTCACTGGGGTTTGCGGTCTTCGGAATTGCCGATCCCGCGCGGTTCAACACGCTTCCGGAGAACGCACACCCATGCAGCATCCAGCCCGCGTGCAAAGCGGTAATTGTCGTGGGGATGCCGCTGCCCCGGGGCGGCTTTCGCGGCATTGAGGAAGGGACTCTCTGGAGCTACAACGGCCGGCGTGTCCCCTACCGTCTGCTTTTGGACATCGCGCGATTCATAGAACAATCCACCGGTTACGAAGCCGTCGCATATGAGGCGACCCCGGCGAAGGCGATGCCCCGGAGAAAACCCGTATCGCAGAGCCATGTGGCGCCCAATGTGATGCTCAACTTCGACTGGGCCGCGGTCGCGGCAGGTCTCGGAGAGATCGGCCTGTGCGGTCAGCTTCTCACGCCCGCTTATGGCCCGCGCGTCTCGCTGGGGATCGTTCTCACCGATGCGCCGCTCGAAGCTGACCCCGTCTATACCGGCACGATCTGTGACCGTGCGCACTGCCGTTCCTGCGCAGACGCCTGCCCGATGCACGCCATCCATCCCAACGAGACGATTACCGTCGATGTCGCCGGACGTGAGACAGTCCTCGCGCGCGTCAACTACAGTCTCTGCGCGACCTGTCCCAACGGTGCGATGCCCGACGTCAATTTTAAGATCGGACAGGAGGAAATGATGCCCGGCTATACGGGAAATCAGGAGAAACTCACCGAGACCTCCACCGCGCTGACCCGTAAGGACGTGCCGAATATCCTCTCCGCCGTCTGCACGCGCTCTTGCATCGCGCACCTGGAGGACAACAATCTTCTGACGATCCGTTTCCACAACAAATTCCGCGAGTCGGAGCCGTGGACGCTCCGGAACTGGGAAAGGTGAGACGATGAAAAAGACCTTAACCGCCGCGATGGTCAAGGAATGCGCGAAGAAGGCCGGCGCCGACCTCTGCGGCATTGCGAACATCGAGCGTTTCTGTAACGCGCCCCCGGAGACCAATCCGCTCAACATCATGCCCAATGCCCGCAGCGTCGTCGTCCTCGCCGGACGCATCCTTGAAGGCTCTTATAAGGGCATTGAGACCAACTCCGATTGGTCATCCTACTGGATTTACGGCTATGGCACCGGTATCTACGGGCCTCTGGGCGAGGCAATGACGAAGACAATGCAGCTTATCGAAAGCTACGGCTATGAGACGGTGCAGTCTCCGGGCAGCCATACGATCCTGCCACATGAGGCGCCGCCCGCGCGCGAATCGGTGAAGGAAGGGAAGATGCCGTCCAACGTCGTGCTTCATATGCGTCTGTCGGCTGCGGCGGCGGGTTTAGGTGAGCTTGGCTGGTCGAAGGTCTTCCTCACGCCGCAGTTCGGCCCCCGTCAGCGCTTTGAAATCTTCATCACCGACGCCGTCCTTGAGCCTGACCCGTTGTACAAAGGTCACATCTGCACACGCTGCATGAAGTGCGTCGATGCCTGCCCGGGTCACGCGCTGAGCAAGACAAAGAAGGTCAGCGTGCAGATCGAAGACCGGACGTTTGTATGGGGCGATGTCGACCTGGGCAAGTGCAAGCTGACGCACTGGGGACTCAACGAGCTTGCGTCTCCGTTCATCAAGAAGGACGTACCGGGCTGGAAGTTGAACATCGATGAGCAGACGATGGGCTGGTACGAAGCGTTTCATTTCGGCCATGCGGTGTCGAAACGCTCAAAGTACCTGACCACAATGTCGACAGGGTTCGAAGAGCTTGGGCAGGGCGGACGCCCCGGCCCGATCTGCGGCGCGTACGGCTGTATTCAGGCGTGCTACCGGGATCTTAAGGCGCGCGGGAAAGTCGGAATCCCGAAGCGTGAGACGACGGTCACGAAGAAGGAGCTGCTCGCTATGGCAAAGGCGTGCGGAATTGACCTCGTGGCAGTCGCACCGGCAGAGCGGTTCCGCGCGTGTACGCCGCAGTTCTCCCCGCTCTCCATTTTCCCCGAGGCGAAGAGTATAATCCTGTGTATGCAGGAGATTCCGCGCGGCAGCTACCGCGGTATCGAGGAGGGCACACTCTGGACACGCGCCGGACGTCTGATCAACGCGCGCTACATCTATTCTCTCGCGCGGATGCTCGAGGATATGGGAGGCGTAGCGGTGCCGTCGTCGCCGCTCGCCGGTGAAAGATGGCCCGAGGGCGTGAAGTTCCGCGGCGGTCAGATCGAGCCGAACGTCTACCCGGACCTCGAGTACGCGTCGGTGGCGTGCGGCGCAGGTCAGATCAGCCTGACCGGGCAGCTCGTCACAAAGGAGTTCGGCGTGCGGCAGGCGCTGGGACTGATCACCACCGACCTCGCAATCGAGCCCGACGAACTCTTTACCGAGACGCTCTGCGACGGCAAATGTGAGAAGACCTGTCCGATGGATGCAATCGACGCGGGAAGCATCACCGAGCGTGAGGTCTGCGGTGTGACATACCGGGTGGCGGCAGTCGACCGGCGCAAGTGCCGCTACTGTCCCAACGGCGCGTTCCCCGATACCACCGCGCCGAACGCCGAGGCCAACCGCAATACCGCCGCCTGTACGCGTGACTGCGTGGTCTGCCTGGAACAGCGCGGCATCGGTACACGCAATACGCCTTTCCGGCAGCATGAGAGCTGGGGCATTGATTTAAGCGAGCTGTAAGGGATTCATCAGCGGCGGCGTTCGTCGGGTTTCTGGTCTTTCGGATTTCCTCCGGAGATTATGAACCGACGGCGCCGCCTTCCTCTGTCTCGTCGGGTCATGCGCGACAGCTTTACGCTGTCCGCGCCCGTGAGCCGTGTCATCTGTCACCCTCCGTCAGACGGGCGAGGAAGACACGGTCGGCGGGGCAGAACGCATAGGCGGGAATTTCGGCGGGTGTGATCCACGCAAACGCCTTGTGCTCATATAGCCGCAGTGTTCCTTCCGCGATGCGCGCGTGGTATAATGTCAGGTGAACGGTAAGGTCGGGGTAGACATGCGTGACATCCGCGAAGACATCCCCTACCGCGATCGTCACGCCCAGCTCCTCGCGGCATTCGCGGATGAGTGCCTGCTCACCGGTCTCGCCCGGCTCAATCTTACCGCCGACGAACTCCCATAAAAGCCCGCGTGCCTTATGCGCCGGACGCTGACAGATCAGAAAACGCCCGCCGTCCCAGATGAGCGCCGCAACGACCTCCGTCATAGCAATGCCTCCCGCATGGTCTTCGCCGTATGCCCCGCGATATGCGCGCCGGGTCCCGCGCGGCCATCTCCCCGGCGACTGCATACCCGAAGCGTCCGCAGTGGTTGTGAAAGCCGGAAAATACGCCGGTACGCGGCGTCTGCCGGCTCCACATACTTTCTCCGTTTCATTTGATCTGTAATGTACGCAGATATCTCTTGGTATCGTTGGAAATCCGGTTGCTTTCGATGGCCTTGCGGATGGTTTTGTTGTGCGTCCAGACCGGCAGGCGGCGTTCGGTGAGATATGGAATCGCTGCATCGTACTGCTTGGCAAGAGCGGTCGCAAAGAACCATGCAGCCATCATGTTGACATAATACTCCTCGGACCGCACCGCCGCTACCCGTTCGAGGGCTTCGGGGGTAAAGGCGGCGTCGAGGTACCAGCTCATCAGCATCCCGATGCCGAAACGGACCGTGTAGGTATCTCCCCTGCCGAGCCAGAGCGGGATGTGTGCCCACAGCTCCGGCAGATGCTTCCCGAACACCTTCGGGGACATCGAGTCGCACGTCGCCCAGTTGTCCACATACGGCAGAAACGCGTCCAACAACGCAAGCGCACGGTCAAAGTCCCGCTCCCGCTCGATGAGGAACGCGTGGAGGTTGTTCTCCTCGTAGGTCGGATGCGGCAGCGTGCGGAGGAACGATTCGGCGTCGAGCGTACCGGTAAGCTCCCGCGCGAGGGAACGCACCAGCGGTGTCCGTACGCCCAGCACGCGTGCCGGGTCGACCGTCGGCATCAGCTTGCACTGGAACGCGCGGTATTCCGGTTCCGCAAGAGCTTTCAGCCGTGTCAGAATATCCATCTGTTCTCAAACCTTTCGTGGCGGGATACCGTTATTGTACCACAGCCGCGCGGATTTCGCAAGTCCCTTGACAAAAACCCTTTCCCGGTGCTATAATACCTGCAGGAAACGTCCCCTGCGGCGTTTTCAGCGAAATGAAAAAGGAAGCATATGGGGACAATGCCGTGCTTTCTCGACTCTGCTGCTGAACGGAGGTGCGCTATGACACCGCTGCTGACCGGATACGCTGCGCTGAGGACGGGCCTTCTCGGGCGCAGCCTCGCACACAGCCTCTCCCCGCAGATACACGCGTACCTCGCGGACTACCCCTATGACCTCATCGAGCGTGAGCCGGAAGACGTCGAAAACTTCCTCATACGGGAATCGTACGACGCGTTCAACGTGACGATTCCTTATAAGAAGACCGTGCTTCCGTATCTCGCGGAGGTGTCGGAGGAAGCACGGGCAATCGGCGCGGTGAATACGGTTGTACGGACGGCGCGGGGGCTTTTGGGGTACAATACGGATTATTACGGCTTTTCATGTATGCTCAACCGCGCGGGAATCGACCCATACGGCGCGAAGGTGCTGGTGCTGGGGACGGGCGGCGCGTCGCTGACAGTCCACGCGGTGCTGAAGGATATGCGTGCGGGTGAGGCTGTGGAGATCTCGCGGACGGGTAAGAACAACTATACAAACCTCACGCGTCACGCGGACGCCGACCTGATCGTCAACACGACGCCCGTCGGGATGTACCCGGACTGCGGACATGCGCCGCTGACGCTCGACGGTTTCCCGCGGCTGCGCGGCGTCCTCGATTTGATATACAACCCGCGTCGGACAGCACTGTTAATGGACGCGGCGGCGCGCGGCATCCGCTGCGCGGACGGTTTGTCTATGCTGACGGCGCAGGCGATACGCGCATGCGAGCTGTTCACGGCTGTCCGGATGCCCGACGGCGCCGATGATATTGTATACCGGGGAATCTCCCGCGGGATGACCAACCTCGTCCTCATCGGGATGCCGGGCTGCGGAAAGAGCACGGTCGGACGGCTGCTCGCGGACACGCTGGGACGGGAGCTTTTGGACACCGATGTGCTGATTGAGCAGGCAGCAGGCACTCCGACCCGGGTGCTGCTCGAGCGTGACGGTGAGGCATGTTTCCGGGAACTGGAACATGCCGTCCTATGCGACGCGGGCGCAAGGCTGGGGAATGTCATCGCGACCGGCGGCGGGGTGGTGACGCGTCGGGAGAATCTTGCGCCGCTCAAGCAGAACGGTGTCGTGATCTTCCTTGACCGCGCACCGGATCGTCTGCAGACAGAGGGGCGTCCGCTGACCATCCGACATGGCGTCGATGCGCTCTACCGGCAGCGGCTGCCCTTCTATCGGATGTTCGCCGATGCAACGGTCGACGCGAACGGGTCACCGGAAGAAACCGCCGCAAACGTGCTGCGGATATGGGAGAACATGACATGAAGCTGTTGATTCTGAACGGACCGAATCTGAATCTTCTCGGGCTGCGCGAGCCGGATATTTATGGGAAACGTACCTACGCCGACCTCTGCGCGTACATCCGCGGGGTATGTGCGGAGGTCGGCGCCGACTGCGATATCCGGCAGACGAACCACGAGGGCGTACTTGTCGACCTGATCCAGCAAGCATACGGGGTTTATGACGGGATTGTGATCAATCCGGCGGCATATACGCACACGTCGGTCGCAATTCTCGACGCGCTGAAAGCAGTGGGGCTGCCGACGGTTGAGGTGCACCTGTCCGATGTCCGGACGCGTGAAGACTTTCGTCAGGTGTCCTATGTTTCCCTCTGCGCCCGGCGGACAATTATGGGGCGCGGCTTCGATGGCTACGGCGAGGCGATCCGGTGGCTTGCGGAACAGCTGCATGCTGCGTTTAAATAATTTTTATACATTGACAAACATCTCGGAATATGCTATACTGATAACGTCCTGAATAAGTGGTGGAGTCTGTCATAGAACGCTTATTCCCAATAAACGGTTCTATTTATTCGAGGCGTTTGTAGTGGGGAAGCTATATCAAAAAAGCTTGCGCATTACCACGAAAGAGGGGCAGCATGCGGAAATGTCCGTACGTTCCCCCTTTTTTCTATCCGTTGCGAAACCGCAGATTTCAGGGCGAATATATCGAAAGGGGATCCCGGTTATGGAACCTCAGCTACATCTCTTCTACGCGCTCTCATTCCTCGCGGTCATACTCGCCTTCGCATTCACGGTCTACCTCTACTTATGGGTCAAACGGCAGAAAACGCAAAACGCGCGCATCATGGAAGTCTCCGAACTGATCAGGCAGGGCGCGAACGCGTTTTTACGGAAAGAATACCGCATTCTCGCAATCTTTGCGGGTGTTGCGGCAGTTGTCATATTCGTTCTGCTGCCGACGCCGATCTGGAAAGGCAGCATCGTGAACAACATCGCCATCGCGCTTGCCTACATCGCCGGAACCGTTCTATCCGCCATTGCCGGAAAGATCGGCATCCTCGTTGCAACGCTCGCGAACTCCCGTGCGGCTGAGAGCGCTCAAAAGGGCATCAAGCCGGCATTCCTTGTGGGCTTCCGCGGCGGTGCGGTCATGGGACTCGCGGTCGTCGGATTCTCGCTGCTGGGCGTCGCAGTTGTGCTGTTGATCGTCGGCGATGCAACCATCCTGCTGGGCTTCTCCTTCGGCGCAAGTTCCCTGGCGCTGTTCGCCAAAGCCGGCGGCGGCATCTTCACCAAGACCGCCGACATCTCTGCCGACCTCACCGGCAAGGTCGAGCTGGGTATCCCCGAAGACGATCCTCGCAACCCCGCCGTCATCGCCGATAACGTCGGCGACAACGTCGGCGACGTCGCCGGCATGGGCGCCGACCTCTTCGACTCCAACGTCGCGGCGATGGTCTCCGCGCTCGTCATCGCACAGTCCCTCAAAGGCGACTGGAACAATATCTCAATGATCTTCTGCTATGCCGCGCTGGGTCTGATCGCCTCCATCATCGGCATTGCCACTGCCCGCATCGGTAAGCACGGCAGCCCCACCCGCGCTCTCAACTCCTCCACTTACGTCACCACTGCCGTCTTTATCGTCTTGACCGCCGCAGCCAATCTAATCTTTGAAGGCTTCTCCTGGCGCATCTGGGGCGCGTCCGTCACAGGCTTGCTTGTCGGCGTCATCATCGGTCTGACCACCGACTACTTTACCGATGACTCCAAACCCATCGTCCGCCGTGTCGCCGAAGCGTCCAATTCCGGCGCCGCGCTCACCATCCTCTCCGGCATTTCCTACGGTCTCATCTCCGCTCTCCCCGCAATGGTCGGTATTGCCATCTCTGCGTTTGCGTCCTATTTTATCTGCGCACCGATGGGTCCCGGCTACGCCATCTTCGGCATCTCCATGTCCGCCGTCGGTATGCTCTCCATCGTCGGTATGATCATCTCCAACGACGCCTACGGACCGATCGTTGACAATGCGCGCGGTCTCGCGGAAATGGGCGGCCTTGGTGAGGAAACCATCCGCATTGCCGACGAACTCGACAGCGCCGGCAATACCGTCAAAGCCGTCACGAAGGGCTTCTCCATCGCCGCCGCAGGCCTGACCGTCATCTCGCTGCTCGGCGCGTTCATGTCTGAGTCCAACGTCGTCCTCGCAGAAGCCGGCCGTGAGCTGATCACCGGTTTCGACATCATGAACCCGAATGTCTTCTTCGGCATCCTGGTCGGCGGTGCGATCCCGGCAGTCTTCTCCGCAATGCTGATCCTCGGCGTTGATAAGAACGCCCAGCGCATGGTCGCCGAGATTCGCCATCAGTTCAACACGATCGTCGGACTGCGTGAAGGCAAAGAGGGTGTGAAGCCCGACTACGACAAGTGCATTGACATTGCAACCAGCGGCGCACTGAAAGAGTTGATCCCGGCCGGTCTGATGACCATCATCGCGACGCTGCTCGTCGGCTTCATCGGCGGTCCGCTCTCCATCGGCGGCTTCCTCCTGGGGAATATCGTCAGCGGCCTGCTGCTCGCACTGTTCATGTCCAACTCCGGCGGTTTGTGGGATAACGCCAAGAAGTACATCGAAGCCGGCAACGAGGGCGGTAAGGGCAGTGACGCCCATAAGGCCGCCGTCGTCGGCGATACCGTCGGCGATCCGTTTAAGGATACCGCCGGACCGTCCATCAACACGCAGATCACCGTTGTGTCGCTGGTCGCGTCGCTGATGTCCGGGCTGTTCGTCGCATTCTCGCTGTTCGGTTAAGCGAATACGCCTTCGGGGAGAGATGAAATACCTCTCCCCGATTTGTTCATCTGCGCGGACGATCGATTCATACGGGACAGGTATCCTCCGGGCGGTCCGTCACCCATTGTACTGCATTGAATACAAGCGAAACCCCAATCACTCACTTTGGAGGTGTCGTTATGGAACGCAAACGCATCGGCTTTGTCCGCACCGATTACCACAGTCTGATCTTCGCCTACTGCCTCGGTCCTTCCGACCGCTACGAGTTCCGCCGTGCAGGCGGACAGCTCTACATCCTCGAGTACGAGTCGCAGCCGACCATCCCGGTGCTGTCGACCGTTGTCGCGGGCTGCTTCAATCCGCCCAACGAGCGCAAGCGCTACGGCGAGGGTGAGGCAAAGCTCGGCGACCGTCTGACCCCCGAGCAATTCAGCCGCGCGTTCTCCTGCCCGGTCTACAGCTCTCTCGAGGAGATGGCTGACCCCGCGAAGATCGACGCCGCGTTCATCGGAAACTGCTCCTGGTACGCCGACGACCATCACCTGCTCGTCGAGCCGTTCCTCAAAGCACATATTCCGATGTTCATCGACAAGCCCTTCGCCGATACCGCCGCACACGCCAAGGAGATCATCGACCTTGCCCGTAAGTACAACACGCCGATCTTCTCGACGTCCATTCTGCTCTACGTCGGCGCAAACCGTGCGCTCGCCAAGAAAAACCTCGGCAATCCGCGCTTCGTCGTCTCTACGTTCTCCTCCAAGATGGAACAGCGCAACGCGTCGGTGCATACAATCTCGAACCTTCTCGGCGCGGTCTGGTCAACCTCCGGGCCTTATGAGGTCGAGAGCGTCCAGTACATCGGCAACGAACAAGCGCGCGGCGAGCATGAAAAGGGCAACGGTGAGGTCTACCGCGTGCTCTTCAAGAGCGGCGTCGTCGGCATCCTCAACTGCAACGACTACAACCACTATTCCTTCCGTCTGGATTTCTTCGGCTCAAACGGCACCGATACCTCCTATGTCACCGAACCGACTCTCCGCTCCGGCATCGTCGATATCTCCAATGAATTCGCCAAGATGCTGCAGGACGGCATCCCGCCGCTCCACTACGACCGTCTCTTCGAGTTTGTCGCCATCATCGATGCCGCGCTGAAGTCCCGTGAAGAAGGCGGCCGCGAAATTACGATCAAGGAGATCGCGGACGGCGTCGGCTATGAGCTGGGGCTGCCGATGAAATGCAAGAACGTCGCGTCTGCGAGTGTGCTTTGGTAATCATACGGGGCGGCGGCAAGCCACCGCCCTTTCTTGATGCCGCTTCCTGTTGCTTTTTCCCGCAATCCATGCGAAGCTTCCGTGCATGCCGTCATGTTTTTGGCATATAAAATACCTCCTTATTGGGGCCGAAAAGCCGGTTCACCCAAAAAGGAGGTATTTTTACTGCAAAGCGTCAGACGTCATGCTCCGTCCGTGCAAGAACCGCGAGCTGAATGTCGTCGGACAGCCGGATGAAGTATTCGCTGTAGCCGCCGACGCGGACAATCAGATTTTTATGGTTCTCGGGATGCTCACGTGCGTCGAGCATATCCTTGCGCGACATGCAGCTCACCTGAAGCTGCATCCCGCCCTGCGCGAAGAAGCCTTCCGTCAGCGCGCGCAGATGGTCTTTGATATACGCACGGCTCAGACGCAGATTGAGTACCGGCGTCCCAAGCAGCTCCGAGAGATTGAGCGCCGCCGCCGATTGCAGAAGCGCCGTCGGGCCTTCGGTATCCCGTGCGAAGATCGGCGCCAGCGAGTCTGCAAGCGGCGTCCCGTCCGCGCGTCCGTCCGGCGTCGCGGAGACGATCTTTCCGGCGGCTCCGTAGGTCACGAACTGGATGCTCGACGGCAAGAACGCGCCGCCCGTGCACGGGATGCGCTCACCGAAGAACTCATAGACCGCCTTCGTAAAGTCGTGCGCGAGTTCATCCGCGTCCGGATCGGCCACGCCGTAGTGCGGCGCCGCGTCGCAGCGTTTGAGGAACAGCGCGTCACGGCTCTCGAGCGCTTTCAGGAAACCGTCGGCATTGTAGTACCCTTTGCGGTAGATAAGCTCCCGGATTGCAAGCAGACTGTCGAGCACGTTGGGGATACCGGCGATGTTCACCACGCTCCAACTCCACCTTGCGCCGCCGGCGTTGAAATCCAGGCCGCGCTCAATGCAATCCTCCACCAGCAGCGTCCTCACCGGCTGCGGACGGTACAGTGCCCGCGCACGCCGAAACTCGTTCACGCCGTCGAGCGTCTCGAGCGTCACACGGCGGATCTCCTGTAAAAGCTCCGCAACAAACATCCCGAACGTCGGGCAGTCTTTCAGATGCGCATGCATAAACTCCGCGAAGATCAGCGGCAGATTGATGCCCGCGTCCAGCGAACCGACGTTGGAAATTCCCGCGAGCATCGTCTCCGTGCAGCCGCCGCCGTTGAAGCGCATCAGGTCTTCCTTCGGGATGTACGGGAACACCTCCGCGAGCTTCTTCTGGAAGGCGTCCTCATTATAGAGCGCCGGCTGACCGCCGCCCGACGCAATTGCCTCGCATGCAAGCTCCCAAATATCATCCGGCATGTCAGGTGTGATGCGCAGCTCCAGCGACGGCCTCCGCATTCCCGGAATCGCACGCAAGATGACGCGCGTCAGGTCGTTGTATGCCGGGCCGATCGAACTGGACCACGCGTCGTTGTCGTCGACGTTCTGGAAGAACCGGCGCATCAGACCGACGGCGTCCTCACCGCGGTAGTATGGGAGCAGGTCCTCGTCGATGCGGCCGGGGTTGTCGCAGCCGTCGAGGTAGTAGATCATGTTGTACGCGACCATCGCCTCGTAAAAGTTGCGCGGCGGGGAGAAGGGCACATGTCCGAGTGCAGAAATCAATACCGGCGGCGCATCCGCCTCGCGCAGATACTTCACACAGCGCGCCGTGTATTCCCGCATTCCGGCGAGCACTTCCAGCAGTCCGTCACGAAAGTCTCCTTCCGGGAGCTTCTCGACGCGTGCCTGATAGCCTGACAGGCCTTCCTTCAGTACGCGTCCGAAGTGGGGCATCGAGTGGGTGTAGCCGCTGCCGCCGACGTTGTGCGGTGCCTTCGGCCGCGGCAGCAGTTCCTCCTCCTCACGGACAATCGCGGCGTCCTCGTCTGAGAGCTTGCTCAATTGGGCGGTGAAGGTATAGGAGTAGTCCGGCCGGACGGCATAGCCGTCGATGCGCGCTTTTCCGCACGGGTACAGAAGCCCGCTCTCGTAGACCGGCATCGTCACGGCGTTCAGATAGCGCCGGTACGCCAGCGCATGACGGTAAAAGCGGGAACGTTCGGGATACTCCATAAACCCCGCCAGATACGGCTCGTTTGACATGCTCTTTGTCCCTGCCTTTCTCTGATAGTCTGCACATCTTCCAATTCAATGATACCACCTGAAACGGTGCTTGTCAACGGGGTAACCAGAGCATTTTCACAAAAATTGTTCAGAATTAACATTCCGTACTTGTTTGATGCCTAAAGATATGATATGATAAACAGGTCATAACTTCAGTCTATAGGTGAAAGTGGTGTTCAGCTTTGGAAATCTCTGCTATCCGTACATTGTGCGAACGCATCCGCGGGAATATCGCAAAGGTAATCGTCGGCAAGGAAGACGTTGTCGACCGCTTCCTCATCGCCCTGATCTCGTCGGGGCATGTGCTGCTTGAGGACGTCCCGGGCACCGGTAAGACGATGCTCGCCAAAGCCGCCGCAAAAAGCATCGACTGCTCCTTCAGCCGTATTCAGTTCACTCCGGACCTGCTGCCGTCCGACCTGACCGGCATCAATTTCTACAACCAGAAGCGCGGCGAGTTCGAGTTTCGCCCCGGCCCGCTGTTTACCAACCTCCTGCTTGCCGACGAAATCAACCGCGCCACGCCCCGTACGCAGTCGGCCCTTTTGGAGTGCATGGAGGAACGCCAGGTTACAATCGACGGTGAGACGCGCAAACTCGACGCACCCTTCATCGTCATCGCCACCCAAAACCCCGTCGAGACGCAGGGCACCTTCCCGCTCCCCGAAGCACAGCTCGACCGCTTCCTCGTCAAAACCAGTATGGGTTACCCGTCCACCGAAGACGGCGTTGCAATCCTCAAGCGCTTCAAGATGGAAAACCCGCTTGACACCCTGACGCCCGTCGCGACCGCCGCCGAGATCACCGACGCGCAGAAGTCCTATACCCAGGTATTCGTCTCCGACGACGTGATGGGCTACATCATCAAGCTCGCCGAGGAAACCCGCAAGCATCCGGACATCATCCTGGGCGTCTCGCCTCGCGGTACGCAGGCGCTGCTGAAGGCATCGCAAATCTGTGCCATCCTCTCCGGCCGTGAATTTGTCACTCCCGACGACGTCCGTGAAATGATCCACTCCGTCTTCGGCCACCGCATCATCCTCAAAAGCTCCGCACGCATCAAGAAGAACCAGAATCTCGTCATCCTCGACAACATCGTCGGAACTGTCCCCGTGCCCACCGAGAACGTCAAGGCGAGATAAACATCTCCCGCGCGCGGCTTACCGCTGTTCTGTAGAGGAGACGTCATCTATGTGGATACAAAGCCTGTTCCTGGCGCTTCTGATTGTTATCATCCTGCAGGGACGCTATTTCCCGCGCCGCAACTTCAAGTCCCTGCGCTACCGCCGCTATTTCACCCCCGACATCATCTCCGAGGGTGATACCACCACGCTCGTCGAGCATATCGAAAATGCCCGGCTGCTGCCGATCCCGTGGGTACGCGTCGAAGCGCAGCTCTCCCCGTACCTGCTGTTCGGCAAGAGCGCGCAGGTGCCCGATAAGCACCGGCAGTTCCACCGTTCGATGTTCACCCTGTCCCCCTACTCCACCATCACCCGCCGCCATACCGTCACCTGCCCGCGCCGAGGCTATTACGCGATCCCCTCGGTTTCCATGACCACCGGCGATATCCTCGGCATCGGTGAACGCAAGAGTATGGACTTCCAAACCGATACCGCGCTGACCGTCTACCCGCAGATCGTCCCGATTGACGACATCTTCCATATCCAAAACAGCTTCACCGGCGATATCGTCGTGCGGCGCTGGATCGTCGAGGATCCGTTCTATATCCGCGGTGTCCGCGAGTACCGTCCGGGTGATCCGCAGAAGAGCATCAACTGGAAGGCCACTGCCAAGACCGGCGCCATGCAGGTGCACAACTACGACTACACCGCCGACGTCCGGCTGCTGCTGCTCCTGAACGTCGATACGCACGAGAATCAGTGGAGCATCACGACCGACGAGCCATGCGTCGAGCGCGCCATTCAATATGCCGCGTCCATCGCGCAGTATTCGCTGGACAACGGCATCGAAACGGGCCTTGCCTCCAACGGTAAGTACGTCGACGACCCCGAGGCTCCCGTCTGGCTCAAACCCTGCACCGGGTCGGAGCAGCTCTCGTCGATCTTGATGACGCTTGCCAAACTGAGCTTCTGGCGCCGTGTTACATTCCATACGCTGCTCAAGGAGACCTACGACGCCGGGCTGTCCGCCTGCGATATCCTTGTCATCACTGCCTTCACCGACGATGAGATTGAGGAAGGCTTGCAGAAGCTGCGCGATGCGGGCAACAATGTCGAGGTGCTGACCGTCGAGCATACGCCGGAGGAGGAGCTTCATGCAGCAGATTAAAAAGCTCGCCGGGGATTTCCTCAAATGCATCGTTGAGATCATCATGCTGTCGCTGATCCTCTGCGTGATCTTCATCATCGCAATGCCCGAGCCGAACAGCTACATCTGGGTCGCGGTGCTGCCGGTGTTCTCGCTGATGGCCATCCTCGTCCATGCGGTTCTGAAGAAGGTACCGCTTTTGGAGTATGTCATACTGACGATTTTCTCGGCCTGCATCGCGTACCTGATCGGCGGCGCGCTCACATCGTCTGTCCCCGAGATCATCTGTATGGGAATTCTTGGTACGGTGCTGGCAATCCGCGCGCGGTTCCTCGCAGCCGGATCCTGGGACGCCGTCAGTCCCATATATCTCTATACACTGTTCATGGTCTTCAACCTCATCTTCGCGCTGCTGACCGGCATCATCCCCCTCCTCGAGCCGTTCCGTCCCGCGGCAACCGTCCTCGGGCCGATCATCGTGCTCGTCGGGCTGCTGTCGATGAACCAGCTCAACATCAACTCCCTCACCGATGTGCAGCGCGATCAGCTGAACGCCGGGAATATGGTCATCTCCAAGTCGATGAACGTGCAGAACAAGCTGCTGCTCGTCGTCATCTACGCGGTCATCCTGGCAGTATCGTGTCTGGGAATCCTGCTGCGGGCACTGAAGTGGCTGGCGCGGAAGCTCTATGCCGCGCTGATCTGGCTGGCAGATCTGTTCACCGCCGAGGAAGGCAGCATGTCCGACGGCGGAGGAGGCGGTGCCCCCGACCTCTCGATGCTCGGCGGCAATGAGGTTGTCCGCAGCCCCTTCTGGGAACGCTTCCAGGAAATTTTGATTCACGTGGTTTCGTATCTTGCGGTCGCGGCATTCGCGGCATTCCTGCTGTTCATGCTCTGGAAGGGGATGCGCAGGCTGATCGCGTTCCTGAGGACCGTAAAGTTCGGCGGCGATACCGAGGACGCGGGCTTTGAGGAATATGTCGACACGAAGGCGCGGCTGATCGAGCTGAAGGACCTCCCGGGCGAGTACCTCAGGCGTGCGCGTGACTGGCTTGCCGAGCAGCTCAAGCGCGAGCCGCCGTGGAATGAGCTGAAGACCGTCCGTGAGAAGGTGCGCGCGCTTTACCGCAGAGCCATCTACCGCGGCATGGCGAGCGGTTACAGGCACAAAACCGTCTATACACCCCGTCAGGTCATTCCGGCGCTTGACGGACGCATCAAAGCCGACCGCGAGATGCTCGACACATTGGCAGAATACTATGAAGCCGCCCGCTACGGCCGCGACGTCCCGATTCCCGCGGGTGTCGAGCCGGATACGGTGGAACAGATCAATAAGAAGCTATGACAAACACGACCATCACGGCGATGACCCCGAACCCGGACGAGCAGCGTATGCTCGCCCGGGTTCTCGACTGTGCGGAAATCTGCCGGAGCCGCAGCGTTCCGACGCGGACGCTCTTTCTGACGCCGCGTGAACGGGAGCTTGCTGGAAAGCTGACGCCCGACGCGCTCTTTGTACCTAAAGGCTCCGAACGGACGGCGGCAGTGTTCCTCCCCTGCTGGGCGGACGACGCGTGGACGTACGCAGAGCTGACCTATCTGCGCATCACGCGGAAAGACCGTGAGGACGCACCGTCGCACCGGGACTACCTCGGGTCGCTGCTCGGACTGGGTCTCAAACGTGAGACCATCGGCGACCTCTGGGTGCGTGAAGACGGCTGCGACCTGTGCGTGACAAGAATCGCGGCGGATTTCCTCATCCAAACGCTTGAGCGCGTCGGGCGGCACCCGGTGACATGTACGGAGATCGCGCCCGTGGAAGTCATCCGTCCGGAGGCAGCGTACAAGGAGATACGCGACACGGTGGCGACGCTGCGGTTGGACAGCGTGGTATCGTCGGGGTTCTCGATCGCACGCGGGAAGGCTGCCGATGCTGTCAAAGCCGGGCGTGTCGCAGTCAACGGGACGGAGTGCGACAAGCCTGACCGGCTGCTCGCGGAGGGTGACACGGTCAGCGTGCGCGGACTGGGCAAATGTGTGCTCCGGAGTGTCGGCGGACTGTCAAAGAAGGGACGCGTGACGGTGATACTCCGGCGCTTTATTTAGGATTTTGCGAACGGTTTCCGACAATTCGCATGGAGCGCTTGCTTTCTGTTTCACGATGTGGTATGATATCCCTGCTCAATTCGGAAAGGATGTGTGCATATGCTGCGCATCGAACATCTGACAAAAACTTACGGCAATAAGAAGGCCGTGGACGATCTGACCCTGCACATCGCACCCGGGGAAATCTACGGCTTCATCGGTCATAACGGCGCCGGGAAAACCACGACGATCAAGGCATGCTGCGGCATCCTGCAATTCGACTCCGGCGAGATTGCCATCGACGGTATCTCCATCAAAGACAATCCTCTCGAGTGCAAACGGCGTCTGGCATACATCCCTGACAGCCCCGACCTCTACGACTTTCTCTCCGGTATCCAATACCTGAATTTCATCGCGGATATCTACATCATCCCGCAGAATGTACGCGAAGAGCGTATCGCGAAGTATGCGGAGATGTTCGCGCTGACCTCTGACCTTGCGCAGCCGATCAGCGCCTACAGCCACGGCATGAAGCAGAAACTCGCAATCATCTCGGCGCTCATTCATGAGCCGAAGCTGATGCTGCTGGACGAACCGTTCGTCGGTCTTGACCCGATCGCGTCCCATACGCTGAAGTCGCTGATGCGCGAGCTGTGCGACCGCGGCGGCGCAATCTTCTTCTCGTCGCATGTCCTCGAGGTCGTTGAAAAGCTGTGCGACAAAGTGGCGATCATCCGCAGCGGAAAGCTCATCGCCGCCGGTACGACCGACGAGGTGCGCGGCAATGCATCACTGGAGGATGTCTTCCTGGAACTGGAGGAGAAGTAAGATGCTGCGGGCGTTATTGGCAACCCGTTTGAAATCGCTGTGGTTCTCGATGTTCTCACGGATGCGGCAGGGCAAGATGTCCGGCGTAAAGAAAATCGCAATCGGCCTTTTTGCAATCTATGTGTTTGCGGCGATTATGTTCTCGCTGGGAGGAATGCTCTACGGCATCGCCGACGCCGTCGCAGGGACCGCATACGAGTATTTGATCTTCCTGCTCGCGGGTACGATGGCACTCACACTGAGCGTCCTCGGCAGCGTGTTCACCGCGCAGAAACATCTCTTCGACGCGTCGGACAACGAGCTGCTGCTGTCGATGCCCATTCCAATGCCGATGATTCTCATGTCACGGCTGTTGATGCTGTGGATGCTCAACCAGGTCTACACGCTGCTGGTGATGATCGCAGCGGCTGTGGTCTATGCGCTCACCTGTACGCTCACGCTCGTGAACGTCCTGACGTTGATTCTCGCAACGCTGCTGCTGCCTCTTTTGGCTCTGGCGATCAGCTGCCTGCTTGCCTTTATCTTTGAGCTGATCAGCAGTAAGATGCACAGCAAAACTGCGATTACCTACATCCTGACCGCTGTCTTCCTTGCCGCGTACTTCCTCGTTATAGCCCGCGCGGATACGCTGCTCAAGCTGCTCATCGAGAAAGGTCCCGCCTTCGCCGAGAGCATACGCCGTTATTTCCCGCCGCTGTACCTGTTCGCCGTCTCGATCACCATGCCGACCTTCACAAACGTGGCCTTGCTGATTCTCTGGACGGTTCTGCCGATGGTACTGGCGTATGTGCTGCTGTCAAAGAACCTCCTTAATCTGATGACGACGAAGAAGGGCGCACGGAAGATCGTCTATCGTGCCGAGTCGCTGAAAACCAGAAGCCCGTCGAAGGCGCTGCTGAACCGGGAGTGGAAACGCTTCTTCACATTGCCGATCTATGTGATCAACTCGACGTTCGGCGTCATCCTCGAGGCCGCGCTGGCGGCGGGGCTTCTGCTCAAAGGCTCCGAGCTTACCTCACTGATGCCGGAGCTTCCGGTGCACCTGTTCCCCGCCATTGTCACCGCCGCACTCACGTTCATGGGCATCGTTACCTGCACGACCGCCGCGTCGATCTCGCTGGAGGGCAAGCGCTTCTGGATTCTCCGTATGCTGCCTGTCACGCCGTGGGAGATTTTGCGTGCAAAGCTCAATCTCAACCTGCTCGTCGGCATCCCGTTCCTGCTGCTCGCGTCGGTTACGGCGGTCTTTGTACTGCGCGTCGACGCAGCGACGGCGGCGCTGATGATTGCCATCCCGCTGACCGCGCAGGTCTTCGCGGCGGTCTTCGGACTGTGCGCCAACATCATGCTGCCGCGCTTCGAGTGGATCAACGAAGCCGTTGTCATCAAGCAGAGCGGCAGCGTCATGCTCAGCGTCCTGGGTGGGATGGGCCTTGCGTTCTTCGGCTACGCGATGTATGGGCTGCTGCTGGATGTGATCGGCTCGCTCGCGTGCATGTTGATTTTCGAAGGCGTGCTGCTCGTCCTGACCGTGCTGTCCGGCGTATGGCTCGCGGCCAAAGGCATCAAACGCTTCGAGGCATTATAAAGCCGGTGTTTATCGAATCGGGTGGGAAGAATGTCCCGCTCGATTTCTTTTTTCAGGATTGATATTTGGGGGAAACTATGGTATACTGAAGAAAACAAATGCTGCTTATATGAAAGGGGCGTTCCTTATGCGCGTACGCTTTGGTGTCTTTGCCGACCTGCATGTCGATATCATGCACGACTGTGAGAGCCGTCTGCGCGTCTTCCTCGATGCCTGCCGGGACGCAGACGTTGACTTTATCGTCCAGCTCGGTGACTTCTGCTATCCTGATGAAGACCGCAAATGCTACTGTCAGCCCGAAAAGCGTCCGATCAACATCCAGAACGCGATGGATTATCCCACCTACGCCGATAAAGACACAATCCTCTCGCTCTACCGGGATTTTGAAAAGCCCTCTTACCACGTCATCGGCAACCATGACCTCGACATGTGCTCCAAGGAACAAATGATGGCGTACTACGGCAATATGACCTCGCCCTACTACTCATTCGACTGCGGCGGCGTTCATTTCGTCGCCCTCGACTGCAACTACTGCAAAGTCGACGGGAAGTACATCCCCTACGACAACGGTATCTACTTTGATTGGTCGTACGACACGCCGAGGCCGCTGCCGTACCTGCCGCCGGAGCAGCTCCGGTGGCTCGACGACGATCTCTCGCGCACGGAGCTGCCGAGCGTACTGTTCTCCCACCAGATGCTGCGCGCACCGGATCTCAAGAACGCCGATGAACTTGCCCCTATTTTGCGTAAACACAACGTCATTCTCTCCGCCAACGGTCATCATCACAAGGACAACGTGACACGCATCGGGTCGACGTGGTTTTGGAACGTCAACAGCATGTCCAACTACTGGCTCGATGTCCCTTACGCGACGCTGCGCTATACGCCGCAGCTCGATGTTCGCTACCCGAATATCCGCTACGTCGCGCCGTACCGTGACCCGGTCTTTGCAATCGTCACGATCACCGACGGCGTGATCGACATCCGCGGACGGAAGAGTGTCTTCGTCGGGCCGTCCCCCGCTGAGCAGGGGTTCCCGATGAAGAGCTGGGAAGACATTGTCTCTCCGTCCGTCACCGACTTCAGCCTGAGATTTTGACTCAGCATGGAAGGTGTTTCATATGCGATATGCTCGTACCATAACGCTGTGTATCCTGTGTATGCTGCTGCTGACCTTCCCGGTGCTCGCGTTGACGGCGATGGACGCGGCAGGCACATACGCCTATAAAAACGGTGTCTATACACCCGCGCAGCCGGTGTATCGGCTGGGTGATACGCTGACGGCTCTCGAGCCGGTGTTCTCCGAAGGTCTGGCGGCGATCTGCGTCGAAGGCAAATGGGGCTATGCCGCGCGTGACGGCCGCATCGTCATCGAACCGGCCTACGACTCCGCCGGACGCTTCTCGGAGGGCTATGCGCCCGTGTCGAGAAACGGAAAGAACCTCTTCATCGATGTGACCGGCAAGACCGTGATCGACGCGTCCGCGTATGACGAGATTTCGCCGTTCTCGGAGGGCTTCGCGCGCGTGCGTCAGGACGGGCTGTATGGGTTCATTAACGCACACGGGAACGTCGCCGTCGCGGTGATCTACGAGGCGGCGTCTGACTTCAGCGACGGCCTGGTTGCCGTGCAGCTTGACGGAAAGTACGGCTATATTACGGCGGCGGGGCGCACGGCGATCCCGTTTGACTGCGACTTCGCGGGCGATTTCGCCGACGGGCTTGCATACGTGGAAAGCGCGGGCGTCGGGAAGCTGATCAACAAGGCCGGCACCGTGATCGCGGAGAACGTATACGGATTCAGCGAGGGTCTGGCATTGTTTCAAAGCGAGGACGGCTGGGGTTTTGTCGACGCGACCGGCGCGGTCGTGATCACGCCGACGCTGCAGGATGCCGAGCTGCCGTCGGAAGGCTTCATCGGCGTGAGCGTCGAAGGTGTCTGGGGATATATGGATTACAGCGGTCATGTCGTGATCGAACCGCAGTGGGACGCGGTGTGGCCGTTCTCCGGCGACGCGGCGCTCGTCGGCACGCTCTCCACCGACCTGACGACAATCGGCACATACCGCTACATCAGCCGTCTCGGGCTGCCGCTCAACGACGAGACCTATAAGGCCGCGCAGCCGTTCTCCGACGGTCTCGCGGCGGTCAGCAACGGGAAAAAGTGGGGCTACATCGACCTCACCGGCGCGCTCGTCGTCGACTATCTCTACGACTGCGCGGCGCCGTTCGAGGACGGGCTGGCACTTGTCGCCATCGACGGCATCTTCTCCTTCATCGACGAGACCGGTACCACGCTCTCCTTCTATACCGGCGAAGCA
>JAAZKA010000159.1 GCA_012800055.1 Clostridiales bacterium
CGGCGGGATCCTGCGTATGGTGTACGCCCATCGGAGCGCCCGGGAGTGTACGCGCGCCGGTGTATTCGCCATCCCGCAGCGTAACGGCGCAGACGGTGGTGGTACCGAGATCGACGCCTACGGTCATCATACGGTCAGCTCCCGGAAGGAAAGCTTCCCGTCGGCATCTGTAAACGCCTCACGGATGCGGATGATGCCGCCCCAGCCGCCGCCCTCAGGCTCCCAGCCGACGAAGATGAGCCGATCGTGAAACACCGCCGCCTTCGGTACCTTGAGCGCGCCGCCGGCAATGGTATCGTCGCCGGCGGGTTTTCTCCACGGCCCGGTCGGGGTATCCGATATGAGATAGTGCGCGGTGAGCGAGCGGGAGAAGACAAGATAGTAATGGTTTCGATAGGCGAAGCAGTCGGGGCATTCGGGCTGAACATGGTCGGGCATGACGAGCATCGGGTCGGCGACGGTCCAGTCCTCAAGGTTTGGGGAGGTGAGGCGGGCAAGGCAGCCGTACTTTTCGCCGCCGCGTGTGACGGAGGTGGTGACGAGCATCGAGAAGGAGCCGTCGGGGTTCTCATAGACCTTGGGGTCACGCGCGGAGGGTGCGTCATAGGGTGCGGAGAGAGTGAACACACGGTAGGTCTTCTCGAAGCGGACGCCGTCGGCGGAGACGGCGGAGGTCAGTTCGGCGGGAGAGCCGTCGCACATCCGGACGGCGAAGAAGGCGTGGTAGGCACCGTTATGGAAGAAGACGGAGCCGGTGCAGATGGAGCCTTCGCGGGGGTCGTCGATGGCGACGGCGAGAGGATGGGTCGTCCAGGTTCGCAGGTCGGAGGAGGAGAGCTGCGTCCATTGGTGCGCGCCGAGGCCCCACTTGCTGCCATGGTGGCGGCGGTCGTAGAGACAGTAGAGGCGGAAGATGCCGTCGTGGACATAGGGCATACAGTCGCCTATGTTGGCGCGGGGCGGTCGGTAACCGTCGATGGATGTGACGGTTGCGGGGGAGAAGGGGGGCTGTTCGGGTACGCCTGAGGATACGGGGAAGGGGAGTACGGCGTCGCCGACGGGCCACTCCTCGTCCATGAGGATGCCGCCGACGGAGAGTGTGAGGTGTGCCGGCGTACAGGCGAGGGTGACGCAATCACCGGGTGCACAGGGCGCGGAGAGGGTGAGGGGTTTGCTCATGCGTGCGGCGAGGGACGGGGGTGCGTCGGGGAGTGTGAAACGCAGGGAGACGGAGAGGATGCCGTCCGCGTAGGAGAATCCCTGCGGCAGGGCGTCCGGAACGAGCGGGAAGCGGATATGCCAGGCTTGCATGACGAGACCTCCTTCATCAGATGCGCGGGGATGCGGTCACTGCAGCGCCGCCAGATCGCCGATGAGCGTCTCGGCGGACGTCCCGGCGGGGACATTGTGACGTTTGAGCGCCCGCAGACTCTGCGGCAGACCCTTCACCAGTGTGTTCACCCCATCCTCCACCGTCAGTGTCACGCGGATGCCCAACTGTGCCAGGATGACCTCGGTGATGTCGTTGTAGTAGCCGTAGGGGTAGGCATAGACCTGCGCGCCGGGTACCGCCGCCAGCAGCTTTTCTGTATCGGCGGTGAACATCGCCGCATAGTCGTCCTCGCGCTCGCCGCGCAGCTTGTATGCACCCAGCCGGGGCTCAGTATGGTGCAGTCCCCAGGAATGCAGGCCCAGTTCGAGGGTTCCCTGTTCGACCCACGGCGCGGCGTCCTCCATTGAGAAAAACGGCGAACCCGTACCCGCGCTGAAGTACTCGCCGATTACGTTGACCTCCGCGCACATCCCGAATTCCCTCAGAAGCGGCGCGCCAATCGTCAGGTTGCTCATGTAGCCGTCGTCGAACGTGATGACGAGGGGATTTTCCGGCAGCGGCACACCCTCGTCCACGTAGGCGATCAGGTCGGCGAACATGACGGTGTGATATCCCGCGCCGTGCAGAGCTGCGAGGTGCGCGCGGAATGCTGCCGGCGTGACGGTCGCCGGGCTTTTGAACTCGTCGCTGATGTGGTGGTACAGCAGCACCGGTACGGTCACCTCCTGCGCGGTGGGCGCCGCGGCGGGCTTGGTGTAGCGCGAGAGGTCGGCGGCATTCGCGGGCGTGACATATACGCCGAAGCTGTCGGGGATATACATGGACCTGTCTCCGCTCATCACAGCGAGCATCATCTCGCCGACGGCGCCGCGGAAGTGGGCGGTGTCGTAGAAATAGCGCGGCTCATATGCGACTGCCGTATAGCCGCAGAAGTCCCAGTAGTCGGTGATGTCGGCCAGGCGTACAAGGAAACGGTACAGGTCGTCGCAGACGCAGCGGTCGAGGGCGTTTGCGTACATCGGGGAGACGATCAGGGAAAACGACGCGCCGTACTCCGCACACAGCTCCTTTGTCCTCAGGACGCTGTCAAGTACGGCGTCGGCGCAGGGCAATGTGCCGGAGACGGTGGGAGCGGTGCCGAAGTCGGGGTACTTTGAGAGGTAGGCTTCCATACTGCCGACCGGCTCGACGTCCCGCAGCGAATTGTCATACGCGCCGGTCGCGGCATCGAAGACGCGGTTTGCGTTGACGAGATAGCCGTCAAAGAGCATCGCCCTGAGTTTATCGAATGCGTAGATGGGATTTGCGAACAGGTATCCTGCGTAGAACAACGCGGGATTTCCGCCGTCGACGTTGGCATGGAGACAGCCGTCCGCGCTGTCGGAGCAGAGCAGCGCGTCGAGGCTGAGACTGACGACGATATGGCGCGCGCCGTAATGCTCGAGGACATACGCGGCAGTCATCGCGAAGCCGCCGTACGCGGGCAGATGATAAAAGTCGGCGTCATAGAGCGTGTTGAGCCGATCGGTCGGGAAGGAGCCTGAGTCGGAGCCGCCGATGAGGTAGGCGTCGTGGGGGTTATTCTTCCCGAGGGAGTCGAGGTAGGCGATCTTGGCGACGCCGGGGTTTCGGGTCATGTTATAGCTCCACCAATGGGTGAGCCGGTCACCGAAGACGCCGAAGGGGTCGATGAGGACATTGAGCGCGGCAAGAAGCAGGCTCATGCAGAGCAGAGCCGCGAGGAAGACGGTGATAAAACGCTTCAGAGCCAAATCTCACCCTCCTTAGAACGGAAAGAGCAGGGGTTGGGAGACCGTCTGTTCCCCCGCCGAACCTGCCCCGCGCCATACCGTTTCAGGCATCGAGGTTCCTTTTCGTGGCGCGGGGTGGGAACGCCGGGAGCAGGACGCGCGCTTCTTTTTCGCGAAAAAGAAGCTGCAAGAAAAAGCTCCTGTTCGGGGGCATGGAACGGAGCGCATGCTCTGCCTTTGCTTAGAACCCCGTCTTCTCGTAGTACTCCTGCAGCTTCTTGTTATACTCAGGTCCGTCCTCATAGTTCGAGCTCTTGAGAATGCTCGGCGTTATGCCGCGCTTTAAAAGCTCTTCGATCGCCACCGCACAGCAGCTCCACAGCAGATATGCCGCCGCAAGTCCCGATGCCGCCGCAAACGGAGCCTCAATCCCCTCCACGGGAATCATTCCTTCCGCCACCGGCGCGCAGTTGTCCAGCACGATATCCCCGCACTCAAACAGCCGCTTCCCCGATGAGTGCAGACTCTTCACACTCGACGAGTACGCCACTGACGTCAGCGCGATGACCTTCATCCCGAACTCCTTCGCCGCCAGCGCGATGTCGATCACGTTGGCCGTCTTTCCGGATACCGACCCGATGATCATCAAGTCACCCGGCAGTGCTCCGGACGCCTTCAGCGCGTACATCGCAAGCCCTTCCATGCTCTTGTCCACCGCCGAGCGGTCCCGCTTGCGGACGTTGTTCTGTACGTCCAGCTTATACTTGAAGCTCTTCAATGCCAGAAGTCCGCCGCCGCGATAGATCAGCTCGGCATCGACGATATGGCCGGTGTCGAAGATATGCACGGCGTTGCCCTTCGCGATGGTGTCGGCCATAAGCTGACCGGCTGCGATGCACGCATCACGCTGCGTGCTCTTGAGTTTGTCGAACAGGTTGTCCACGGTCTTCTGATAGGTGTCGATTAACATGTCGGATCCTCCCCAATAGAATAGATGTAGTTGGAAAACTCACGGGTAAAGTGTTCCCGCGCGGCGTCATCGAATGCGCGGCCGAGCGAGAACCAGTGGCACAGGACGCCGCCGACGACCGGCTCAAACAGCGGCGGCAGCAAAGGACGTGTGGGGCTTTCCCGCCGTACCTCGCGGCACAGGCTCCGGTACAGCGCTGAGTGACCTTTGTAAGTACCGCCCGAGACGGTCATCGGGACGCTCTCGGGAATCTGATGACGGCGGATGAGCGCGTTCATCTGGTCGCCCAGACATTCTCCCGCATGCTCGAGGATACGCAGCGCAGCCGCGTCACCGTGATACGCCGCGCGGCTCACCACCGGCGCGAGGCTCGCCACCGACGCGATCGGTGCGCGGTCTGGGTTGTTGTAGATACTGAACAGTGCGGCGGTGAAGCGCGGGTTTCCGAAGTGTTCCGAGATAGAGTCGTACAGGACGGTGGGTTCCCCACGTCCTTCGAAGTAACGGATCGCGGCGGCACACGCCATTCGGCCGATGTGATAGCCGGAACCTTCGTCGAAGATAACCGCACCGTAGCCGCCCATCCCGCCGGCGCGCGTGCCGTCCTTACGGATGTAGAACATCGACGAGCCGGTGCCGGAGAGACACAAAAGCCCATCTCCGGAGATGCCAGCCGCCGCGATGCCCACCTGACCCTCGCTGTTGTACGCAAGCGTCAAATCCGGGAAGCGCGCCTGTATTGCGTTGATGATTTCCTGATCCGCCACGCCGTGCAGCTTGCCGAGGTCGAGGTCATCCCGACCGTCGAAGAGCTGTGACAGCAGGTCGCGGAGGTTGCGCTCACACAGCTCCTTCGGCGTCGAGTTGCCCCGGATGCTGCCGGTCGACGCGTGCCCGATGAGCCGGAACGCGTCGTCGTACAGCACCGCCTTGATCTTACTCCCGCCGCTGTCTACGGAAACATGTACCTTCATACGCATACTCCTTGAGGTGGTATAACAGAGGTGCGCGGAGCGGATCTGCGGGGTATCGTGCCGGTTCATCCACGCTGTTCTGCCTTACATATAGAAGATGTTGTCCGCGTATTCCTCGAACATTTTCGCGTTATGCGCTCCGCCCGCGTCGAGGTTCGCAGACATGAATACCGGCGGGACAATCCCGCGCGCGATGAGCTTCTCGACCGCCTCAATGACGATGCCGTTGATGAGCGCCGTGCCAACCGCCGTGGACGTCGGACCGATGGCCTCGGGCAGACCCTCGAGCTTCATCGCAGCGTCGCCCGGGACGCCGCAGTTGTCGACCACTAAGTCGCACACCTCGAACAGCCGCTTGCCGTTCGGGGCACGGGAGGTCACGCTCGACGAGTACGCCAATGACGTGATTGCGACGGTGAACACGCCCTTCTTACGTGCTTCCCCGGCCATTTCCACCGGCACTGTATTGCGCCCCGAGACGCTGTGGATGATCAGCACGTCGCCCGCCTTGAGCTTGTGCTCCTCCACGAGGATGCGTCCGATGCCCGGCAGCCGTTCAAGCTGCGAGGTCATCGTGATGGGCCGCGTATTGAGCGCGAAGCCCGGGAAGAAGATCGGGTTGAGGATGGCAAGTCCGCCGGTACGGTAGAAGACCTCTTCGGCGAGGATGCCCGCGTGGGAGCAGCCGAAAACATAGACGTTCGACTTTCTCTCGATGGCATCGGCGATTGCGCCGGACACCTGATCCAGGACTTCCGTCTGCGTATCCCACGCTTTATGCATGACTTCGGACACGCGGTCGATATAAGCGCTTCCCTGCATGATATTACCCTCCGTATTAAAAATAACAGGCTTTTTGTTACGCTGTGCGCACCCAGACGAGCATATCACTCTCGCCGCGGTTGGCAAAGGCGTAGTAGGGGATGAACCGCAGCCGGACATCCTGACGGCGCGCGCGGGAGTAGGGTTCATAGAGCTTATGGAAACGCGCGGGGTCACGCCGGCAGCCCGGCACCTCGATGATGTACGCGCCGATCTTCGCGTCGTACTCCATCTGTGCCGCGCCTTCGGGCAGCACCGCGAGGTCGCGCAGATGCGGGCCGTTGTCCACGCCCTCCAGACAGTACACGAGCGGCCCGCGGGTCAGTGCGACGCGTCCGGCGTTCTCGTGCACCTCCGGGCGGCTCTCGATGAGCGTTACCGGCATCGCAAGCTCGAGCGTCACCGTCATCTCGTCCGCGCCGGGGATGCGCAGATAGCCGTCCGCAAGCGTTCCCGTATGCGAGCAGGTATACTCCCCGCACCACCCCGGAATCCTGACCGCGAGCGTCTTTCCCGCCATTCCGGTGACCTTCAGCGTAATCTTGCCGTCGTGCGGGTAATTGGTCTGCTGTGCGATGGTGATGCCGTCGAAATCGGCGGTGCTCTCCGTGTACTGGTTGACATAAACAGTGGTGTCGTCGGTAGTATAAAGAAAATCGCCCAGCTCCGCGACGAAACGCGTGATGTTCGGCGGGCAGCACGAGCAGTTGAACACCCGGACGCGCTGCGTGATCGGACGCATCCCGGTATCCCCGACGGCATCGCGCGCGCGGTTGCGGTCGAGGTCGATCTCCAGCGGGTTCTCGTAGAAGAACGAGTCGCCCTCAAGACTGGTGGACGACAGGAAGCCGTTGTAGAGTACGCGCTCGATGACGTCGGCGTACTTCCCGTCGGGCTTCAGCTCGTTCATCCGTGTTGCGAAGAACGCCAGCGCAATCGCCGCGCAGGTCTCCGCATATGCAGACGCGTTCGGGAGGTCGTAGTCGAGCGAGAACGCCTCGCCGACACGGGTCGAGCCGATGCCGCCGGTGATGTACATCCGCCGGTTGACCGCGCTGTCCCAAATCTTCTCACACGCCGTCCGCAGCACCGCGTCACCCCGGATGCCTGCGACGTCCGCCATCGCGCTGTACAGGTACATCGCGCGCACCGAATGTCCGACCGCCTCGGTCTGCTCTCGTACGGGCATGTGGTCCTGGATGTTTTTCGTACCGCTCACCGCATGTCCCCGGTCATCGAGCACCACACCCGTTGTCCCGCGCTGATCGAGGAAGAACTCCGCGAGTTTCAGGTAACGCTCCTCACCCGTATGGCACCACAGCTTGACGAGCGCGAGTTCGATCTCCTCATGTCCGGGGCTGGTGAACGCGGCGCTCTTGTCGATTACGAACACGCGCTCGATGTAGTCCGCGTACTTCATCATGCACCGGAGGAAGCGGTCGCGGCCGGTGGTATCGTGCCACGCGACGGCAGCTTCGATCAGGTGACCGGCACAGTACAGCTCATGCCACGCGCGTACCTGCCAGCGCTTTTCCGGCTCAACGACCTGAAAGTAACTGTTGAAGTAGCCGTCCGCGTCCTGGTTGCGTTCAATGTTGTCGATGATCGCCTCGACCTGCGCCTCGAGCTTCGGCACGGTCGGGTCTTTCCTGAGGATGTACGCCGCCGACTCCATCCACTTCGCGACGTCCGAGTCCCAGAAGATATGCGGACGGTTGGGCTCGCCCTCTTTCCACGTATGCGCAAACGCCTGTACGCGGCCCGTCTCGCAGAAGCGGTCATAGACGCTGTGGATCGTGACGTTTTTGTTGCGGGTCTGCAGTTTGCCCCAGAATCCCGCGCCGATGTCCACACAGTCGAATTTGATATTCCCGGCCATCTGCTCCCTCCATATATCCCCGCTTTTGAAAAATGCTCTTGCAATCCGGGGAGGATATGTTATACTATACCATAATCCCTTCCGTTTCGCAAGCACTATTTTGTGAAAGGTGATTTTGACTTATGCGAGTAATGCTCAACTCCTACCCCTACGGAAAGATCCGTGCGCTGACGATGAGTTACGACGACGGAACCGACAATGACCGCAGGCTCGCAAAAATTTTCGACGACAACGGTCTGCGCGGCTCATTCCACCTCAACTCCGGCTACCTCGACAACGATAACCGTCTGACCTTCGCCGAGCTGCCCGAGACGTTCCGGAACCACGAAATTTCCGTCCATACCGTCACACACCCGTCGCTGGCTCTGGTGTCGAACGAGCAGATCATCCGCGAGGTGATGGACGACCGCCGCAAGCTCGAATCGGCCGCCGGTTATCCGGTGCGCGGGATGAGCTACCCCAACGGCAGCTACGATGACCGCGTGCTGTCGGTGCTGCGTTCGTGCAATATCGCCTGCTCCAGAACGACCCTCTCGACGCACGCGTTCAAGCTGCCGGCGGACTTCCTTGCGTGGCATCCGACCTGCCACCACCGTGAGGGCATCCTGGACCTGCTCGACACGTTCAAAAAGAACGAACGGCGCAGCCTCAGCTGCTTCCTTGTCTGGGGTCACTCCTATGAGTTCCCGCGCAACGACAACTGGGATTTGATCGAGGAGTTCTCAAAGCGTGCCGGCGGCGATGACCTGACCTGGTACGCGACGAATATCGAAATTTGCGATTACGTGACGGCGCTGCGCGCGGTGCAGTTCAGTGTGGACGAGCGGATGATCCACAACCCGTCGGGCATCGACATCTGGGTAACGGCGGACAATGAGCCGGTGAAGATACCCGCCGGGAAGACGGTACGGCTGTAAGAAAACAGGAGACGGAGGATACCCGCATGGTATCCTCCGCCGTATAAGGAGGGGTTTTATGATCAACATCACACGTTTTGATAAAG
Organism: Clostridiales bacterium; assembly: GCA_012800055.1. GTDB lineage: Bacteria > Bacillota > Clostridia > Oscillospirales > QAMX01 > JAAZKA01. Next base: position 8,733 of record JAAZKA010000159.1, read on the forward strand.
CAGCGGCGTCCGCAGCACATGAGGGGACGATTCTTGCATCCCCGGTGTTCCCGGCGTCGGACCGCTGTCCGTTCGGTCACGCGTACGGTTACCTCGACCGCGACGGCGCTGCAATGGATGCGCACGCACATCCGACGCTCGAATTTTACATCGTATTCGAGGGAAACGGATACGTGGAGGTCGACGGTGAGCGCGCCCCGGTACACGCAGGCGACGTCATCGAGATCCCCCGGAACGCGCGGCATACGATGATCTGTAAGGGTGATGCGCCGTTTCTCTGGGCGTCGTTCTGGTGGATGTGATGGAGAAGCTGTTTTCGGCATACCCGGAGCTTTCTCCGCTGGAAGCTGACCTGAACCGCGCGCTGGACATCCTGACCGCGACGGCGAAAAATGACGGGCTGATTCTTTGCTGCGGAAACGGCGGGTCGGCCGCCGACTGTGAGCACATCGTCGGGGAGCTGATGAAGGGGTTCCTGTTGAAGCGTCCCGACCCGACGCTGCCGGAGTGGGCGAGCGGGCTGCAGAAGGGCATCCGTGCGATCTCGCTGCCGTCGCAGAGCGCGGTGGTGTCGGCGTTTTGCAACGATGTCGACGCGGCGCTCGTCTACGCGCAGCTCACCCGTGCCTACGGACGTCCCGGCGATGCGCTGATCGGGCTGTCGACGTCGGGGAACTCGAAGAACGTCGTCAACGCATGGAAAATCGCGAAAGCATCGGGCATTGCGGCCATTGCGCTGGTAGGGGAGACACCCTGCGCGGCGGACGGGCTGTGCGACGTGGTGCTGCATATGCCGGCACGGGAGACCTACCGGGTGCAGGAGTACCACCTGCCGGTATACCACTGGCTGTGCGCATCACTCGAGGCGCGGCTTTTCGGAGCGGCTCATGACGCTTGTTAAAGACAGGAAGTTTTACATCTCGCTGCTGACGCTTGCTTTACCGGCTGCGCTGCAGCAGCTTGTTTCCTTGGGTTTGAATCTCGCGGACAACGTTATGGTCGGCTCTTTGGGTGAGACGGCACTCGGCGCGGTGTCGCAGGCGAACCGGGTCGCGACGTTCATGATGATGTTCATCAAGGGCGTCTCGGCGGGCACCGCCGTGCTCATTTCGCAGTACTGGGGCAAGCGGGATCTGCCGCGCATCAGGAACATCTTCGCCGTGGGGATTCAGACATCGCTCTTCGTGGCGCTGATCTTTTGGGGGCTTGCGTACTTCCTGCCGCGTGAGGTGCTCGGATTCCTCACGGATAACCCCGCGCTCATCAACGCCGGTATCCCGTATCTGCGTATCGCGGCGTGGTCATATCTGCTGTACGCGGTGTCGGAGAACCTGATTGTGATGCTGCGCAGCGTGGAGGTCGTCCGGGTGGCGCTGTGGGTGAGCACGGCGTCGCTGCTGATCAACGTCGCGGGGAACTACGTGCTGATCTTCGGACGGCTGGGTTTTCCGGCGCTGGGTGCACAGGGTGCCGCGATCGCGACGGTCTTCGCGCGGGCGTGCGAGCTGGCGATTGTAATCGGCTTCCTGATTTTCCGGGACACGCGGCTGAAGCTGAGGCTGCGGGATGTGCTGTACGGCTCGCGGGAGATCTGGGGACGGTTCTTGCGCTACGGGCTGCCTCTGGTGGCGGCGGATGTGTCGTGGGGACTCGTGGGCCTTCTCAAGGGCGTGATCATCGGACGGCTCGGGACGGACGCGGTTGCGGCCGGAAGCATCGCGGATACGATGCTGGACCTGGTGATGATGTTCATGCGCGGGATTGCGGCGGCGTCGGGGGTGCTGATCGGGAAGACGGTCGGCGCGCGGGAGTATGACAAGACGCGTGCGTACGCGAAGATGCTGCAGGTGATCTTCTTCGGGTTCGGGATTCTTGCGGCCGGGCTGACGTTCCTGTGCAGGGCGGTTATGGTGGATTTCTACAGCGTTTCGGATGCGACGAAGGATGCGGCGCGGGAGTTCCTGCTGTACGGCGCGGCGACGATCTGGGGGACCGGATACGCTGCGGGATGCTTTCAGGGGATCAACCGGGGTGCCGGGGATGTGAAATTTGTGTTGAGGACGAATCTGGTATGCGGATTTGGGCTGGTGCTGCCGCTGGCGGCGCTGGGTGCGTTTGTATGGGGATGTACGCCGGCGGTGGTGTACTTCTTCACGCGGATTGACCAGATTGTGAAGGTCCCGCTGGCGTATTTCAGGCTGCGCGGCAAACGGTGGATCACAAACGTAACGGAATGCTGACGCGTCCGAACTCCCGCCGCTTTTATCAAAGATGCCGCATCAGGCAAGCAGGTCGTTGACACGGAACTGCAGCGTGTACAACTCCTTGTAAATCCCGTCTTTCTCCATCAGTTCCTCATGCGTCCCGCGCTCCGCCACGCGCCCGTGCATTACCACCGCAATTTCATCCGCATTCCTGATCGTCGACAGCCTGTGCGCTACCACCAGCGTCGTCCGTCCCTTACACAACTCATCCAGCGCCTGCTGTATCAGCACCTCCGTCGTGTTGTCCAGCGCGCTCGTCGCTTCATCCAGTATCAGGATTGCCGGATCCTTCAGGAATACCCGCGCGATGCTCAGCCGCTGCTTCTGTCCGCCCGACAGCTTCACACCCCGTTCCCCGATCTCCGTATCATACCCATCCGGCAGCGTCGTCACAAACTCGTCGATGTTTGCACGGCGTGCCGCTTCCCGTACCTCATCGTCCGTTGCGTCCAGCCGTCCGTAGCGGATATTCTCCCCGATTGTCCCGGAGAACAGGAAGACGTCCTGCTGCACAATGCCGATATTCTTTCGCACCGAGTCCAGGGTCAGCGTCCTGATATCCTGTCCGTCGATGAGGATGCTGCCGCTGTCCGGGGGCAGCTTGTAGAAATTGGGGATGAGGTGGCAGATTGTTGTCTTCCCGCCGCCCGACGGCCCGACCAGCGCAAGCTTTCGGCCCTTCTCGATTTTCAGGTCGACATGGATCAGCACGTCCTGCGTGGTGCCATAGGAAAAACTGACGTCACGGAACTCGATGACACCCTCGACATGTGTGAGCGGCCGGGCATCCGGCGCGTCGGTCTCGGGCGCGATGTCCATGATTTCAATGAAGCGCTGGAAGCCGGTGACGCCGTTCTGGTACTGTTCCATGAAGTTGATGAGCGTGGTCACGGGCTGGATAAAGAGGTTGACCGAGACGATGAAGGTGGAGTAGTCGCCGAAGGAGATGCGGCCGTTGTAGAGGAACAGTCCGCCGGCGATGAGAATGAAGACGTTGAAGATATCCGTAACAAAGGACGTGGACGCGAAAAACTTCGCCATTGCGTTATACGACCGCTGCGCCGCGTCAACGAACTCGCGGTTGCCGCCCTCGAACTTCTCCATCTCCTTTTCCGCGTTGGTGTATGCTTTGGTGACGCGGATGCCGGAGATGCTGCTCTCGACGGCGGCGTTGATCGTCGCGGTGCTTTTGCGGCGATCCTCAAACGCCTTGCGCATCCTCTTACGGTAGTAGAGCGACACGAAGACGAGGATCGGCACGCAGGCGAAGATGATCAATGTCAGCCAGATGTCGATGGTGCACAGGTATATAAACGAAAGGACGATCATGACCGAGCTGATGAGGAGGTTTTCGGGGCCGTGGTGGGCCAGTTCGCACACCTCGAACAGGTCGTTGGTGATGCGGGACATGATGCGGCCGGTTTCATGGTCGTCGTAGAAGGAGAAGGGGAGCTTCTGGAGGTGCGCGAAGAGGTCGCGGCGCATCTGGGCCTGCATCCGGACGCCGATGAGGTGGCCGTAATACTGGACGAAGTAGCGCAGCAGCAGCCGCAGAAAATACAACCCCAGGACAATCAGGCCGGCGTACACGATGGTCGTGTAGAGCTTATTGGGGATATAGTCGTTGAGCATCCGGTTGGTGACGATGGGGTAGGTCATCCCGATGACAGAGATGAGCAGCGACGCGAGCATATCGAGCGCGAACAGCAGACGGTGGGGCTTGTAGTAGACGATGAAGCGTTTGAGCATCTTCCTATCCCTCTTTCTCTGTACGGTCTTCGGGCGCGACGTAGGATTTGCAGCGGACGGCGGCGGCTTCGGAGCAGCCGTAGAAAGGACAGGGCTTGCGCTGGTTCCGACGGAGGGTTTCCAGCTCGGAGATGATCTGACCGAGGGTGTCCTGATTGACCTTGTAGTGGGTGTAGTAGCCGAACTTGACGCCGTAGACGAGGTCGGCTTCGCGGAGGATTTTGAGGTGTTGGGAGACGGCGGACTCGGAGAGGGCGCTGCGGTGTGCGAGGGCTTTGACGCAGTAGCCGTGTTCGGAAAGAATGGTGAGGAGCAGGTAGCGTTTCGGGTCACCGAGGGCTTTGATGGTACGCTCGTCCATGGGGTCCACTCCTTTCGGGTATGATGACAGGGGGAGTATACCATGGGGATTTGATTTTGTCAAGACTGAATTGGATGCGCGAACGCTGAATCAAACGCATAAAGCCTAAACCCCCGCTGATTACTTTTTCTTTGCAGCTTTCTTTTTCGCTGGAAAAAGAAAGCGCGCATCCCAACTCCCGTACCACGAAAAAGAGACTTTCCGGAAGTACATAAAGACGTATGGAAAGAACCCGCCGTCACTGAAACGGAATGGGTTCTCTCCATACGTCTTCGTATTCGTCTATGACGCGCGGGATCGGTTTTCTCAGTCCAGCATGCCTGCCGGCAATCCCGCTGCCATCGGCGCTCTGCGCTCAAACGGCGTCGTTATCTTCACCGTCCGCTCCTCCTCCGACGCCCGCAGAATCCCCGTCATCACTTCCACCACATGAAGCTGCTGTACTCCATCCGCACGCCGCTCCCTTCCCGTCAGCAATCCCCGCGCCATATCCGCCAGCCCGAGCCCACGCACGTTCTCCCGATACCCATACAGCAGCGGCAGCACCGCGTCCTCATTTCCTCTCCGCAGCTGTATCTCTCCGCTGAAGTTGTTCGGGTTCGGCACGAACAGCGTCCCCTCCGACCCGTAGATCTCCACCGCTGAGTGCTGCGGATGGTACACATCGAATGTCGTCAGCAGATGCGCTACCGCTCCGTTCTCAAAGCTGAGTATCCCGTTGACATGCGTCGGTACATCGACGGGAATCCGCTCGCCGCGGCGCTGTTCGCATCCCGCCACACGCTCCGGGAACGACGCCCGCGCCATCCCGGCCACGCGGTCGACGCGTCCGAGCAGGTTGATGAGCGTCGTCACGTAGTACGGCCCCATATCGAGCATCGGGCCGGCAGCGGGCTGATAGAACGCCGCCGGGTCGGGATGCCAGCTCTCCGGACCATGCGTTATCATGCGTGCCTCGGCGCCCAGCGGCGTACCGATGAGGCCTGCGTCGATGTAGCGGCGTGCGCTCTGGATACCGGCGCCCATGAAGGTATCCGGTGCGCCGCCGAGCAGCAGTCCGCGCGACTGTGCGAGGTCGAACAGTTCCTTCGCCTGCTCAAAGGTCGGCGCGAGCGGCTTCTCCGAGTAGACGTTCTTCCCATGCTCAAGCGCGGCCTTCGTGACGGCGTAGTGGTTGTACGCTTGGGTGATGTTGAGGACGATATCGACGCCGGGATCTGCAAACAGCGCGTACATGTCGTCGTAGACCTTCGGAATGCGGTAGGTCTCAGCGGCGGTTTCGGCACGTTCCCGGATGAGGTCACAGACCCCGGCGATCTCGATGTCGCGGAAGAGAGTCGTGAGGTTTTTGAGGTAGGTGCCGGAAATGTTCCCCACCCCGACGAATCCGATACGAACTTTACGCATGTTAAACGGCAACTCCTTTTGTTTTGATGACTTGTACGATATAGCAGGCGTTTTATATTACTCTTTTCACACTTGCTTTTGCGCTCCGCGGCATTCTTCAAGCCGCAAGACGAACATCTCTGTCTCCATTATACTCAACACTCACGTCGATGTCAATCATCCCTTAGGAAAAACGGCATGTCCCTCACTCTCAGGGACACGCCGTTATCCTTACTCCGCCTTTTCCGTCTTCGCCGTATACTTGAGCGCTTCCTCCTCCTCGAGCTTTCGGTACGCTACCTTCCCGACCAGCGTTTTGGGCAGCTCATCGCGAAACTCGATGGCATAGGGCATCGCGTACTTGGCGATGTGCTTCTTACAGTAGTCGAGAATCTCCTGCTTGACCTCCTGTGTTGCCTCAACCCCCGGACGCAGCACCACAAACGCCTTGACCTTCTCCATTTTATACGTATCCCGTACGCCGATCACGCACGAGATCAGCACCGACGGATGCGCGTCGATGATATTTTCCACCTGCGACGGGTAGACATTATACCCCGATGTGATGATCATCCGCTTGATGCGCTGACGGAAGTAGACATAACCCTCCTCGTCCATTATGCCGAGGTCGCCGGTGTGCAGCCAGACGCGGCCGTCCTCATCGGTATGGAGCGTTGCGGCGGTCTCGGCGGGGTTGTTGTTGTAGCCCAGCATGACCGTCGGTCCGGCGATGCAGATCTCACCCTCCTCGCCGTACGGCACTTCTTCGTCCGTCCCAACCTTGCAGATTCGATAAAGCATATCCGGGAACGGCACGCCGATGCTGCCCTCCTTGTATGTATGCGGCGGAGTGAGGCAGCTCGCCGTGACGCATTCGGTGGTGCCGTAACCCTCGCGGATCTGCACCGGTGCGTTGTGTGCGGCGAGGAACGCGTCGACCTTCTTCTTCAGCTCGATGCTCAGAGTGTCTCCGCCGGAGAACACGCCGCGCAGATACGACAGGTCAACGCCGTCGAGGTTCTTGTTCCGCAGCAGCGCTTCATACAGCGTCGGGACGCCGGCGATAAAGTTGGGCTTCTTCTTTTTCAGCAGGTCGGTATACGAATCGATGCTGAATTTTGGCACGAGGATGCAGTGCATCCCGGTGATGAGGGCGGTATGGATACAGATGCCCAGCCCGAAGCCATGGAAGATCGGCATGATGGCGAGCATCTTCAATCCCGCGGCGGGCATGCAGCCGGACGCCGCCGCCGTCTGCAGACCGAGGGCGTTGAAGTTGCGGTTGGAGAGGATGATCCCCTTGGTGGTACCGGTTGTCCCTCCGCTGTAGAGGATGGCGCCGGGGTCGGTGTCGGTCTTGGTATGGTCCTCTACGTCCTCCGTGACGTACTTCGCGCCCTTGAGGAAGTCCTTCCAGAGGGTGAAGCCCTCTTTCGGGAGCGGGTACTTTTTCTGTGTCAGCTCATAGCCCACGCGGACGATGGGGGACAGCTCTTCCTGGATGGTGGCGACGAGGATGGTGATGTCCCGGCTGACGTTTGCGGCGGCTTCCATGACCTTGGTGCAGAACTGGTCGAGGGTAAGGACGGCGCGGCTGTCGGAGTCGCGCAGGTAGAACTCAATCTCACCGGGCGCGGAGAGCGGATGGATCATATTGGCGACGGCGCCGATTTTATTGAGGGCATAGAAGCAGTCGACGGCCTGGGGAGCGTTGGGCATACAGATGGTGACGCGGTCTCCGGGGCGGATACCGCCGGCGTAGAGAGCACGGGCGGCGCGGTCTATTTTTTTGAGCAGTGCGGCGTAGGAAGTTTTGCGGCCGATGAACTCATACGCGGTATACCGCAGGTGCTGTTGACTGACACGCTTTACCATCTGATACATGGTCAGCGGCGGATAATCAATGGACGCGGGGATGTCGCCGTACGCGCTGAGCCACGGGGTCTTGACGTTTGACATAGCGGATACCTCACATTTTTCCTGAATGGGGAGGCGTCTTGTGCGGGGGTATGCCTTTCAAACCTGAAGGATCCGGGAACCACTCCCGCGCCATTTCGTTTTCATGACAGAAGGTGCTTTCCGGGGTGTCTTCATACGCATTTTGAAGACTGCTTTATTATATCATAAACCCCATCGAAAAGCAACCCCCGCAAACAGGATTACAAAAAAATCCTCCCGTCGATCTTCCCTTGCTTTTCCTCCGTATCTGTGCTATACTGAAAAAAGAAAGAAACGTATAAGTGAACGGAAAGGATACCCCAACATGTCGAAAACACTGGTTCTTGCGGAAAAACCGTCTGTCGGCCGGGAGCTTGCCCGCGTGCTGGGCTGTCAGACGGGCGGCGCGGGTTACCTTGAGGGCTCCCGCTATATCGTTACCTGGGCACTCGGTCATCTCGTAACCCTCGCCGAACCGGAGAAATACGGCGAACAGTATAAAACCTGGAACATGGAAAGCCTGCCGATCATGCCCGAGAAGATGGAGCTGGTCGTCATCCCCGAGAGCGCCAGGCAGTTCGGCGTTGTCAAGAAGCTGCTGCATGACCCGCGCGTCGACAATCTCGTCATCGCCACAGACGCCGGACGTGAGGGCGAACTCGTCGCGCGGTGGATTCTCCAGAAGGCCGGGTGTCAAAAGCCCATCAAACGCCTGTGGATCTCCTCCCAGACCGACCGCGCCATCCGTCAGGGCTTCAATGACCTCAAGGACGGACGGCTCTACGACAGCCTCTATCGTTCCGCCCAGGCACGTGCGGAGGCCGACTGGCTCGTCGGGTTCAACGTAACCCGCGCGCTGACCGTCCGGCACAACGCGCAGCTTTCCGGCGGACGTGTCCAGACCCCGACGCTTGCGCTGATTGTCCGCCGCGAGGACGAGATACGCAAATTCATCCCGAAGGACTACTGGCTCGTCCGCGCCGACCTCGGGAAATTCTTTGCGACGTGGAAGGACGGACAGGGGAAGTCGCAGATATCCGACAGATCCACTGCCGAAGCGCTTGCCGAAAAGATCAAAGGCGCGAATTTCCGCGTGACGGACATCCGCCGGACACCGAAGTCTACCCCGCCGCCCGCGCTCTACGACCTCACCGAACTGCAGCGCGACGCCAATAAACTCTACGGCTTTTCGGCGAAGGATACGCTCAACATCATGCAGCGGCTCTATGAGCAGTACCACGCGCTGACCTATCCGCGCACCGACTCGCGCTATTTGCCGGCGGACGTGCTGCCGACGATGGACGAGCGCTTACAGGCGGTCGCGGTGGGCGAGTTTGCGCCGCTGGTACGGGAACTGCGCACCAAACACGCGCCGCTCAACCGCGCCTGCATCAACGACGCCAAGGTCACCGACCACCATGCGATCATCCCCACCGAGGAGAGGGCCGACACGGTGCGGATGACGTCGGAGGAGAAGAAAATATACATGCTGGTGGTAAAACGCTTCCTCGCGAACTTCTACTCCGACTACCGCTTCGAGACGATCCGCGCGGAGCTGACCGCGATGGGCGAGAGTTTCTCGTCCCAGGGCCGCATCGAACTGGATACCGGCTGGCGAGCCGTCGAACGGCTTGAGGATGAGGAGGAGGCCGATGAGCAGGTGCTCCCGACACTCGCCGTCGGCAATACCTTCCTCTGCGAGAACGTCCAGCTCAAGGCGCAGAAGACCGCGCCGCCCGCCCGCTATACCGAAGCGTCCCTTCTCGCCGATATGGAGAACCCCGCCAAGTACATCAAAGACACCGAACTGCGCGGGTATATCGGCGGCGGTCTCGGCACGCCCGCCACACGTGCCGATATCATCGAAAAGCTGCAGTCGGCGTTCTATGTCGAGAAGCGCGGAACGACGCTCATCCCGACGTCCAAAGGGATACAGCTCATTCAAATTGTCCCTTCGGAGCTGCGTGAGCCTTTGTTGACGGCGGCGTGGGAGAGGAAGCTCGAAGGCATCCGCGACGGCAGCGTGCGGTTCGACGGGTTTGTGAAGGAGATTCGGGGGTATACGAAAGAACTGGTCAAGCGGGTGGCGGAGGATGACGTCCAGTATGTTCACGACAACCTGACGCGGACACCGTGTCCGAAGTGCGGGAAGATGATGCTGGAGGTAAAGGGGAAGCGCGGGACGATGCTGGTGTGTCAGGATCGGACGTGCGGGGAGAGGATCAGCGTGAGTTTGGAGACGAACGCGCGGTGTCCGGAGTGTCGTAAGAAGCTGGAGCTGTTTGGAGAGGGTGAGAAGCGGACGTATGTGTGCAGATGCGGGTTCCGGGAGAGGGCGGATAAGTTTCGGGAGAGGTATGCGCAGGCGGGCGCGTCGAAGGCTGCCGTCAGGGAATACATGAAGCAGCAGGAGAGACAGCAGCCGCAGGAGGAGAGTGCGTTTGCGATTGCGCTGCGGAAGGCGATGGAGCAGCAGCGCTGACGCGGTATCCCACCCCCGTAAACAGGAGATTCCGCAGGAATCTCCAAAAGCTTTTTGGTTCTTTTTCTCGAAAAAG
>JAAZKA010000012.1 GCA_012800055.1 Clostridiales bacterium
AGCTTTGTCAGCGTCGCGAGCGGCGGACCTCCCGCATCCACCAGATACAGGTCGTGGTCAAACTGAAGCAGCGTTGACGTACAGTTGCGGCAGTATGTCGGATTGCCGTGCGCGGTTCCCAATGTGATCAGTTTCATCCGTTTATACCTCTTATAGCGGAGTGCATCGTCTGACCCCGTGTGATTGATACCGTCATTATACCAGAAACCGGCGTACCTGACAAGAGATACACCGGTTTTTGCCGTATCCGAAATATTATAGTTCCTTCAACCACGCGGCAACAGACGCCTTTGTTGCGCCGTTCAGGAGCTTCCCGGGCTTCCACACAGCTTTCGGACAGCACTTCTTCAGCACCTTTTCCGTATTGCCCAGCCCGCTGCCGCCGGAAGTCGCGAACGGGATAATTGTCTTGCCCGTGAAGTCATAGCTCTCCAGGAACGTCTCGATGATGCGCGGTGCGATGTACCACCAGATCGGGAAGCCGACGAATACCGTATCGTATGCCGCGAGGTTCGCACACGGTTTTGCAATCGCAGGACGCGACATCGGGTCATTCATCTCAAGCGTGCTGCGGCTTGTTTTGTCCCTCCAGTCGAGGTCGGCCTTTGTGTACAACGGTTCCGCTTTGATCTCGTAGAGGTCCGCACCTGCCGCATCCGCCAGCAGCTTCGCGGTCTTTGCCGTCACGCCGCTTGCCGAGAAATACGCCACCAATGTCTTGCTCATGTATTCTCCTCCTTCATATCCGTTGGTTTCAGTGTACGGTTCCGGTATGCCCGCCAAACAGGAATCATTCCGGCGCTTTTTAAAACGGTTATCCGATGTCCTTCACCCACTGCGGATTGTATGCCAGCAGTCCCGGGATGAAACAGCGTTCGATGTAATCCTCCGTCGTCGTGAAGTCCGTGAGATCATAGCGTACCTCCGCGTCGGTGTACGTCTTTAAAGCAGCTGCGATCGGTGCGCAGTCGGATAAGCCGATCACCGTCAGATCGTACTGCCCTTGCAGGTATGCGCACAGTGCCGCGGCATCCTGTACCCGGTATGCGGCGTCGGTGTAGTTGTAGACGGTAAAGTGCGTACGCTCCCCCCATGGCCCCTTATGCGTTGTTTTTGTGAAGTCGCGGCCTGCGTGGGCGAAGGGCGTGTGGTACTCGCCGGTCAGGAACAGGTCCCCCGCCGCCACCGCGTAACCCTGCGCGAGATAGGAGGCCGCCTCCGGGGATGCGAGTGCCGCACGCTTGCCGTCCGGATGCAGCAGCAGCACACACCGCTTTCCCGCCGGATTCACCACTGCGAACGGAAACTGCGCGCCGTTGTATGCGACATTCAATAAGCCCGTGCGCACCATCACGCCGTCATACGTCTCCGTGCTCTCGTGGGAGACCTCAGGCGTACACGGCTCCACACCCGTTACGATATCCATCGCCGCGCGGTACTGCTCATCGGTCACCGGACGCCGCGAACGCTCCCGGACGCCTGCCTCAAAGAACGCGTGCTCGTCGATTTTCCTCACGCCGCGGTCATCCTCCGGCGTAAGGACGCGCAGCGCGTCCGCGTTTCCGTAGATGTCTCGCGTTGCCACTTTATAATCGAGCGGTACGTCGATGCCGAGAAGTTCCCGTCCGAAGAACCGGCAAGCCGCCGCGACCGCGCGGGCGTTGTAGTTGTGCGGCGCGTCGTCGTAGAACCAGAAAACCTTGTCCCACGCACCGTACAGCTCATAGATCTCACGGATGCCGGGGTAGATTTCCTCGCGCAACCGTACCGTCCAGTCCTGCGTACATCCGACCAGACACAGCGCGCGCGGAGCGGCCAATGCGGTAAACTCGCCGTTGTGCGTCCCGATGCGCATCAGCGGTGCGTTTTCACAGTAACAGCCGCCTCCGAACACGTTGCTGACCATGTTCACCGGCATCGAGGCTTTCACGCGTTCGTCCACCGCCGTGAGTGCGTAGGTCTGCGTCCCGCCGCCGGACTCACCCGTACAGCCGATGCGCGACGCGTCCACCTCCGGCAGCGTCTCGACGAAATCAAGTGCCCGGATGCTGTTCCAGAGCTGTACGCCGAAGAGCTGCTCAAGCCACAGGTCATTCTTCATCCCGCTGTACCGGTGCGCAAGCTCCACGCTGTCCCCGTATCCCATCATGTCATACGAGAACGCCGCTATCCCCAGCCGTGCCAGTGACGCGCACCGCTGCGGTACCGAGATGATGTCGTCGTCACGGTTCTTGCCCAGCATGTTATGGCCGTGCGGGCACAGCACCATCGGCACCTTCCCCGCGCAGGTCGGAAGATAGAGGTTGCCCGTGACGTGCAGGCCGGGACGCGATGTAAAGATCACGCGGTCAACCGTGTAACCGTCGAACGTCAGGCGTCCGAAGATTTTTGCGTCGAGCGGACAGCGTTCGGGGTACGGGTAGAGTCCGGCCGACACAAGCAGCCGGACGCGCAGCTTCTCGCGGCGGGCTTCCCAGTCTGCGAGCGTCGCGTAGGAGGTGAACGGAATGGGCGTGTTGGTGTTGACAAACTTCGCGATGCGCCGGTCATCCAGAGACTCGTCGAACGGGTCGAGCACACGCAGATGATTCAAATAGGACATAAGACATCTCCTCTTCCGAATATTCGGTTATTTTCCGGAAAACCGCTTGCCTTTATAGGAACTACCTGTTATACTGTACCCACCCGATCTACAGGAGGGAATATCCATGATCATCAGACCCGAGGCGTATCTGTGTGCGCTGCCGGAGGGAATCGAGACGCTCAAGTTCGCCGGGTACTTCGACCGTGAGCGCGCGCTCATCCGCGAATGGCTCGCCCGTTCGCCCGATGCCGCTCTCAGAGAGCGGCTGGAGCTGGAGGATGAGATCGCCGTGCGGATGCCGCTGGAGTTCACGGTGACCCGTGAGACGCTGCTGGAACTTCTGCACGTACAGGCTCCCGAGGCGACGAACGCCGATATCGACCGCGTAATGTCCGACGGCCGCGCAGACTGGCGGCTCATCAACGGCGAGCTGCGCTTCCACAAGGACTGCGCCGAAAGCTTGTTCCTCAACGCGATGCGCACGCTGCGGCATCAGGAGGATACTCCGCTGCCAACCCCGACGCCTGACCCGGCACTCACGAAGCTGCTCGAAACGGGTTCCCGCAAAATGCGCCACCGCATTCGACACACAATCGCGCCGCGTCCCGGGGATATGCGCGACGGTCAGCCGATTCTTGTACATATCCCTCTGCCGCGTACCGACGCGCTTTCGCCGGACGGTGCGCAGACCAATCTTGTCATCCATGACATGACTCCCGGCGGCTATGTCTCCGACGCGCTGCAGCGTACCGTCAGCTTCGAGACGACCTATCATACCGGAATGCGCTTCTTTGTCGAATACTCCTTCGACGCCGCGCAGGTCTATCATCCGGCGGATGGCGGTATTGAGGTACCATGCCCTAATGTGCAGCCTTCCGACCTCGCCGAACAGCTTCCGCATATCCGCTTCACGCCGTACCTCCGCGCGCTATGCCGGGAGATTGTCGGCGATGAGACACGGCCGCTGTATATCGCCCGGCGCATCTACGACTACATTACGAAAAACATTGCATATTCCTACATGCGCAATTATCTGTGCATCGAGAGCATCGCGGAATTCGCGGCGCTGAACCGGCGCGGTGACTGCGGTGTGCAGGCGCTGCTGTTTATCACGCTGTGCCGGATTGCCGGAATCCCTGCACGGTGGCAGTCCGGCATGACGCTCAAGAACGGACGCGTCGGGAGTCATGACTGGGCACGCTACTGCGCTGACCCTTACGGCTGGCTCTACGCCGACCCCGCGCGCGGCGGCAGCTCGTGGCTCGACGAGGATACGGTACGGCATGACTTTTACGCCCGCAGCTCCGACCCGCAGCGGATGGCGACCTGCGACGCATTTCAGACAGACTTCGACCCGCCCAAACGTCACACCCGTTCCGACCCGTACGACAACCAGAAAGGCGAGATCGAGTATACCGACGGCCCGCTGTATCAGATCGACTGTAAACGCGAGCTGCTGGAATCCGTTGACTTATAGCGTCCGTCCGTGCCGGTCACGCCCAAAACATTCCCGTCACATGTCGGTGAACCGGATGAAGCGGCAGCTCTCATGACACCGTTCGCTGTACAACGACAGCGTCGGCGGGATAGGAGACACGCCGGTATACGCAAACCCCGCCTTCCGTGCCGTCCCGCGTGATGCAGAATTCTCCGGTACGCAACAGATTGTCACGCTCGGCATTCCGTATGCCGCCGCCAGCTTCGTCATTACATAGGAAGCGTCGGCGGCATAGCCATGCCCGCGGTACTTCGGGAAGACCGTGTAGCTCAGATGCCCTGAGTAAAAAAGCGCCTCATTGTACCCCGTGCGCAATGAGCAGATTCCCACGCGTGTTCCGTTCGCGAGGATATCAAAGTGCAGTGCTGCCGTCCATCCGTGCTTGATGTCCGGCGGGTTGCGGCGCATGACCATCAGCGTCACCGCATCGCCTGGGTACGTATCGCCCGGAAGATGCCGGAACGCCGTGTCGTACCCGTCCACGCGGGTAATTCCGAAGCGATGCGGGATAAACCGCAGGAACATCCCCGTCACCTCGTCCGCATACACCGTCGGGAGATCGTGCAATAACGTATAACTCTCCGGCAGCACCGTGTCATCCGCACATGCAGAGTTACCCGAATAGACCGGATACAGCCCGACTTTCCCGATCGTCTCATCGCCGTGCATGCATGTCAGCACGTACGGCGTACGCGGCAGCCCCGGTTCCGGTACGCTCTCCCCGAGCAGCTTCTGTGTCCGCGTCTCGAGGATCGTCATACCGCCGTCGTTGCAGACGGGGCATCTGCAGCATCTTCTTCCGGCGGTGTATACGTCAGCTCTCCCGCCAGAGCAAGCCTCACCTGCTCGGTGTCGTACTCGTCCGCAAGATACCACTTGCCGTCGATTCGGAATACCGCGAGGTTCTCTGCGGTGAACCACATCTCTGCGGAAAGACCCGTATCGGTCTCATCCTCGGGGTTATAAAAGACCATCGTGTAGTCCGGATCGCGCGTGATGGTAGAGTTTGCGGGCCTTGCGTGGTTGATCGCGTCGGCAAGCGCGTAGGACGTGAGGAAACCGTCCGCGTAGGTCAGCGGCGCACCCTCGGTCACCGCACACTTCACCGGTGTCACGTCGCAGGCATAGCGTACCGCCCAGACGATGTGGTTGGTAAAGGTATACAGCGGCGTCTCCGGGTCGTAGAAGCTGCGGCTGGGCATCAGGAACAGGAACGGCGCGGTCAGGATTGCGAGCGCCAGAGAGATGTTGCGTTTTGCACGCTCCTCAATCTGCGTGCGCTTGAACGACAGCTTGCGGTTGAGCAGATACCCCACCGCGCCCGCGACGACTACACCCAGAACCGTGAAGACCAGTGCGTATATGTTGTCCAGCGGATTGAGCGCAACAGGCGTTGTGATGTACTCGTACCACCACTCGCCGAAATATCCCTGCGAGAGAAACAGGAACAGCGCACCGATCAGATTCGCGACGAATCCGACCAAGAATACCCGCACGATGCATGACTTCCACAGAGCCTTGATGTCACGGACGTCGAACGCCTTCGCGACAAACCAAAGGACGATGCTGTCGGTGATGAAGTTGACCGGCAGCAGTACGAGCCATGCTGCAGGGATTGCGACGAAGAACCAGACCGGAACGAACGCGTCATAGAGGGTAATGCCTTTTTTCGTGCGCACTTGTTGTTGCTCCTTTTCGCTCATGATAAGGGATCGGATATATCGGAGTGAAATGCCGCGGCGGGTTGGCTTGCAGCGCGGATGACGGGAAAGATATTGCCATCTCGCGGCGGATGTGGTATAATACAGCATATTCTCACGCTGCATCTACAGAAAGGAGTGTTCATCACATGGTCATCCTGTTCCAGGGCGACTCCATCACCGACGTCGGCCGCAATACCACCAACGGCAGCACCGCCTCCCTCGGCCAGGGCTATCCGCTCATGGTCACCGGCGACCTCGGCGCCAAATATCCCAATGCTTTCTCATTCATCAACCGCGGCATCTCCGGCAACCGTATTGTCGACGTCTACGCGCGCATCAAATGCGACATCTGGAACCTCTCGCCCGATGTCCTCAGCGTTCTCATCGGGGTCAACGACGTCTGGCACGAGCAGAACGGCAACGGCGTCGACGCGGTACGCTTCGAGCGCGTCTACGATATGCTCGTCTCCGATACCATCGAACGCTTCCCCAATATCCGCATGCTGCTGCTCGAGCCGTTCGTGCTGCCCGGCGAGTCCACCGATGAAGGCTGGGAGCTGTTCCATACCGAGGTGCCCCTCCGTGCCGCCGCCGTCCGCCGCATCGCCGCAAAGTACGGACAGGTCTTCGTACCGCTGCAGCAGATGTTCGATGAAGCCTGCACCCGCGCACCCGCCGCACATTGGCTCCCCGACGGCGTCCACCCGTCTGCCGCCGGTCACCGCCTCATCGCCGACGCCTGGGAGAAGGCGTTCTTTTCCGAAATCTATAAAGCCTGACGCACCCGCGGGAACGGTGTCTTCGCCGGACATATCTCTTCGTTTCGTTCCCAATTATACCAGTTTTTCCTGTAAAATGCAAGCATGTTTTTGCGCACCGCAAACATCATGAATAAAACCCCCTCCGATATGGAAGGGGCGGATAGAGGATGAACGGGAGAGCTTTATGAACATACAGGTCATCAGAACAACGCAAACCTGGCAGCAAGCCGGTGCGTATTATGTCCGTATTCAGGCAATGGCAAAACAGTATCATATCACGCTTCGCCGTGAATTTGACGAGCACGATGCGCCGGACACGAAGTATATTGTTCTAACGGATGATGATTTTCCCGTTGCAACCTGCCGTTTTTATCCGCTGGATGCGCAGTCCGCGATGATCGGCAGGGTTGTTGTGCTTCCTGAGCATCGCGGAAAAGGATTGGGCAAGCTTGTTATAGAGGAAGCTGAATGCTGGCTGCGAGATCTCGGATATTCGTTGGCGGTGATTGAAAGCCGCGACGTCGCGGTTGCGTTTTATCAAAAAATCGGATATACGGTGACGGACAATCATATCATTCATGGCGATACCTTTAACTGTGTCAGAATGGAAAAAAGAATATAGATTCTGATAAGTCGAGTTATCCCTTCGCGCTCCGACACAACTGGCTTATTGCAGCAAACAGTAGAAAATCAAAGCTCATTCGTCCTTTCTCAAGAAATTGCTTGAAAACTGACCGTTTAAAATTACCGGAGGGAACAGACATGAATCTGAGAAAAGAAGACATCGAAACGCTGCGAACACTTGCCGAGCGCATGATGAATGATGCCTTGTCGGATAAGAATCATGAAAAACGCGAATTATGGCGTTCCCTGAATCAAATGCATATGCAAAAGCCTATGATTTCGATTGAGCAAATGCCCTGGGACGAGCTGGATGTGGATGGTTCGCTTGTCTGTACGGTGGAGAACAAGGTATTTCGCGGAATCGAGTGGAATCTTCGCACAAATCTGTACAAATGGGAGCATATGCCGGCTGACATGGTATTGAATCCCTACATTCTGCTCCCGCGTCCGATTTCCAACACAGGTTACGGACTGTCAACCGTCTACAAAGAAGTCCCCCGGCGCAGGACCCGCGCAGTCCCACCTGTTCGCAGACCAATTCAGCGAAATGGAAGATGTGGAAAAAATACAGACCCCGGTCATCACGGTCGATCACGCGGCAGAGACGGAGATTCTTGAAACCGCACATAGGATTTTTGATGGGATTGCACCGGTTAAATGGGAAGGGATGATGCTCCATAGCGGGATCTGGGACAAAATAACCTTCTGGAAGGGCGTGGAAAATTGTTACTTCGATCTTCTTGACCGTCCGGAGCTGCTTCACGCGATCATGAAGCGGCTGACAGAAGCGGTGCTTTCGGAGATCGAGCAATACAATCACTTGGGAATATACGATATTCACTCCAATATGTGCCATTGTTCCTATACATTTGATGACAGACTTCCCTCAGAGGCTTGTGATCGGGAGCATCCGACAACCTTTGACGGGTGGACATACAGCATGGCGCAGCTTTTTACTTCCGTTTCACCCCAGATCAATGAAGAGTTTGAGGTTCCGTACATCAGCAGGATTTTTGAAAAGTTCGGCGCGGCGTATTACGGATGCTGTGAACGGCTCGACGACCGCCTCGACGTTGTCACAAAGCTGCCGAACATCCGGAAAATTTCGTGCAGTCCGTGGAGTGACCGTGAGCGTTTTGCCGCGGAGCTTCCGAAACAGTATATCATGTCCAATAAGCCGAACCCGGCCTTCTTAGCCGAGGATACTCTGGATGAAGAACTGGTGCGAGCTGATCTGCGCCGCACCATCGCCGCCGCAAAAGCGCACGGACTGGGACTGGAGTTTCTTCTCAAGGACATCAGCACCGTCCGTCACGACCCTGCGCGCCTGTGGCGCTGGGCAGAAATCGCTGAGGAGGAAAGCATCCGTGCGGAGGGGTGACAAGCTCCAAATCAGGTTTTCATGAGGATGATATCCGCCATCGCCGTCGACCACAAGAATCCTTTATTATCCATTTTATAACCTACGTGCACGTTCTGTATTTATTATACCGTTAGAATCATACGAACGAATACTGTAACGTATGTTCCTGTTGCGTCCGGTGGAAAAGTATGGTATACTAAGCATACAATTACGGTATCGTCCCTTAGGGAGGCTTTTATGCGCAAAGTTCTCAGCCTGTTCCTCGTTTTGATGCTGTTCGCCGCGTTGATACCGGCCTACGATGCCGATACCGGAAAATATGCGGGTACACCGGTCATCGGCGCAAACCCGTCGCTGATCCTCATAAGGCAGGTGTTGACCAATGGATAAGCCTGTTATCCGCCGTGCCCTTCCCTCCGACGCAGACACGGTCATCCGGCTGCTCAGGACGATCGGACAGCTCCACCACGACGGCCGCCCGGACATCTACCGCGCGGGTCTGATTAAGTACACACACGACGAATTCATCCGTAAGCTGGACATGCCCGACGACCCTGTGTTTGTCGCGGAGCTGAAGGGTAAGGTTGTGGGGTACGTATTCTGTCAGACGGTGCTGCGGGAGAACAGTGAGGTGTACGTTGACCGCCGGAGTCTGTACGTGGACGACCTGTGTGTGGACGAACACGCGCGTCATATGGGTGTCGCGACGGCGTTGATGAACGCGGCTGTATCATATGCAAAGGAAACCGGGTGCGCTGGTCTTGACCTCAATGTGTGGGAGTTCAACGAACAGGCGCTGAAGTTTTACCTGGCGTATGGAATGAAAACGCAGCGGCGGCATATGGAGATCGTATTTTAGGATCAGGAGATCCCGTTTTTGGACAAAATCATCACGATACCGGCAGCGGTGCATCCGGAGAGCTGAAACACAACAAAAACGCTGCTGGAGCGGACAAGCTGCAAGCCCGACGACTTGCGCGGGAAGCGTCGTTCTCAACTCCGGGAATGTGTGGACCGGTTCGGGCTGGAGAAGCTCGCCGGAGAGTACAGCATCCGTCAGGCGGCGGAATAAGAAATGTTTACCCAAAACCGCTTGCGTTTTCAAACCGTTTGCTGTATACTGGTTATGGAGGTGTTGTCCATGTCTACCGCAATCCTGTACTACTCCTACTCCGGTAAGACGAAAGCGCTTGCCGAGGCTGAGGCGGAAAAGCGTTCGGCACGGCTGTTTGAGGTTAAGGAAGCCCGTCGCTACTCCCCTTTAGGCAGCGTGCTGTGCGGCTGTCCGGCGGCGCGGATGCAAAAGATTCCCGCGCTCCTAAGCCCGGTCCCCGACGTCCGGCGCTACGATAAGGTGGTCGTGATGGCACCGATCTGGGCGGGCTATCCCGCACCGGTGTTTAACGCCATCATCAGCAGCCTCATGCGCGGCACCAATGTCGATATATTGCTCGTGTCGGCATCCGGGGATTCTTCGAAGTCGAAGGGCAAGGTGCTCGAGTTCATTGAACAGTACGGCCTGAAGGTCGGCGCATATCACGATATCAAAGCGCCGTAACCGCAGTTACGGGATGCCCTCATCCCGCCGCTGTCTTAATAAGCGACAAAAACAAGACGAACCTGCCATCATTACGGCAGGTTCATCTGTTTATCATGTGTGAATTACAGTGATTCCTTCTTACCGGAGTGGTACGACCGGTACGCGGCGTCCATGATTTCCGACAACTCAACAGCCTGATCGATTCCGTAGACCGCCGCGGTATTGTTCACGAATGCGTCGACCCAGGTGTACAGCGGCGATGCCGGCGCGGCGGGAAGCGTCTCGACCGTCACCCACTTGCGGTCGGTTTCTTCGTTTGCGTAGGACACGCTCGTCCCGCGGACATGCACCGCGCCCTTCGTACCGCTGACCTCGCAGATATACGGGTCGGCAATACTGACAAAGCCTGTCTCCGAGACGCCCACCGCACCGCTGCGGTACCCGAGCAGGCAGACGGCGTTGTCCTCAACCGGTCGCCCGGTAACGCTGCCGAAACAGCTCTGTACCGTGTCGGGACGTCCGAGCAGCCACGCGAGCGTGTACATCGGATGCGCGCCCAGGTCGATCATTGCGCCGCCGCCGCACGCTTCCAGGTCATAGAAGTGCTTCGGCAGCCAGTTCGAAATGCTTCCGGAGTGGACATTGCGCACCCGTGCGTAGGTCAGCGTGCCCAGCCTGCCGGATTCCGCGAGTGCCTTTGCGTACAGCAGCGCCGGATTTGTCTTGTGCGGGAAGGAAATCGTGAACAATGTTTGATTGCGGATCACCGCACCCCGGATTGCATAGGCCTCCGCAGCCGTCAGTGCCAGTACCTTCTCGGTAAACACCGCCTTGCCCGCGTCGCACGCCTGAACTATGATGTCCGGATGCCGGTTTGACGGTGCGCAGACTGCCACGCCGTCCACATCCGGGTCACTCAGTACGTCGTCGTAGTTTTTATAAAACTTGCAGCCCAGCTCATCTGCCCATGCCTTGCCCTTCGCGGTACCGTTCTCCCACAGTGCGTCGGAGTCCCAGACCCCCACGACCTTGCACGCCGGATGTTCCTGCAGCTGCTTGGCATAGCCCTTCGCATGGACATGCCATCCGCTGACCATAACGACCTTCATGATGACGTCCTCCCCATTATTTAATTTCGTCGATTCTGACTTCGCGGCCTTCGCGCGCGGACTTGTACACCGCAAGGACGACCTTCAGCGCGTTGAGCGCCTCGTCGGGCTGGATGTACGGCTTCCGATCCTCGCGGATGGCGTCGATCAGATCCTGTACATGGAACGCGTGACCCTGTGCGGCGGCGGCATCCTTCGTGACAGCCGCGCCTCCGTCGGCGTACTTCGCAATCATCTCCGCCTCGTCCTCACCCGGCACGACCCACGACGTGATTTTCGTGTTCTCAATGCAGACGCTGCCTTTTGTGCCGAAAAACTGCAGGTCGGTCGTCGTCTTGCCGCCGTTGCAGGTCGTCGAGACAAGGTTCCCGATCGCACCGGACTTGAAGCGGACAATGGACGACGTGAAATCCTCGGTCTCGATCTTATGGTTGAAGATTTTTGCCGCGGATGTGACGCTTTCGACGCCGCCCATCAGCCACTGCATCAGGTCGGTCGTGTGAACACCCTGGTTCATCAGAGAACCGCCGCCGTCCCACTGCCATGTCCCGCGCCATGCCTCGCCCGACGCGATCGGCTGCGCGTAGTATTCGTCGGTGCGCAGCCAGTTGATGCGATACAGCCCCGAGAACACCTCGCCGAGCTTTCCCTCGTCCAGCACCCGCTTGACCTCCGTGATGCATGGCCATCTCCTGCACTGGAATACGCACGACGCCTTCACGCCCATCATCTTCCACACGCGGACAATTTCCTCCGCACGCGCGACGCTCACGTCGATGGGCTTCTCGATGAGCACATGCTTGCCAGCGTTCATCGCCATGATCGCGTGGTAGGCATGCATCCCGGACGGCGTCGCGATCGACACGGCGTCAACGTCGGGGTCGTTGAGCATCTTTGTGAAGTTTGTGTAGGTGCGGACATCTTTACTCTTGGAATCCTTGCAGGCGTCGACTGCCTTCGCAAGCCGATCCTCGCAGAGGTCGCACACCGCAACAAGCCGTCCGCCGCGCAAGTCCATCGTACCGCGCACATGCCCCATCCCGACGCCAAGCCCGAGTACCGCGTAACCGATGTTGTTCTTGTCCATGAAGCTCACTCCCATATTCAAGGTTGTGAGTACAGTGTATCATATTCCGCAGAAAAACACAAGTAGGCGGGAAAGTTTTTTGTACACATCGGCAAAATAACGGTTGACGCAGACGCCGGACGGATGGTATAATAGAGAGAGAAGAGAGGTACAGTTATGACGACGATAGCGGTGATCGGCGCGGGTGTTGTGGGCAGCGCAATTGCAAGGGAGCTGACGCGGTATCGGGTGCGGGTCGTGGTGCTCGAGCGTGAGCCGGACGCCGCATACGGAACCTCCGGCAGGAACTCCGGCGTGCTGCACGCGGGCTTCAACAACGTCCCCGGGTCGAAGATGGCGCGCATGTGCGTTGAGGGCAACCGGGGTTTCGATGCGCTCGCAAGGGAGCTTGACATCCGGTATAAACGGACCGGCAAGCTGGTCGTCGGGTTCGATGAGGACGACCGCCGTGTGTTGACCGGGATGCTCTCACGCGGACGCGAAAACGGCTGCATGCTCGAGATGATTCCGCGCGCGGAAATCGACCGTCTGGCTCCTAAAGTGCGCGGGGAGTTTGCGATGTACTCACCGCTTACGGCGATTCTCGACCCGTTCGAATATACCTTCGCACTGATGGAGAACGCGGTCCGCAACGGTGCGCGCTTTCTTTTTAACCGTCCCGTCATGTTCATATCGACAAACGACGGCGTCTATTTGCTGCACACGCCCACAGGAGACGTCCGCGCGGACTTCATCGTCAACGCCGCCGGTCACGGAGCCGCCGCGCTCGCGAGGACACTCGGACTTCCGGAGATCGAAACGTACCCGTGCAGGGGCGAGTATTACGTGCTGGACAAACGCGTCGGGGATACACTGCCGCTGCCCGCGTATCCGGTACCGAACCCGCGCGCCGGAGGGCTGGGTATCCATCTGACGCCGACAGTCGACGGCAATGTGCTGATCGGACCGTCGAACGAGTACACGTCCGACGCCGACGACCGCGCGACGACCGCGCCGGTACTGGAGGAGCTGCTGCGTGATGGAGAGAAGCTGCTGCCGGGGCTTTCACGCGGGCAGGTCATCCGGACGTTCGCGGGAGTCCGTCCGAAGCTGACAAACCGGGGCGGCTACCATGACTTTGTGATCGAACGCAGCGGCTGCGCGGTGAACCTGGTCGGCATCGAGTCCCCCGGGCTGACGGCGGCCATGCCGATCGCGCGGTATGTGACGGAGCTTCTCGGCGAGGTCACGGAACTGACGCCGCGCGCGGACTTCGACCCATACCGCAAAGCCTTCCCGCGCTTCCGGGATCTGCCGGACGAGGTACGCAGGGAACTGGTACGAGAGAATCCGGCGTTCGGCGAAATCGTCTGCCGATGCGAGACCGTCACGTATGCAGAGGTGCTCGACGCGGTACGGCGGGGTGCGCGAACGGTCATCGGCGTGAAGAACCGCTGCCGGGCGTCGATGGGACGCTGTCAGGGCGGCTACTGCGGCTCCCGCATCGCACAGATTCTGCACAGCGAGCTGGGGCTGCCGTATGAGGAAATACTGTATCATATGGAGGGCTCATGGATGTTCCTCCCACATACTGAAGGAGCTGCGGATGAAAGCTGAGAAGACACCGGAGGAATCGGTCGCCGAGCAGGTGCAGGTGCTGACACAGAGCACGATGAACGGCGCGAACCGTCTGTTCGGCGGACGGCTGATGGAGTGGATTGACATTGTCGCGGCAGTCGTCGCCAGAAGGCACTCCGAGCACAACGTCACGACGGTGCTCGTGGAGACGCTGGAGTTTTTAGCCCCGGCGGTTGCGAACTCGACGATCGTTCTCAAAGGGCGCATCGTGTACGTCGGGCGTGCGTCGATGGTCGTGCGCGTTACGTCGTACGTCGAGGAACTCAACGGCACGCGGACGTTGATCAACTCGGCGTATCTGACGATGGTGGCGCTCGGAGAAGACGGCAGACCGTGTCCGGTGCCGAAGCTGACGGTAATGAGCGCGGAGGACAAAGCCGAGTGGGACAAAGCTGAAACGCGTCGGAATATACGCGAAGCCGAACGAAAAAGAGAACGGGGCGGGAAATAAATCCCACCCCTGCATCCGTCTATCGCTTACCGGAACAGTGCATTGATCGCATCAATACCGAGCCGCTCGACCGTTGCGGAGGTGCGCTCGCCGTCGAGGGCATTTTCCTGATACCATGCTATGATTTTTTCGACGGCGTCGGGGACTTCGTCGGGTGTGAAGACATGGTCGACGCGGTCTCCGATCCGGATGGAGCGTCCGAAGCGTCCGCCGACGAAGATATACACACCGCGGTAGGCATCGCTGAACGCGTCTGTCGGACAGGCTTTGATGCACTTGCCGCAGTCGACGCACTTGGAAGCGTCAAAGTTGATCTTGCCGTCCTCGAGCTTCAGGCACTTGACCGGGCAGATATCAACGCACACGCCGCAGCCCGTACACTTGTCCGCGTCAAGCTGAGGCCTTGCGCATCCGATGATGCCGATGTCGTTGAGCTGCGCTTTAGTGCAGTTGTTCGGGCATCCGGCAAGCCCAATCTTTAGTTTCGCGACGGTATCCTTCGCGTAGAAGCGCTCGTGGAGTGTCCGGCACAGACCCAGCGTATCAAACAGGCCGTGGACACAGACGGTGCCCTTGCACGGAACGATCGGGCGGACACGTTTTCCGGTGCCGCCGGTGTACAATCCGACTGCCGCGAGCTTCTCACGGGCAGCGGGGATATCCTCGGGTTTGATGTACGGAATCTCCAGCCCCAGCCGAACGGTTTCGACATAGTAGCCGCGTCCGTAGGTCTCGGCGACGTCGGCGACGGCACGGATCTGTGCGGACGTGACGCATCCGGCGACGAGCGGATAGCGCAGCGCGAAGTGAACGCCGTCGTTCTGCGGGATGCAGCCCTGACCCTTGAGTTTCATCTTCTCCTGTTGTGTCATATATAAGCATCCTCCTTATTTCTTGGGGTTTTTTCTATTATATCACGCATAAATGCATAATGCAACATTTTTTTCGCGGAGATTGCCATGCTGACTGATAAAAATGGACTGACCGAATCGGAGTTTCTCGCGCGCTACCGTCCCGGAGACTACCCGCGCCCTTCCGTGACCGCCGACATTCTGCTGTTCTCGCCGGACACGGACGGGTATGAATTGCTGCTGATCCGGCGCGGCGGGCATCCCTCCTTAGGGATGTGGGCACTGCCCGGCGGATTCGCAAACCCCGACGAGACCGTCGACGCAGCCGCCGCACGGGAACTTCTCGAGGAAACTCACGTCGAAGGCCTGACTCTCGCGCCGATCGGGTTGTTCAGCGACCCGGGACGTGACCCGCGCGGCTGGGTCATCACGCATGCCTATGCCGCCCTCGCCGACCGCCATACGCTGCACGTCTGCGCCGACGACGATGCCGACGACGCACGGTGGTTCCATGTGAGCCTTGCGGAAGGTGTGCTTATGCTGACGGACGGTACAGAGACGCTGCGCGCAGATCTCGACATCCGTATGACGCAGACACCGTTCGGGATACGGCATGACGTCGGTATTCTCTCTCGGAACGGCATCGCATTCGACCATGCGAAAATCATCGCGGTCGCGTATCTGAAACTGAACCGACACAGATAAACTGTGGATGTATAAGGAGTTCACACATATGAAAAAACTCATATCGGTCCTTCTGGTGCTGATGCTGCTGGGCAGTCTGTGCGGGATGTCGGCGGCCTACTTCCCCGACACCGTAACGCACTGGGCACGCACCGAAATCCTCGCAATGGCAGACGCCGGGGTTATCCGGGGATACACCGACGGCACTTTCCGTCCGGACAACTCCATTACGCGTGCGGAGTTCGTCACCCTCATCGTCCGCCGCTATAACCCGACCGGATCCGGCTCCTACTCGTGGCCGATGGACGTCGCGATGACAAGCTGGTACTATGACTCTTTCCGTCAGGCGTATACGGCAGGTCTGATTCCCGCCGAGATGCTCTCCGATTCCCGTTTTCACGCGGATCGGGCGATTACACGTGAGGAAGCTGCCGCGATCTTGAACCTCGCGCTCAACCTGCCTGCTGCGACCGGGCCCGTGTATTATGCCGACCTTTCCAGCATCGCCGTCTACGCGCAGGACGCCGTCGCGAACGTCACGGCGGCAGGGATCTTCGGCGGTTATGA